>CADBEI010000005.1 GCA_902793695.1 uncultured Pseudomonadota bacterium | reverse complement strand
AATTCGTCTTTACTCAGTCCGATGAGTTCTGTTTTAGCCATGATTATTTTTTCTTGCACTTGGCGGAAATTGCCTGATATGCACTGGTAAATCCTTTAAGTGAATAAGTATCTTTGGTGGCGGTGCCGCGGCTCGATTGGCCGTCGACAATCATACGCTCGCCGCGTTTCATGGCCGTAACCAACTTTTGGTCTTCGGCGTGATTGACCATCCAGCCTTTATCGCCTTCGGTAAAGGTATTACGAAATACTTCGTTGCCGATTTTTATTACCAGATGTGCTTTCGGATTATATACATATCCTGCCACAAAACTGACTTCATCAAATGATTTTTCGGACGGACGATGGGTAACCACCGTATAAATATCGCCGCGTTTGGTATATTTGCCTTCATCTTTTTTCGGGCTGGAAGCCATATAGCAAATCACATTGCCGCGATCGTTATAAGTCCACGCGGTCCAGTCGCCGTATTCACCCAAAAGCTGCGGCTGATTGGCCGCCTGAGCCGTTGCCGAAATCAATAAACCGACGAGTACTAAAAAATATTTTAACATCTATTTATCCCTTTTTATTAAAATTTACTTGGATTATATAAAAAAAGTGTATATAAACTATTAAAATTTCCTAAAAATAACAAGGGGTTTTTTAAAGCTATGTTCATACCTGAATATTTGGATATGTCAAAAATCGCCAAATCGGCTAAAATCGGCAGCTTGTTTCAAGCGGTGGAGGAACATGGCGGTACCATCCGTTTTGTCGGTGGTGCGGTGCGTGATACTTTGGCCGGATTAAGCGGATTCGACTTGGACTTGGCCACCGATTTATCGCCGGACGAATTAATTGAAGCTTGTCAGAATAACGGGCTTAAAACTGTTCCGGTGGGCTTAAAACAGGCAACGGTCGGCGTGGTGGCGGATAACAGAATTTTGGAAGTTGCATCACTCAGACGCAGTGTCAAAAACGAGCAGGGTAAATATGAAATTGTATTTACCGATGATTGGAGTGCCGATGCGGCGCGGCGCGACCTGACCATCAATGCCGTATATGCCGATTTGCACGGCAATGTGTTTGATTATTATGACGGTATTACCGATTTGAAAAACGGCGTGGTGCGTTTTATCGGCAATCCGGAAGACCGAATAGAAGAAGACGGTTTGCGTATTTTGCGTTTTTTCCGCTTTTATTCCCGATTCGGCAAAACTCCGCCGGATAAAGAAGCACTGGATGCTTGCATAAAATATAAAGGGTTGTTGCGCAATATTGCCATAGAGCGGGTGCGCGACGAGCTGTTTAAAATTTTGGTGACTCCTAATGCCGCCGTATCAATGAAAATCATTTACGATAACGATATTTTGGCGTATTTTCTGCCTAAATCTCAGCATTTGGACGCGCTTGACCGTTTGGCAAAATTGGTAGCCGATATCAAGTATGAGGGCAATTTTTTGCGCCGGTTGTTTGTAATGTATCAACCAAAGGCGGCAACTGCCGAAAATATGGCGGATACTCTGCGCTTTACCAAAAAGCAGAAAGAGGTGTTTGTGCGTTGGGCTAAAATCGATTTGCGACCGGAGAATATTATGCCGCAACAATCGCGTATGCAGTTTATTTATCGCTACGGCAAGCAGTTTTGCATTGATAAAATTCTGATGGGAGCGGCGATGTATGACTTTGATGCGCCGTCGCTCAATCGTCTGCTTGCGGAAATTGAAAACGCGGTGGTGCCGATTTTCCCGATTCGCGGCCGAGATATTGTCAACAACGGCATCAGCGGCGACCGCCAAATCGGCCAGACGCTCAACCGTTTGGAACAAATGTGGATAGACAGCGGTTTTAACCTGACCAGAGAAGAATTGTTGCGACATATTTAAGTCGAATCCGCATATACACCAAAAGTAATATATCCAATTTCGGGCTTGAAAAATAAAAAAAAGCGCGGCATAATAAACCCAGAATGCCACAATGGCAGACTATTAAGTACTTAATTATAAGGAGAAAAATTATGAAAACAAACGAAAAAGGTCGTTCCATGATTGAAATGCTCGGCGTGTTGGCGATTATCGGCGTTTTGTCGGTAGGCGGTATTGCCGGTTATTCAAAAGCTATGGCCAAATTCAGAGCAAATAAGACAATCGACCAAGTTTCCCACATTGTGGCAAACGTACGTATTCTGTTCGGTTCGCAAAAGAATTATAAGGATTTGTCAACAGAGTCTACAACCAACGTTCCGTCGCTTATGTATAAAGCGCACGTATTTCCGGATGAAATGCTGGGCGGTACGGCCGGTGATGAAATGGATTGGACTGATTGGAACAACGCTTACGGCGGCTCGGTTAAACTTTATTCAGCTTCAAGATTCGCTATTGAAAACGGCTCCGGTCAAAATGATGCCACCAAAGCTCATAAAGCATTCATCATTGTATTCGGCGGTATTCCGAAGGAAGCTTGTGTTGACTTGGCTTCGCAAAACTGGGATGCTTCTTCCGGTTCCGGTTTGATTGCCTTCTCGATTAACAATACTGAAACTTTGGGGACACAGGTATATGACAACTGCACTTCTACCGGTGAAGCCGGTAAAGCATTGTCTTGCTTTAATGCAATGCCGATGTCCGTGGCTTGGGCAGCCAACGCTTGTACCGAAGATACCACCAACGAATTGGCTTGGAAGTATTACTGATATAGCTGCTCGGTATAAAGAGTCATTAAGGAGTCCTGTTCGGGGCTCCTTTTTTTGTGCGGAGTCGCCGGCAACGGAAACGTGAGCGGACGTGTCATTCCGAGGAACCGGAGGAAGAATCACGTTATTCCGAGGCGGCATTTATGCCGACGTGGGAATCTCAATACATCGCATTGCGTCAATACGATATATAGTCATACCCCGAGCACGGAAGAATATAATATCTCCTCAATATTTTCGCCATTTGTCAAAATTTTTTCAAAAACACGCATTTTTTTGTTGCAAAGCCCGAAAAAACATGCTATGTTAATAATGCTTATAAATTATATATGTTAATTTTTCTAACGATTATTATCGAGAACGTGATTACTTGTTTAATATACGTTTTCATTGGATTTTGTTGTTTGAAAAATTGACAGTTCATATACTCCGTCATCATGATGATGGAGCACGTATGCAGTATGGTTTTCAGCTGTAATACGTCATTTCTCCGTCAAAGTGATGACAATGGAGATGAACCGCCAAGAATAGTACAAACAAAAATTACATTATACATATGGGAAGAGTAAAAAAATTTAACCTCACCAGCGTCCTGATGATGCTGGTCATGGTAGTTATGGGTGTATCGTGCGGTGATTTGAGTGATCACCTCAACGCGACCTCAAATACTGAGGGCCCGGCTGAACCGAAAACGGAGCCGGAAGTAAACCCGAATTGGAACATGGCTGTTACCGTGGACAACCGCGGTACAGAAGCCGATATCAACTGGGTCATCACTGATGGCTCTGAACTCGGTCTGTCCGATAAGGGGAAGGCGCATGTGTCGTGTTCTCATGAGCACGATAAGTACGCTGCCGCCAAGGACGTGGCACTTGCCTATTCCTTGGAGAGAACATCGCACTCCGATGTGAATACTTCGACAAAGTCTTCCTCAAACAACCGCAAGGTTTTTGAGGATGCCGTGAAGACCACCTCTCAGGTAGAGGATGGTAATATTGTGTATTGTGACAACGCAGATGAGCGTGTCGAATACACGGTAAACGGAAAGACCTATACCCTGCCTTACGTAAAGGTAGGGAAGAAGTATTTGAAGGCGATTAACCGCCTTCCGGGAACCACTAAATATGGGACCCGTGCTGAAGAGTTTGTTGCTGACTCTGTCTGCCGAGAGTTCGTATGGGGAGTACCCTACGAAGTTATCGGATATACTATGAATGGAGGAGAAATTGAACTGCGAGACACGATTCGTGTCTACCAGATGGACGTCAACGATATTGCAGACGCCAGGAAGGTAGACCAGAATCGAGTTCCCGTCAGCGAGACTGAGGAGCGTTGTGACGTTGAGATAGAATGGATTATGAAGGATAAGTCGACACATCGTTCGACCGAGTCCACCATTCTCCAGCGCGGGTGGACTGCCAAGGATGAGTACGACAAGATTGTAAAGAACTTCCTTTACACTTGGCGTTATAACAATCCTTGGGCAAATGGTTCCGCCTCTGAAGTTCGCACCGATGGTAACTTTACCATCAGCGGGAAGACTGATATGTTCTCTGCTCGCTTGAACAATGACGGTGACTTGAATCCGGTTGACACCGATTACAAGTTCTACCATGAGAAGGCCGTATACTCCAACCAGTTTGGAGTGAAGGCTACTTTCGATTTCATTGTTCCCGAGGTTGCTGAGCGCAGCACCCTCGTAAACGACGCAGAGATGCGCAATGGTTACTCTACCAAGAGATTGAACAACGCAATCAGCACTTCGTATCTGGGTTATGCTCAGGACGTTGCCGAAAGTGTGTTCCTCTTGATCGAGAATGCTCATGAGACCTCCCAGGGATGGGATAAGAGCAAATGCACCGAGACCGTAACTGACAATCGTGTCGATTGGCACTTGGAGTACGTCACAGACATGAGTGACGGAACTTCTGAGCGTGTCAAGTTCGACTTCTCTGACGTCAGAAACGTCAACTGTGACTCGAATTGGAACTCTGAGGAAAAGGACAACACATTTACCACGTCTAACGTGGTTGTTTCCTTGACTAACACGGAGAACCACAGCGAGGAACAAAATGGTGCGAAGGCATCTTGGGTACGTGAGTACCGTGATATGTCCGCTGAAGTCACCCTTAGTGGCTCAAAGCAGAAGAATCATTGGACCTCTCGCGAGGCCAATAATTTCTCTTGCGAGTACAAGGGTAAAACCTTCACATTCGAGGCTTGTACCCTCGATGCTACCAATGCTGACGTGCTCAGCGCCGGTAATAAAGAAGGTGACTTTATGGTATATAAGTACTCAGACGTGCTTCGTTACGTCTGGGGAAACAATATACAGAACGTAACCGCCCCCGGTGTCATTAAAATAAAGGAGGCAACAACTCCGGAAGAGGAAACCTTCTTCCCCCCGGTATGGGGAAGACTGCTCGATGCAAAGCAAACCGTAAGCAATAACGTTGACCATAACGGGTTTGTTTACGTTTGGAGCCTGCATTTTGAGCAGGGTGTCCTCCCCGTTGTAGTAGTAGCAGGTTCAAAGCGTCCCGAGTGGCACTTTGAGTACTTTGAGTATACGTCAAACCATGACTATAACTCGGCTACATACCTCAACGGAACATGGGTGAACACGATCGCTTCCGACCAATTCACCCAGATGACTTGGGGACGTGGGACCCAGGAGTTGGCTAATAAAGACTACTCGTTTGCCGAGTCTCAGCATTGGGATGAGGATCATGTAGTCGATAACCACTACTCGGTCTATACATCTAGATATGACTTAAAGGTTGAGGCTGGTCGTTTGACTGCTACCGATACCTATAAGAATATCTACATGGGTTCTTGGAAATAACTTCTTCCCCCGCAATGGGGTCGAAGCGCGCGGACGGGTTCCGGGCATTTTTCCTCCCCATTGGATATGTAATTTTTTTTAAGTGTTTGATGTGAGGTTCGCCTTCTTGCAACAGTCATAATTATTTTCCGATTGTGCCAGTGGCATAGGAGGGGATATAGCGGCAATGCCGTATGACCTTGCAAGTCGGTGACCTCGACTGAAAAACACAAATTATTCACTTTCAAAAAAAACAAAAAAATATGAAAAAGTATATCATCGCAGCCGTGTGCGCTGCCGCCACAATGAACATGAGTGCCCAGACAGTTGTTGACGAGTCAAACTTCGGCGGTCTGACCCCCGAGGTTGAGAGGAACTCCAATCCGGAGTTCCCCGCTGACAACACCGCCGTCAAGATTGCTCGGTATAACTATACCGAGGCAATCAATAAGAAGGGGGCCTTCCAGGAGGCCATTCAGGTCTTCGTTGGCAACAACGAAGAGCCGTTGACCCTCTACACGGAGGATATCAACGGCACCTGGCTTGCCATCGAGGGAATCGGCGAGTACTTCGCCGGTAACCTCACCGGAGGCGTAGGTCTGGCCGGCGGCCACGACTACCGCCAGTGGGAGTGGAGCCTCGGAGCAAACGCCGTCTGGGGTACTCCTGCAAAGGAGTCGGACGACCCCGAAAAGTTCGTCCGCGGTCGAGTCTTCGGAGAGTTGGGCTTTAAGTTCTATCAGAGCCCGACGCACCACTTCGACCTCTCTGGTGGAGTGGGCTACTCAGCCCAGGTCAGTGATTACTTCGAAAAGGACGAAATGTCCTGGTCGGGTAAGCAGACGAATCCTGATGGCTCAACAACCACCAAGACAACCACAAGGTCAGACTTGCATAATAAGCAGCTGACCTCAGGTGGTTACGGATGGCTTAAAGCCCGCTATCGCGGTAAGTTCAAGCCGACCGGTCTGTACGGTAAGGTTCAGGTGGGTGTCCAGCAGGACATCCTGATGAATACCAACCGATACGAACTTGAAGTTCGTTTAACGGTTGGTTTCGAGCTGAGATTGTTCAAGCACAAGCAGTATAACATTAAAGGCATGGAATATGCCGGTTATACGGTGACGGACGTGAACAACATGAAGCACATGCCGTACCAGACGCCTAACAAGTAATTGTTCTACTATATAGAACAGCGCCTCTACCCTAACCGGAGAGACGCTGTTCGCATTTTAAAACCCTTTTTTTGTAAAAAATAACCTGTCATTCCTCGCGATGTGCAGCGCAAAAAACATTATGTCATCCCTTGACCTGCGCGGCGCGTCAGGTCATCAAGGGATCTTGTCTTTGCGTAGCGCTTTATTTTACGTGAATCGGAAGTGACACTAACGTGCCAAAAGTCGAGATACCCTGACGCACGAATGCACCGCATCGTGCGAGGTATGACAATAATAAGACAGCGCAGACCGAGCGATGACACTATTTTTTGACGCGTCCTTTTCTTCATGAGATTACCACGCCCTGTCGGGCTCGTAATAACGAGTCTTTTTCTGCATAAAAAAACGTTCGGTTTATGAAATTCCTCCCATATACCGAACGCCGAAAAGTTACGAAAATCCGAGTGATTATAATTCTCTCCAGATTCCGCATAGATATAAAATGACTACACCACCAAGAGTGATGATTAGTCCAAAAGAGACATAGCACCAAAGTGCAACGCCTCCAAACACAACGAGTTGAATGGGACTTTTAACCCATTCGTCCTCTTTGTGTTCCATCCAAAACCATTTTGCGAGAACGCAAATGGCGAGGATGATTATAAATATTATTACCATATTCCAATATATTAAGGGATTTATTTGCGCTTAACAAACTACTCCCTCAAATATCGAAATTATTCACCAACCAAAACATAAAGTCTCGGAAGGCAGAAATAATAACAACATTGAATAGAATAATTTAATAATCGCAAATAAAATCCCTAATTTATAACACTTATATTATAACCGTTTTTTGCAAATTTGGCAAGCAAAAAAAAAGGCTCTCGATTTTATCGAAAGCCTTTGTCGGAGGAAAGTATTTATATATTAACGCGCCGGTTTTTTATACCATTTGACGGCGTTTGCGCATTGTTCTTCGGTTTTGCCTTTCACTCGGCAACGATTAACCTCAATCGTCGGATTTTTATCCATAGAAAAACAACCGTTGCCCAAAAGCATAACATCGCGATAGGTTCTCACTCCCGGATTTACCTTCACCAAATTGATGGCAGTGGTAATTTCCGGCCAAATCAGCTTTATCCCGAAACTGTTAATGCGCTCGGTCAAGTCGTTGAGAACATAAATGCGCATTTTGCAGCGCACCAGATTATCCATACCGCGGCTGACCGAAAAATCGTCATACGAAATTAAAATTTTGCGCTCTTTATCGTGCACAATCTTGCCGTTGACAACCTTAAAACTGACAACTTTGCCTTCGCTGTTATCATATACCGGCTCTTCCGGCTGGGTTTCATTGCCGCTGATGTTTACCACCACATCCGGTTTGGAAGCCACATCATTGGATTCGGTATAAGCCGGAATGCCGATTATCGGCGCATCTTTCGGCTTTGCAGAATCAGCTGTTGCGGAATCGGTTGCGGTGCTTGTATCGGTTGCAACATTCGATTCGGCAGATACATTCGCACCGGACGCAATCCCCGAACCGCTGGAAAATGATTGCGCAAACGCATTAAACGTCGAGCAAATCGCAACTAATACAAGATAACAAATCAAACGCATAAGTGAACCTTTCAAAGATTATTTTTTATCTTCGGCTTTAGCTTCTTCTTTAGTTTCTTCGGTTTTTTTGCCGTCTTCAGCCTTTTTGTCGTCCGCAACTTCCGAGCCTCTCTTTATGATTTTATCCAGCTCAACGGAGACCTCTTCCAAATCGGCCAAAGATTTTTTGTAAACTTCTTCAACGCCGGCCAACTCATGTGCTTTGGCTTCTTCTGCCTGCTGTTCCAACACACTGTCCGGAGTATCTTTAAATTCCGAATAATATTCCGGATTTTTGGAGTTAATGTAGTTGAAATTGTTGATGCAGCTGCCGCGGTTGGTTTGCATATTGTTTTTAACCGTAATTTTATCGCCTTCGGCAATACAATCGTTCACTTTATATTCCAACTGGTCAAGCAACAAAAAGCACTTGTCGGTGGTGACAATTTGCTCAAAACTCTTTTGTTGATGCGGGAAAACATCTTCCAATTCAACGTGTTTCATAATGTAGGTGATTGCGTCTTTCGGGTCATCAACCGGTTCAACATTGTCATCGACAATCTGATATTTTTTGGCGATGGCATCTTGCCAGCGGAAGTCCATATTGATTTTTTCAATCTTTTTTTCCATGCGGTTATACACGGTCACCAAAAAAGAACATCTGTCGGTCAAACCTTCTTCGTTGGTTAAAGGTTTAATATTTTCGATACGGAACAAAATTGCCCCTGCATCAGAAGTTTTTTCAAATTCTTTTTTTTGCGGTTCATCGGCATAAGACGTTGCAGCCAAGCATATAGCCATACCGAAAGTTAAACCGAATGTAATTTTTTTAATCAAACTCATTTTTCTACTCCAAAGTATTAAATCTGACCATATCATAATAATTATTCTTTAATTTTTCCTAAATTTTACAAAAAAACTACAGCTCGCTCAATTTATGTTTCAAGCGCAATAAATCAGCCCACGATTTGCTTTTTTGCGACGCGGTGCGCAACAAATAGGCGGGGTGGAAACTCGAAAGAGTCGGAATAACCGTCCCTTGCGCCGAAGTGTAGTCAATAAAATGCCCGCGCAAAGCCGAAATACTGTCGGCATTATCGAGCAGAGCATTAGCCGCACTGCGCCCCAAAATAAAAATGATTTTGGGATTAACCAACTCAATTTGCCGCTTCAAAAACGGCAGACAAACCGCAACTTCCTCCGATGTCGGAGTGCGATTCCCCGGCGGTCGCCACGGCAGAATGTTGGTAATGTAGCAGTCTTCTCGTTTGAGCCCAATCGCGGTCAACATCTTATCCAAAAGATGGCCGCTGCGCCCGACAAACGGTTCGCCCAAGCGGTCTTCGTCTGCTCCGGGTGCTTCACCGATAAGCATAACTTCCGCTTGCGGATTGCCATATCCGAACACGGTGGAATTGGCCGAAAATTTCAGCGAACAACCGTCAAAATTTTCCGTCATGGCGCGCAAATCATCGAGAGTTTGGGCTTTTTGGCAGATTTCTTCGGCATTTTTGCAAGCAACCGTGTTAATTTGCGATAAGGTGGAAACAGCCTGTCTGGCAACGGTCGTTACCGGTGTTACCATGGAATTTTCGCTCACATTATTTTGCGCCAAAACGGGCGGTTTGAGGGCATCATACGGCGCATCGGCGCATATTTCATCAACGCCGGCGGTTAAATACCAATTTAATATTTGCTCGATATCGTCCATTTTAACTCCACCTTATTCAATATACGCGGAAATATTTTTTTTGCAATACAAAGAATATCTTTTGCGGTATATATAAACAGCTGTTAATAAATTTTTACTCGTTGCAAATAAATAATATTTATATTATAGTGACGATAATTTTGTTTTTTAAGGCAAAGAGTTATGAGCAGAATATTGATAAGAATCTTATGTACTACAGTGGTGATATGCGCCGCAATGTGGCCTTTCCGTCATAATATAAGCGAGTTGCCGTTATGGCAAAAATCAGATCCGGCGGAGAATGTTGTTCCGGAATTTGATACTGACGGATATTGGCATTATCAGGATTTTATTGCCAAGAAAAATCCGGACCAGACGATCTCTTTTTATGGTACAAAATCACAATACGGAGCATATTTGGCCGGTCGGGTGGCGCACTTGCGGCAAGATTTTGAAAATGCCGCCGAATACTATAAAATCGCCACAGACAAAGACAAAGATAATGTATCACTCAATCGCACGGTGTATGTTATTTTAACCTCACTGGGCCAAATAGACAGGGCGGTTCCGTATGCTCGCAAAGAAATGGAGACGGAAAAAAGAGAATTGTTGGCGCCGCTGGTGGTCGCGGTCAAGGAATTTGCCGATAAGAACTATGCAACTTCCCGCGAGATAATGGCCTCAATAGATGACAAACTTTATGTCGGATTGATAAATCCGCTGTTTAATGCTTGGGCTTATGCCGGTGAACGCGATGAAGAAAAGGCTATTGCCGCAATCGACAGCATTGTCAACGACCCGTCGTTGAATGTTATGAGACTGTTCCATAAAGGGATGATTTACGATTATCTCGGCAACAAAGAAAAGGCATCGGAATGTTATGTCACGATTGCTCAAAAATATCCGAAAGACGTTACTTATCGCATTTTGGAAGTAATCACCAATTTTTATGTGCGTTTGGGCAACAAAGATGACGCTTTACGTCTTCTGGGACGTTATAATGATGACGGATTACTTTCAATGTTGCTGAAAGATATCGAAATTAAAATAGATAATGCAAATGCTGCAACCGCCCCGATTATTGATACACCGCAAAAAGGTTTGGCCGAGGCATTGTTCAATATCGGTACCTTGTTCAGAACTGCACACAACGGCAGTGAAGTTGCACAATTTTATATAGCAATTTCGTCGTACTTAAATCCGGAATACGAGGTTTCCAAAATTGCGCTGGCCAATGTATTGGAAGAATCCGGTATGCTGAAAGAAGCCAATAAATACTATGCGCAAATCGGCAAAGATTCCGGCTCTTATTTTATTGCGCGGCTGAAAATGATTGAAAACTATAATTCCATGGAAGAATACGACGCAGCGGAAAATCAACTCAAAATTTTGTTGCAGAGTTATCCGGATAATACTCAGCTTTTGAGCGATTTGGCCGGTATCAACAGCAATCAGCGCAAAGATGCCGAAGCCGTAAAACTGTATCAGCAGGCGCTTGCCAGTATCAAACAGGAACAGCCGAGCAATTGGCCGATTTATTACGCTATGGCTGTTTCGTATGACCGTTTAAATCAAAAAGACAAATCGGAAGCCAGTCTGCAGAGAGCGTTGGAATTGAGCAATCGTGACCCGAATGTGTTGAACTATCTGGGATATTCGTGGTTGGTCGAGAATAAGAATCCAGACGACGCCGTCGCCATGATTTTGGAAGCATATCGACAATATCCGTATGACGGACACATTACCGACAGTCTCGGTTGGGTATATTATAAGCTCGGACAATACGATAAAGCCATCGGTTTTTTGGAACAGGCCTCTGACCTTAATTCCGGAAATGCGGCCATCAGCGACCATTTGGGTGATGCCTATTGGATGGGCGGTCGGAAAAACGAGGCGGTCTTCCAATGGCGACACGCTTTGGTCTTTAAGGAAGATGCCGAAGCAATCGATAAGAATCTGATAGAGCAAAAAATCGAAAACGGTATTGAGCATAATGAGCTGATACAACTTCACGATAAAGAGTTGTTGAAGGCATTGGATGAAATATCAATCAAGAAAAACGATAAATAAAAAAAGCGCCGGATTGTTCCGGCGTTTTTCAGTTAATAAGAAACTTGCTCGGCAACGGATTCGCCGTACTGAGTTGCATCAACGGAATGTCTATATGAAAAACGGTGCCGTCATCTTTGGCGGCAATGCAACTTCCGTAAAGCACGGCGGCGCGACCGTCAATAATCGCGGTGTCTTCAAACTCAAAACATTCTCCCGGTTCCAAATCCGGAATTTCACCGTTAAAACCTTCGCTCAAGTCATAATGATTCTGCCCGAAACTGTCGGTAATGCAGAAATTGCGTCTGAGTAAACGAATACGCTGATTCGAATTGTTTTCTATCCGCAAACAATACGCCCACAGTTCCCGTCTGTTATCATCACAATCCAATTGCTCCGGATATGCGGACACCATTACATCGCCGGTTTGAATAACACTTAAATCAAAATTTTCCGTATCAGACATACAAAAATCCCCCAAAACTTGCTTAAGGATTCATTAACCTTTAAAAAAGTTCAAGGGGATTCTGCAGTTATGCATAAAGTTATGCACAGATAATAAGGTTAGCCGATGCGACCGTATTTATCTTCCAAACGCACGATATCGTTTTCATCCAAATTTTCACCGACCTGCACTTCGATAAATTCTAGCGGCAGATTCGTATCGTTTTGAATACGGTGCTCGGTTTCTACCGGAATAAATACCGATTCGCCGGCTTTTTTCTCAATTTGTTGCTTGCCGAGTGTAACGGTAGCGGTGCCGTTTACCATAATCCAATGCTCTGCCCGATGATGATGCAGTTGCAACGAAAGGATACCGCCGGCATTAACCGTAATGTGCTTAACGCAAAAGCCGTTACCGCAATCGATAACTTCCCAAGTTCCCCACGGACGGACATCGTGTTGTCCGCGTGCATAATTATTCGCCATTTTTAACTCCTTTTTTAGTTTACATCAGCTAAAATCTAGTATAACAATAAAACAAATGTTGCAACAATAATTTAACGGGTATTCAGATGCAAATATCGGCGGCAATCAGCGAAGCCTTATCAATTCAGCGTTTAATCAGTACCGAATTGCTTAAGTCGGGGACTATGCCGGAAAAGCTCAATAAAATACTTAAAGCCTTTATCGATTCGATTAAGGCAGATTCGGCTTTGTTGTATGCCACGGTTGATGAAAACTATCTGGAATTGGTGGGTGAACGGAAGGCGCAGAATTATAAATCCAACATTCGCTATAATGAAGACAGCATCGGCCGTAGTGCTGCCAGCAAACGTACCATTCGCGAAACGTTATCGGCACAGAATATTACACTGCTCAGTATTCCGGTAACCCGTATGAATCTGACCATCGGCGTTTTGGTGTTGGTAAAATCGGGTGTTGATGCATTTGATGATTCTGAAGTGGAAAAAGCCGAAACCTTAGCCTTGGCGCTTCCTGATTTGTTCAGCCATAATGAATTTACCGAATTACGCAATCAAATTATTCGCGAAAAAGGTATTGTGGTGCGTGATGCCTTGCACGGCACGAGTCTCAATAAGGGGTACGGCGTCGGCAAAGCGGTGTTACATCACCGTCACCGTGAACTGGTTAATATCTTTACCGATAATATCGAGTTGGAAAAATCCAAGCTTGAGGAAGGCCGCCAGCGTATGGTCGCTTATTTTGATGATAAAATCGACCAGGCCGGTAACTATATCGGCAACACCACCGACATTATGGAAGCGTATCGAATGTTTGCCATGGATAAAGGGTGGTACAAAAAAATCAACACCGATATTGAAAAAGGCTATACGGCCGAGGCGGCGGTGGAACACGTATATGAAGATATGTGGAATAAACTTTCCGCCACCAATGATCCGTATCTTAAAGAAAGACTTTATGATTTGCGCGATGTTTCCGACAGACTGCGTGCATTTATTGCCGGCGATAATCAATCTGCGGCACAAATAGCTCCCGATGAAGATATTGTTATTATTGCCCAAACCATGGGACCGTCCGATTTGATGGATTATAAATATGAAAATATCCGCGGTCTCATAATTGAGGACTGTACCCCGACTATGCATGTCGTTATTGTGGCAAAGGCACTTAATATTCCGGTTATTGCCAAGATTCACGGGATTTTGAAAGAAATCAAAGTCGGTGAAGTTATCGCCGTTAACGGCAACGAGGCTATGGTATATACGCACCCGAGTGAAAGGCAGATTGCCGAATATCAAAAAAAATCGGTGCGTTTGCATAAAGTTTTTGCCGAACTGGAAAAGCTTAAGGATAAACCGACAGTGACGCTGGATAACGTCAAAATCAAATTGGCGATGAATTACGGTTTGGATTTGGATTATGAATATCTCAAGCCGACCAACTGTGATGGCATCGGTTTATATCGTACCGAAATTACTTTTATGTCGGCCGAGAAAATGCCGGATGTCGAAAGTCAGGAGAAACAATATAAAAAGCTGTTTGATGCTATGGGCAACAAAAAAATATTCTTTCGCAGTTTGGATGTCGGTTCGGATAAATTTTTGCCGTATTGGGGCGAAATGAAAGAAGAAAATCCGGCGCTCGGTTGGCGCTCGATTCGCATTACTTTGGACAGGCGTGCGCTGTTGCGTCAACAGATTCGCGCTATGCTCCGCGCTGCCGCCGGCAAAGAATTAAATGTTATGTTTCCGATGGTTTCTTCACTGCAGGAGTTTTTGGAAGCCAAAGAAACTTTAATGCTGGAATACGAACGCGAACAACAGCGTAAAAAACCGACGGCGCGCGAGGTTAAAGTAGGCATAATGATAGAAGTTCCGTCGGTACTGTTTCAGCTTGACGAGTTGTTGCAGGAAGTTGATTTTATATCGGTCGGTACCAATGATTTATATCAATTCGTATTTGCCTGCGATCGCGGTAATCCGCGTCTGTCCGACCGCTATGATGTGCTTTCGGCACCGTTTTTGAAGCTGATGAAAAAAATCGTGGATAAAGCTATGCAATACCGAGTACATTGTTCGGTATGCGGTGAAATGGCCAGTAATCCGCTTGAAGCAATGGCGCTTATCGGTTTGGGATATCGCAATTTATCGGTATCGGGTGCTCGTTATGCGCAGGTTAAAAATATGATACGCTCTATGAATACGGAAGATGTCGAGGATTACATCAAAACCCTGATGAAATCGCCGAAAACCAGTATTCGGCCGCAATTAACGGCATATGCCTACGATCACGCTATTGCAATTGAATAATTTTTATGATATAAGCCGCACAACAACAGGAGAAAAAACGTGGTAAAAGAAACAGAACAACAAGAAGAAGAAATTCAAACCGTGGGCGCTATGTTGCGTGAAGCACGTTTGAAAGCAGGTAAGAGTGAAGCCGATATTGCCGAATTATTGTGCATTCGCAAGGTTTATGTTACGGCTATTGAAGAAATGGATTTTTCCAATATTCCGCCGCGCCCGTTCGGAATCGGATTCATCCGTGCATATGCCGATGCGGTCGGCTTAAACAGTGACCGTATCGTATCATCCTATCAACAATCTTTTCACGAAAATAAAGAAGAAAAAATCAGTGAAAAAGTAGCTCATACCTCTTCTTCCAAACCGCGTTTGAAACATATATTATTCGGGATATGCGGCTTGGCAATATTGTTTGCCGTATGGTCGGTTTTGCCGTTGAGCGAACCGGTGGAAGACTTTCAGGAAGATGCTGCCGATGTTATTCCGGAGCCGGTTCTCGTAACCGATGAAAATACGGCGGACGAGGCAGAGGTTATGGCTGAGGACGAACCTGCGGATAATGAAAATGCAGCAGAAGAAACTGCCGAAGCTGATGAAGAAACATCAGCCGAAGTTGCGGAAGACGCCGTTGCCGAAACACAGGCTGACGAAAATCAAGCCCAAGCAACACCGGAAGTTGCGGAAGAAAACGCTGCGGAATCATCGACTGAAGTTGCCGAACCGGAAACAAAGTTTCATAAAATGCGGATGGTGTTGAGCGGACCGTCGTGGGTGGAAATCAAAAACGGCGAGAAAACCGTGCTTCGCGGTTCGGTTTATAAAAGAGGCTTCAGCTACGATATCCCACAGGAAGAAGGCCTGACTATTACCGTGGGCAGACCGCGCAGCGCCACTTTTTATGTTGACGATAAACCGGTAAAGGTGGTTTCGGTTATGAATAATAAGCGCGTCAGTTTGGACAGCTTTTTGATTAAGACAAACAACTAGAGGATTATATGGAAAAAGTTCAATGTGTGCGCGGCACTTATGATTTATACGGTGCCGCCAAGCGAAAAATGAAAAAAGTCGTGACTGTCGGCTCGGAGGTAGTGGAAAAATACGGCTTTGAAGAAATCGAAACGCCGATTTTCGAATTTACGGAAGTGTTTGCCCGCAATTTGGGTGATACCTCGGATATTGTCACCAAAGAAATGTATTGCTTTGAAGATAAAGGCGGAGAGAGCCTGACCTTGCGTCCGGAAGGTACGGCCGGTGTGGTGCGTGCGTTTGTTTCCAACGGTATGCAACAAAATCTGCCGGTTAAGTTTTATTATACCGGTCCGATGTTTCGCTATGAGCGTCCGCAGAAGGGACGTCAACGCCAGTTTACGCAATTCGGAGTGGAACTGCTGGGAGTGGAAACGCCGCAAGCCGATATAGAAGTTATTGCCATGGCGTATGAGTTTTTGGAAAAACTCGGTTTGAGCGGGCAGGTTACGGTGGAAATCAATTCTTTGGGCGATGCCGAGAGCCGTGCCGCTTATCGCGAAAAATTGGTGGCATATCTGCAAAATCATTATGATGAACTTTCAGAAGACAGTAAAAATCGTCTGGATAAAAACCCGTTGCGCGTTCTTGATTCCAAAGAAGAATGCGATAAAGCGGTAGTGGAAAATGCGCCGCTGTATGCCGACAGCCTGAACGAAGCATCGCGCAAATTTTTTACCGATGTGTTGCAAGGACTTGATATGCTCGGCATAAAATATCGCATTAACAATCGCTTGGTGCGCGGGCTTGATTATTATTCTCACACGGTGTTTGAACTCACTACCGATAAACTCGGAGCGCAAGGCACGGTTTTGGCCGGCGGCCGCTATAACGGTCTGGTGGCGCAGATGGGCGGCGGCGAAGTTGCCGGTATCGGTTGGGCCGGCGGAGTTGAGCGTTTGGCTATGCTGTTGGAACAGGATGTTTCTTTGCCGCGTCCGATAGCTGTAATTCCGGTGGGAGAAGATACTTTCGACGCCGCACTTAAAATTGCACATGAATTGCGTTTGGCCGGTTTTTCGGTGGAACAGAGTTATAGCGGCAATATGAAAAAACGTATGATTAAAGCCAATAAAGTAAATGCCTGCAAAGCGGTAATTATCGGCTCGGATGAGCTGGCTGACAAGACCGCAACCATTAAAGATTTGGACAGCGGCGAACAAAAAACGGTAGCTTTGGCTAATTTGATTAAGGAATTGTAATAATGGATTTAGATGAAAAACTGGCCAACGTCGTTAATCGTTTTGAAGAAGTACAGGCTTTGCTCACTTCTGATGTTTCTACCGACGAATTGGTAAAGCTCAATAAGGAACTTTCAACACTGGAACCGGTGGTTGAGGTAATCCATAAATATCAACATCATCAACAAATGATGGCCGATGATAAGGCAATGATGGATGATACAACGCTTGATAAAGAAATGCGCGAGATGGCCGAAGCCGAATATTATGAGGCTAAAGAGCAACTGCCGCTTTTGGAAAAAGAAATCAAAGTTATGTTGTTGCCGAAAGATAGTGATGACGAGAAAAACGCCATTTTGGAAGTGCGAGCCGGCACCGGCGGTGATGAAGCCGCGTTGTTTGCCGCGGTGTTGTTTGAAATGTATCAGCGTTATGCGCAAAAACAAGGTTGGCAGTTTGAAATTCTCGATTCCAACGAAAACGGTATCGGCGGTTATAAAGAAGCCTCAGCACGTATTACCGGTAAAGATGTATTTGCTAAACTCAAATTTGAATCCGGAGCACACCGCGTACAACGCGTACCGGTTACCGAGTCGCAGGGCAGAGTGCATACTTCGGCGGCCACAGTGGCGGTTCTGCCGGAAATTGAAGAAGTGGATTTATATATCAATCCTGCGGATTTGAAAATCGATGTGTATCGCGCATCCGGCGCCGGCGGTCAGCACGTTAACCGTACGGAGTCGGCGGTGCGTATTACCCACATCCCGACCGGCGTGGTGGTACAATGTCAGGACGACCGTTCGCAATTTAAGAATAAAGAAAAGGCGATGAATCACTTGCGTGCCAAACTTTATGACGAACAGAAAGCCAAAATCGACGCCAATTATTCGGAAAAACGTAAATTACAAGTCGGCAGCGGTGACCGCAGTGAGCGGATTCGCACTTATAACTATCCGCAAGGGCGTGTGACCGACCATCGGATTAACTTAACGCTGTATAAGCTGGAAGAAGTTGTTTCGGGTGAGGCGCTAAATGAAATTATCGATGCGCTGATTGCTGAAGATCAAGCCGCCCGCTTGGCAGAAATGGATTAAATTTCGGCTTATACATTAAAAAACGCGTTATGCGGTCAGGCATAACGCGTTTTTTGTTTTGTTAAAAGAACAAGACATACAACACCCAAGTGATTGCGGCTATAAACCACACCATTGTACTGTAGAGGTGTGTTTTATCCAACCACGGAGCGACAGTCCGTTCTGCAGCCCAGTAAGGGTACGCAATTATCAAAAACTCTGCAACAGCTAAACCGATGGCAATCGGGTCACCGTGCAAGGCTTTTCCGATAAGAACAACGGCAAATACACCTAAACTGGCCGAAATCAACAATTTGATTAAACAGCCTAAAAAAACTTTGCTCATAATGTAAAAATAATAAAGGTTTTGCCTCAGTATAACAAATACATAAATTTTGTCAAGTTTTTTATTGTAAATATTTTTTCTTGACAGCAACGGGCAGATTGCCGATAAAAAAGTGATATATTTTAAATGGAGTTTGGCGATGAATGTTGAGGATATTTTGCAAGAATTAGCTCAATTACCGCGCACAACTTTTGGTATTTCAATACCGGAGTTGCGCAAAACAGCTCGCAAAATTGCCCGCCAAAATTATCTAATTTTGCAAGACAATACCGAATTTGAAACTTTTGAATTGCGGTTGTTAAATGCGCTAGTTTTGGGCTATGCTCGCGACGATTTACCTAATCTGCTCAACTGCTTCAAGCGTTTTGTGCCCTATGTCAACGATTGGGCGGTTTGCGATACGCTGTGTCAGGGTTTTACGATTGCCCGCCGCTTTTCGCAACAAGTGTGGGATTTTGTGATGCAATACCGTAATTCGCGGCAGGAATTTGAAACGCGGATTGTGGCGGTGGTGTTGCTCAGCCATTATCTGAACGATGAATATATCGACCGTGTGCTGACGGTTTTGGATTCGCTTTATACCGAAAAATATTATGCGCAGATGGGTGTTGCATGGGCATTGGCGACGCTTTGTGCCAAATATCCGGAAAAATGTTTGGAATATCTTTCGGGGCAGAATAATCTTGATGCTACAACTTTTAAGATGACCATTCGCAAAATCAACGAATCTTTCCGTGTGACGCCGGAAATTAAACAACAAGTGCTTCGTTTACGTGGCTTAAAATAATTGGTGCAAATACATACTGTGCGGAAAAATTACAATGTGTACAAACAGCCAGACTATCGAAAACACGCGGGCGAACCACACCATACGGTTTTTCTGCTGATAAATCCACCAACCGCAAATAACCATCAGATTATCACAAAACAGGCGGTTGCTCCAATGTTCTACCCCTTGCAACCAAAATTCGACCGTATTTCCGGCCAGTCCGATCTCAAGATAATGCTCGAGCGTTTCCCACATGTATGCCACCAAAAGGGTAATGATGAAACTTATTTTCAGACGCAACGCATCTGAAACTTTTTCGTCTTTGATGATTTTTTGAGCCGCCCATGCAGAAAAACATCCGACCGTAACCCCCATCATCAGATGCTCGACTGACCAAACATCGAATGCCGCCTCTGTTTTCAGTCCCCATATCATAGTTAAATATCCAGATTGTCAACAAATTTGGCGCGTTCGATAATAAAGCGGAAACGCGGCTCCGGATCTTTACCCATCAGGCGCTCAACCTGCCGACGCGTCTCAAAGTCTTCGGCACGACCTTCTTCGGTATCGATACTCGGAATCATCACTCGTAGCAGCACGCGGTTATTTTTATCCATAGTTGTTTCTTTGAGCTGTGTCGGGCTCATCTCACCCAAGCCTTTAAAACGGCTGATATCCGGCTTGATGTTACCTTTAACCACCTTTTTCAGAATTTTATCTTTTTCTTCATCATCTAGCGCATAATAGTTTTTGCCGCCGGCCACGATTTTATACAGCGGCGGAGTGGCGATAAACAAATGCCCGTTTTCAATCAGTTTCGGCATATGTTGATAGAAAAATGTCATCAACAGTGAGGTAATGTGCGCCCCATCCACATCAGCATCGGTCATGATGATGATTTTCTCATAGCGCAGATTATCCTCGTTATAGTTGTCTTTAACTCCGCAACCGAGCGCCTCAATCATATCCTTGATTTCTTGATTTTGTGCGATTCGCTCAACCGAAGCACTGGCCACGTTTAAGATTTTACCGCGAAGCGGCAAAATAGCCTGCGTAACTCTGTCTCGTCCCTGTTTAGCCGAACCGCCGGCGGAATCACCTTCAACGATAAAAATCTCCGTATTTTCCGCGGCTGCTTGTGAGCAATCGGCAAGTTTACCCGGCAAACGCAGTTTTTTGGTCGGTGCCTTACGAGCTTGAGCTTTTTCCTCTTTCTTTTTACGTCGAGCCTCGGCACGTTCCAACACATATTCTATCAGCGCTTTGGCATTTTCAACATCGGATGACAGCCAATGGTCAAACGAATCTTTTACGGCGGTTTCCACCAGATGAATCGCTTTGGTCGAGGTCAATTTGTCTTTGGTTTGCCCCTGAAATTGCGGGTCGGTAATGAAAACCGAAAGCATCAGACAGGCATCGCTTAATAAATCATCGGGCGTAATGGCGGATATTTTTTTATAATTTGCCATTTCTCCGTATTCTCTGAGACTGCGGGAAAGAGCAGTACGAAAACCGGTTTCGTGTGTTCCGCCTTCGGGAGTGATAACCGTGTTGCAATAAGAATAAGAAAATCCCTTCTCATCCAACGGCCACGTTACGGCCCATTCTACACGACCTTCATTGTTGGCAAGTTCCGATTCGCCCGTAAATGCGGTGCGGTTAATGGTGGCGCGCTCACCGATTTGAATATTCAAAAAGTCGGACAAACCGTTCGGATAGTGCAATTCGGCCTCGGTCGGTGTGGTATCGCCTTCGGTAATCAGTTCCGGCGCGCATTTCCAATTTATCAGTACTCCTTTAAATAGAAAAGCCTTTGAGCGTGCCATTCGGTAAACACGATTGGCAATAAACTGGTTGTTGCCCTCAAAAATTTCGGCATCCGGTTTAAAAGTTATCGAGGTGCCGCGCCGATTCGGACAATTTCCGATCAGTTCAAGCGGCGTCAGAGGTTTACCACGTGAATATTCTTGGCGCCAGAGTTTTTTGTCGCGGGCAACTTCCACCACCAAGGTTTCCGATAAAGCGTTGACTACCGATAAACCCACGCCGTGCAACCCGCCGGAAACCTTATAGGCACCGCCGCCGAATTTGCCGCCGGAGTGGAGGGTGGTTAAAATAACTTCGAGTGCCGATACTCCCGGATATTTCGGGTGTTCATCAATCGGAATGCCGCGTCCGTTATCGGTGATTGTAACCGTGCCGTCGGCATTCATCGTTACATCGATATGATTGGCAAAACCGGCAACCGCTTCATCCATGGAATTATCCAAAATCTCGGCCACCAAATGGTGCATCGCCTGAATGTCGGTACCGCCGATATACATTCCCGGACGATGACGCACCGGTTCCAAACCCTCCAGCACTTCAATATCGGTGGCAGTATATTCGGCTTTGCTTTGCGTTGATGATGCATTCGTTTCAAATAAATCGGACATTTTTTCCCTCAAAAAAAACTCTCAAATTGTCGCCAAAATAGCCGATAAACGCGAAAAATACAAGCAAAAACCCAAATTCATAAACAAAAATATGCAACAACTTTATATGTTGACAAAAAAATAAAATATGCTATAATGAAACTATGTTACAGAACAAATGATAGCAGGAGAAATAAAATGGTGAAACCAAATCCGGAATATTTGAAAAACGCTGAAAATAAAGCGCGTATAGACAGTATGAAATTAAATATGAAATTAAAACTGGGCGCTTTCACGGTCGGGGCTGTGGCTGCTGCGGTATTGGGCTTTGGCGGTCAGGATTCGGCAAATGCCGAAGAAAATAATCAAATAAAAGCGAATCCCAGAGAAGTACCCGTACCTAACATTGTACCGGAAAACGATGCTCGTACAGCCGATCCGTGGGGAGTTAATCAGGGAGAAATCGCCGAAGAAGATATTATAGAACAGTCCGGCAAATTTTTTGAAAATCAGCTTACCGAAGACAGTAAAAGAGATTTAAGTGTTCCGGAAGGTACAAAACTCGGCGAGCGTCAAGGCGTACTGAAAGAGGGCGAGATTCCTGTGCCTGAATTCGGCAGAGGCGTGCCGGAGGACGAAGTCGGTGTCGTACATGAATATAAAGGCATTGATGCCAGTGAAATCCCGTCGGAAAATAAAGGCGTCAGGACTTGGCAAAACGAGGATGAGGATTTGTCGCAGACGATACCGGATAGGATGAATTCGCGTTTTGATGTGTCATCAAACAAAGCGCAAAAAGAGATGGCCTCGCAGTTGATGAAACACATTAAAAACAGTCATACCTATGATTAAACGCTTAAAATCTCTCGTGTTGAACCGCGAGAGATTTTTTTACTTAATAGCAAAGCGAAGATATTGTACGACTTAACAAAAATATTGCACATAGCGGTAAAATGATTATAATAGCCGATAATGTTAATTTTTATCGGAGTATGAATTATGAAAAAAGTTTTGTTGGTATTGGCAATTTCTTTTATTTACGGTGCATCATCATTTGCCGGTGCACCGGTTGCCGAACAAATGGCTGAAATTTTGACATCAACCTACGGGGCCGACGTAATAGTGGAAGTTGATGAAGAAAAATGTTCGGTAAATTATCCGGCAACAACAATCCGAGAAGATGAAGCGGATTTTTCCCAATTGGCTATGTTGGGGTTGGGAGCGAGTGCATCTAATAAAAACTCCGAGTATACCATACAGGCAACCGCAGCTGAATGTAAAAAAATTGAGGATTTTAAATCTTATGCGCAATATCAGATTTATGTAGATTCTTTGCATAAATTTATGGCACAGATTTACAATAACTTCAATTTGGCATTTGTAAAAGATATAACCGCCGGCTCTTATAAAGAAGAAATGAAAATGGTGCCGGAGCTCGGCGTGGTCAGTTATTCCAAGTTGCAAATCAATGATTTGTCATACACCAAAAAAGATGAAACAACCGGACTTAAAAGTGAAATCGGAAATCTCGGCTCTCTTGATTTTCAACAGCAGGTAACCGATGAAAATAATATGATAAAATACGGTGCTGATGTTTCTATGGATTCGCTTAATTTGGCGTTTCCGATATTTTCGTTGCATATCAAAGGTGAAAAACATCGTTCGGAAGTTTCTTATGAGGTGCCGGAAGATGCCGCTTTTAACTATCAACAAATGACAGAGAATATTCCGTTTTTATCCGCAATAAAGTATTCCGCGCTTGCTGATGACGTTAAAATCGGAGCGGATATGTTCGGTTTTAATTTAGGTTTTGATGTCGATATAAAAAATACCATACAACGCGAGAATAAGGAAAGTTATTATATTTTGGGGCAAACGGTATTTAACAATATCAACTTTAGTGGCGGATTTCTTGATGCTTTTATAAATCCGAATATACAGCCTAAACAGATATCGTTGAAATATTCCATCAAAAACATTGCAGCCGACGGCATCGTTGCTTTGAGTAAAATTCCTACGCAAGATGAAAATTTAACAGATGAAGAACAGAAAAAAATTGACGAACAGACAGCCGAGATTATTGATGAAATTGCAAAAAAGACGAAATTGGCGGCAAATGCCGAGGTTAAATTTGCGGATGCCGACATCAGCGGAATTTGGGAACTGGAATACAAAAACGGCTATCTTTTCGGCGCGGGAAAAATAAAAGTCCGCAATTTGTTCAATATTTTTCCTGAGCAAAAACAATGCGTAAATAATCCGCAAGCCGCCAAGATTCCGGATTGCAACAATATGATTTTATCTGAGTTGAAAGATGTAATCGATATCACCAAAAACGATTCGGAAACCGTTTATAAATTCACCGAACAGGGAGTATTCAAAAATAATGTCAGGATTGCCGATCCGGTAAAATTGGACTTCAAAAAAATGTATTTGGAACAACAAAAAAATAACGAAGAAGACCAAGATATGACAGCTAACCCGCAGGATGACGATTTACAAGATGACGATTTGCAGCCGTAATCGCGCATATTAGGCGTGTTTGCCGAACATGAATTAAAAAATATCTGTCTGACGAATATTTTTTGTTCAAGCCCATAAAAAAACACTTGAAAAATCGAAAAAATGTGGTAGAAATAGCCCGAAGTCGCAATGGTGCGACTTTATAACAATACACACGCAGACAGGCGGAATGATATTTGTCATCTTCGCTCCGGTGCTGTAAAAAGCCAAGAGTCTGCGGAGGTTTAACCGGAAAAAAGGATAATAAAATATGACAATTCCTACATTTACATTACGTCAGATGGTTGAAGCTGGCGTACACTTCGGACACCACGCTCGTCGCTGGAACCCGCAAATGGCACCGTATATTTACGGCAAAAAAGATAATGTACACATTATCGACTTACAAAAAACTTATCCGATGCTCTATAATGCATTGAACGCAACTCGCGATGTTGCCGCACAGGGCGGTAAGGTTTTGTTTGTGGCTACCAAGAGACAAGCTCAGGAAATCGTTAAGGAAAGCGCCGAGAGATGCGGCCAATATTATGTTAACTACCGCTGGCTCGGCGGTATGCTGACAAACTGGAAAACCGTTTATAAATCAATTACGCGTCTGAATAAGCTTAACGAAATGGAAGAAAAGAACGCTTATGAAGGCTACACCAAAAAAGAAATCTTGAACCTGAAAAAAGAACGCGAAAAATTGGCGGTTGTTTTGAATGGTATTAAAGATATGGGCGGTCAGCCGGATTTGTTATTCGTAATCGATACGCCGAAAGAAGCTTTGGCAGTTAAAGAAGCTAAAAAGCTGGGTATTCCTGTGGTCGGCATTGTTGATACGAACGCTAACCCGAATGAAGTTGACTATCCGGTGCCGGGTAACGACGATGCATTGAGAGCAATTCAATTTTATTGCGACTTAATCTCCGGCGCTATTTTGGATGGTGTTTCGGCCGAAATCGCCGCCAAAGGTTTGGATGTGGAAAATGCTGAAGCCGCTGAAGAAAAAGCTGCTCCGAAAAAGCGTGCACCGCGCAAAACCAAGGCTACGGCAAGTGCCGAAGCTTCTGCCGAATAAGCTTTAAGCCGATTTGGTATGGATTGAATGGCGCGGCGGTTTATCCGATTGCCGCGCCGTGTTTGAAAAGTTGAAATTTTGATAATAAGGGATTAAAATAATGGCAGATATTACAGCCGCTATGGTAAAAGAATTGAGAGAAACAACCGGCGCCGGTATGCTTGATTGCAAAAAGGCTTTGGTTGAAGCAAACGGGAATATGGAAACGGCCGTTGATTGGTTGCGCAAAAAAGGTTTGGCCTCGGCCGCTAAAAAATCCAGCCGCATTGCCGCCGAAGGTTTGGTTGCGGTTTATGTTGAAGGCAATAAAGGTGCGGCAGTTGAAGTTAACTCCGAAACCGATTTCGTGGCTAAAAATGATATTTTCCAAGCTTATGTTGAAGATGCCGCTAAAGTTGCATTGGCAAACAACGGCGATGTTGAAGCTATGAAGAACGCTACCGATGCCAGCGGTAAAACCTTTGGCGAACGCTTGACCGATATGGTTGCCCGCATCGGCGAAAATATGAACTTGCGTCGTGCTAAAGTTGTCAGCGTTAACAACGGTTTGGTTTGCTCTTATATTCACAATGCGGCACGCGCCGGTTTAGGTAAAATCGGTGTGTTGGTTGCGTTGGAATCTACGGCAGATAAGGCACAGTTGGCTGATTTGGGTAAGCATATTGCAATGCATGTTGCCGCTGCTCAGCCGATTGCTTTGAATGTGGCTGGTGTTGATCCGGCTGCGGTAGAACATGAAAAATCTATTTTTGCAGAGCAGGCTGCTACTTCCGGCAAACCGGCTGCCATCATCGAAAAAATGGTGGAAGGTCGTATCCGCAAGTTCTATGAAGAAGTTGTTTTGGAAGAACAAAACTACATTATGGATCCGGATAAAAAAGTTAAAGACGTTATTGCCGAAAAGGCTAAAGAATGCGGTGCCGACATCAAATTGACGGACTATGTGTTCTTTAAACTAGGCGACGGCTTGCAGAAAAAAGAAGAAGATTTTGCCGCAGAAGTTCAAGCTCAATTGGCAAAATAATTTTGAAATGACGGTGCTTTCCGGCAACGGGAGGCACCGTACTGATTTTAGCAGGTATGACTCAGATGGAAAACACAACTGAAATTAAAGAGCAAAATAAAACAGCGTCGATGTCGCAAAATCGTATCTTATCTCGTTGGAACAATGCGATTATGCAAATGCTGGTATTGAAAGGGCGAACTTCGCGCTACGATTTCTGGGCTTTTCAGTCTGTCAGCCTGATCATATTTTTGTTATTGATTTTATGCGGTCGTTTCTTTGGTGAAGCTAAAATCGTCATCGGCATTTTTGCACTGTATTTCTTGTTGCCGGCAACTACCATAACCGTGCGTCGCTTGCATGATATATCGCTATCCGGATGGTGGTGTTTACCGGCGACGGCACTGGCGTTGCTTGTGTTAGGATTGTGGGGATTCGGCTATACGGCAGGATTACTTTATTTATTAGCTGCCGCAATGATTTATTGTTCGTTTTTGTGTTGGATTTTGTGCGGTCGCGGTGTTATCGGGGCCAACAAATACGGCGAAGTTGTCGATGAATCGGCAGACAGCAATCTGGACAGCCGTGCGTTTATGTGCTTCATATTCGCTTTTTGGTGCGGAATGTGGGCCATCTTTTTGTGCCATATTTGGTAATAAATTAAATCAATTCAGCCAGTTTCAGATATTGTTGCGGTGTCAGATTTTCGGCGCGCGCGGTCGGGTCTATATTTACCTGTTCGCAAATTTGTTGCAGATTCACCACTGATTTCAAACTCTGCCGTAACATTTTGCGCCTCTGATTGAAAGCCAATTCGGTCAGTTTTTCCACTTTTTGCAATATGTCAGCCGGTGGAATTGTCGCAAGCGGCTCAAACAAAAGCACGGTCGACCATATTTTCGGCGCCGGCACAAAACAGTTCGGATTAAGGTTGAACAGCGTTTTGATTTTACAGGTAAGTTGCGCCATAACCGATATTCGTCCGTAAGTTTTATTGTCAGGCTCGGCCGTAATACGCTCGGCAACTTCCTTTTGAAACATCAAGGTTAAGCTAGCAAAATTTTGCATATTTTTCAGCCAATTAAGCAACAGCGGCACGGAAATGTTGTAAGGCAGATTGCTGACAATATTTTTAACGGCTTCTCGGTCGGTGGTAAAATCGTATTGCAGAGCATCGCCTTCCACAATTTGCAGCTGCTCACCGACAAGTTTTTTTATGTCGTGCATAATCTCAATACAACGGCTGTCCATTTCAATCACCGTCAGTTTCTGCGGATTCGCTTTCAGAATGGCGCGCGTCAACCCTCCCGGTCCCGGACCGATTTCATAAACATTTTCGTTTTGAAAATTTGCCTTGCCTTGCGCCTCCAAAGAGCAACGGATAATCTTGTCGGTAATATTCATATCCAGCAAAAAGTTCTGGCCGAGAGATTTTTTGGCCAGCAATCCGTATTGCTCAACGGTATCGCGCAAACTTGGCAGTTCGTTTATCATATCTTCTTTTCAATCAGGGCTTTATTGCGCAAATCACGCATATATTTAATGGAAAATTCTTCTATTTTCTTATTTTGCAGATAAGCGCGAATTTCCTTTTTGCTCGGGAATGATTTAGCATCACGTTGCGGGTCGAAAATCTTATCAAGTTTCAAGATATAATAATCGTTACCGTAAGCAATCGGATTGGAAACGTCGCCTTCTTTCATTTTTTCCAGTGCTTTTTCAAAAACAGCCGGCAATTTGCCTTTGGTAACCCAACCCAAACGTCCGCCGTTAGCTGCACTCGGACTTTGTGAAAATTGCGAAGCATAAAGTTCAAAACGCGGGTCCTGACGCAATGTTGCCACCAAAGAATTGATTTCTTTGGCGTCTTTTTTGCTGATAACGATTTCGGAAACCATTTTTTTATGCTGTGACATATCTTTTTTGACCTCATCAATAGTGCGGTTAATTTCGGTTTCGCTGACGGAAATATGACTGTATGCTTTACTGTTGATAAGTTTTTTCCAAGCGATATCCGCTTCGATTTGCGTCGCCCAAACTTTCATACTGACATTGGCTTCGGCCAGAATTTTGCGCAATTCACCGGCCGGCAAATTATTACCTTTTTCAAAAGCTTCAACGGCTTTATTGATTTCGTGCGAAGTTACGCGAATTTTATTCTTTTTGGCTTCCTGCAATTTGAGCTTTTCATCAATCGCGCCCTGCAGAACACGGTCGGTTATCATTTTTTTGGTTTGAGCGTTATACGGAATTCCGGTAGTTAAAATAAAGGCATTTATACGGCTTTGCATATCGCTGCTTGAGATAACTTCGCCGTTTACCAATGCGAATATTTTTAGTTTGTTGCCGTACAATGTAATCGGTCGCAGTGCTTCCTGACGGCGGCGCTCGGCTTCTTCGGCCGCACGCATTTGCGCTTCGTATTGCGCTTGTCTCCGTGCCATTTCTTCTTGTTGTTTGGCATAATCCTCTGCGCGTTTACGCATAATCTCACGCTGTTTCGATATTTCTTCTTTTTGCTCGTCGGTCAGCATATTATATTGTTCGGCATTGCGGCGAAACATAATGGAATTGGTGCTCGGCTGAGATGCACGCGATTCGGTATCAATTTCTTTCAAATTAACATCTTCAGCTTTTACCGCGGAAATACAGGTAAAAAATACTGCAAAAAATATTATTGTTTTTTTCATTTTCTCTCCTATTTTTATGAACCGAAGCCGCCTACGGTTTTTAAGTAAAATGTCATACCGAACTCATAGTTGTTATCTAAATTCGGGTTGCTGGTGTTATATTTTTTGAAGGTCAAATTCCAAGTAAAGCACTCGTCATCATAAGTAACCGTTCCGCCGTGTTCCAAACGGCCGCGTCTTTTCTTGGTTAAGTCCTCCAAATTATAAATTGATAATTTCCAATTTTCCGTAACCTCGGAGCTGAGCGAAGTATAAAGCTCTTTGCGCTCCGAATATCTGTCAATGTAATGGGTGTTACCTTGCAAAAAGATATAGGAAACATTGAGTTTTAACAGCGCCGGACCGATATTTGTCCCCAATTCGCTGTATTTAGCATTTAAATTATTTTTATCAAGACGGAAGCGATAGTTTAAATCCAAATATTTGTTCGGGGTTGCATTGATACGACCGACCAGGTCGCTGAAATGGGTTGCGTCCTGATTATCCAAACCTTGAATAAAACTGGAAGAGCGATTGCGTTCAAAACTTTGTGCAATAAAGGCGGAAGTGCGACCGAATAAATTGCCGTAAGAACTCCAACGTAAACCGTAGCTGACGCGACTGCCCGTATCGTTACGATCGTAACCGGCATAACGATCCAAATCCAAAACGTTGGTATCATCCAAATAAACATCTTCGCTGTCTTCATTCGGAATTTTTTCAACCTTGTTGCCGCCGTCCGGAGAAACCACACCGACGATTACAGGCTCTACAATTTGCCGAGAAGTTGAAGTGGCTCGCACAAAAGGTAAATGCCATTCCACACCGGCCTGCGGGAAAAAGCGCGCCGTGGTGCCGGTGTAACTCTGCGGATTATTATATTGATAGCGGTTTATGTAATATACGTCGGACTTTAGCGAGGTAACAAACCGATATTTATCACCAAAAGAAGTGGTAAGCGGTAATTCCCAAGCATTAATAGAGGTAACTCGTTGGGTTTGCGAACCGTTTTGATGATAAACCGATGCCGTGCTGAAATCGTTTTTCAAATAAGAACCCCATTTTAGCGGATCCGAATAAAATTCCGCCTCAATCAACGGCGCTACAATCGGTTTGCGTTTGTTCAAAGTATTGAATTGTTGTACGTTACTTTGATGCAGATTATAACTGAGAATTTTGTAATAATAAGCTTCAATCGAAGCATAGTCGCGTCCCGAAAAACGTTCAAATTTAACATCAGAAACAAGCCACGCATCGTCTTGATATTCCAAATCCATATCTTTCAAGTAAACGTAATCGGAAACATATTTCAGGTTATATTTCAGACGCCAATCATTGTTGATGTCGGTAACGCCGTCGGCAAAAATGTTTCCGCGGTGTTTCGGGCGGTATTTATATTTTTTATCGTTCTTGTTAGGCTTGTCATCTAAATACGAACCGCTGACGTTAATGTATGAGTTATAAAAATAATGCGAAAAACTACCACTCCAAACAATATCCTTTTCGGAGGAATAAATCGGCGAGAATAAAATATTGGTCTGGTCGTCTACCGCCCAAAAGAAACGCGGCTGAAAATAAGCATCCAAATAGTTGGAACTGCCGATGGTCGGAGCCAACAAACCGGTACGGCGTTTTACCGTAGGATCAGGGTGCGTCATAAACGGCGTGTAGAAAAACGGAAGATACTTAAAATAAACCAATGCATGATTGTAATATACGTTTTTATCGTCTTCCTGATGTTGCACTTTTCGCGCGCTGATATGCCATAACGGGCTTTTGCCTTCACAAATATCGCAGGCGGTATATGTGGCGTTGCGCATAACCTTGGTGTGATTATTCTTTTTAACGAAATACTCGGCCGTAACGTGTGATTTATCCTTCATCAAAACTTTAACATTGTTCATGGCGCCGACCGACATATTATCCGATAAGGAAACGAGTTCGCTGTCGATTACGGCACCGTCGGCCGTATACATTTTTACGTTTCCGATTGCCGTAAGAGTGTCGGCATTTTGGTCATAAACAATCTTGTCGGTAGTCATACGCATACCGTTATACAAAACTTCAACGTTGCCGCGAGCGGTTATAACTTGCGTTGCGTCATCGTTAATCATTTCGTCGGCGGAAAAATCTATGGCTTCATCACCTTCGTCGGATGAAGATTCATCCGAACCGAAGGAGCCGATATTTGTAATATCGTTCGTAACATATAAGGAGGCACCGGGGTTTTTCTTTTCCTGACGCATAACTTCTCCGGCCTCGGTCACGGCCAACGCCGGCAACCCCGCCAACATCAGGACAGATGTAATGATTATAAGGTTACGTTCATTTATGTGCATATTTCAAATCCTTAACAGTACCGCGGCGATAAAAATAGAAAGGGTTATAAAACAACAACAGATAAAGGCAAATCAAAAACGGTAAAATGCAATTTGCATAGAGTACCGGTACAAAATAAAGCGAACGTCCGGCTAAATTTGTTATTGCCAAATCGTTGCCGACAACTAAAATCATACAAATTATTTCAATGGCAATAATCTTGGTCTGTCCGCGCCGATTGAAGTTGCTGATTAAAAGACCGGTACAGGCAATCAACGCCAACACCATATTGAAAAATGGATATAAAATTCGGCGATGTCCTTCAACCACAAATTTGCGTACATCTTGCGGTGACAAAGTTTTATCGTCGGCGGCATTTATTAACTCGGAAAAACTTTTTTCGCGCACGGTTTGTTCCTTACGCTTGGCTCCGCCGCCGCTGTTGAAATCAGCTGAATAACGCGTAAAAGACAGCATATTGAATTTAAAAGTTTCTTTATTCATTTCTTGTCGCACGCCGTTGATAAATAAAATTCGCGGTCCTTTTTCGGTTTGAATCATGCGGCCTTTTTCCGCCGTCAGCGTAACTTTTACATCCGGCTTGCTCTCATCGCTGACGAAAATACCGGTAACCGAGCCGTCCGCTTCATGCTTATCAATAAATACCGTGATGCCGTTACTCAAAGTAGTAAATTCACCTTCGCGAAACACGGCTTGTGTCAGGTTGTTCTTAACCCGCCATTCCAATTCGCGAAATTTTTGCTCGGCCTGTGGAATGCCGAAGTTCATGACATAGATTCCGAACAAAGACAGCAATAAACCGACCATAAGCGGCGCCTGTGCATTTTTCCACGGGCTGATGCCGGAAGATTGCATAACCACCAATTCGCGGTCGGCAATCATGCGATTATATACAAACAAAACGGCGACAAACAGCGCAATCGGCGACAACACGTTGAAAATGCGCGGCATCAAAAGAGAGGTCATTTGCACAAACAAATAAACCGGCAAACCTTGGCGCGTAACCATTTCCACAAAACGAAGCGATTGCGTCAGCCACAGCATGGCGAGCAAAGATAATGCAATCAGCAAAAAGCCGACGATAATTTGTTTGGCAATATATCTGTTTAATATTCTCATACGCGGAATTATAGCGATATATTTTGCAGAATAAAATAAATATTTGCAAGATATACCACATAAAATGAATGCGAAAACCGCCGTATTTTATTGAGAAAACGGCCCGAAAATTATTTTTTTCCGCCCTTGGTAACGATTACCATGGCTTCACGCAAGATGCGGTCGTTAATCAGGTATCCCGACTGCAACTCGGCGATAACTGTGCCGGCAGGCTTTGAAGGGTCTTCCACTTCTTGTACCACCTGTTCGAAGTTAGGGTCAAAAACTTTATCCAGACTGTCAATTTTTTTGATACCGAACTTGGCAAAAACTTTAGAAAGCTCGTTTTGCGTCATTTCCACTCCTTCCAATAACGGACGGCATTGTTCGGCTTGTTCGGCACTTACGGAAGTAACGGCTCGATGCAGATTATCGGCAACGGTCAACAACTCTTTGGCAAAAGAGGATAGGGCAAATTTGGTATTTTTTTCAATTTCTTGCTGACAACGTTTTTTTACGTTTTCGGATTCAGCGCAAGCACGCAAATATGCATCTTTAAGTTTGGCATTTTCTTCAGCCAAAACGGCCAGTTCATCTTCAGATTGTTCGATATTTTCAACGTTTTCTTCGGTTTGAGCTTGTTCGATTTTCGGCTCTTTGTCTTCAATCTCCGGCTGTTTGAATTTTTTATCTTTAGTCATAATTTCCCTCTGCAAAAAAACAACATATCATATATCATAAAACTTAGTGGTTAATATTTCATAAGTCAAGAGCCGTTTTTTTTGTTGAAGGTTATAAAGAAAAGGTATATATTGATTCGCAGAATATAATTTTTAGGTGTTGAAAGGCAGGATATGTGTGCAGTCGTTATCGGTTCGGGCCGGAAAGTTTTTGAGTTTTTGCCGACGAATTTCAATAAGAAAAAATATATAATAAATTATGGTGTTCCGAAAAACGACATTCTAGCAGAAATCCAGAATATGGCAAAAAAACAGTGTCTGAACAATACCGAGTGGCCGCAGATAGATAAAATCAACGCTTGGATGATAAGCGCCGAAACCGCAACGTTTATGAAATGCGGCGGATTGGGAATGGTAGCTTCCGAACTGCCGGAAAATTTTAATACCGTATTCGGTAAAGATGGTCATTCCATCAGTATTATAACCCCGATGTATTTGGGCGATACCGGCAAGAAAAAGGCCGAGTTGATTGACGGAGTGTATTATGGTGCCGAAGGCAAATCGGTGTCGGTGAAATTGATTAAAAATATCAAAATGTTGTTTGCCGGCAAGTATAAATTACGCACTTTTGATGTTGAAATATATGAAGGCAGTTTTAACGGCGTGACTTATTACTTTGTGCGCAACGACAGATTTTTCGGGATAAATCCGGCGCCGGAAAATCCTTCGGGACAGACCGGTTGTTATGTGCTCAATAAAGATAATGTTGACGAGGTCGAGCGTTTTGCTTTCTTTTCCAAAGTGGTTTATACTATGCTGGAAAAGGCACTGTCCGTCAAAAATAAAGAATTTACCCTGCCCAATATCTTGATTGCCAATGATTGGCACAGCGGCGCACTTTCCGGCTTAACCAAATATCTGACCTTGGCCAAGGTGTTTATTGGACGAATGACACGCGAAAATGCCGATAAAATCAAAAATATTCCGATTATTCACATTGCGCACCACATGGGTTATCAAGGTTGGGATTACAATAACACCTCACGCATATTGAATTCGTTGTATGAAGATTTGGCTACTCTGGTCTTAAAAAATGCCAAAGCGGTCAAAAACAGCAATACGCGCACGCAAAACACCCTGATTGTCAGCGATACATATAATCAGGCTTCCGGCAATATGCATTTGGCCGACCGCATTATCACGGTTTCCAAAAATTATATGGAAGAAGTTTCCAATGAAAAAAGTTTCGGTTTCGATTTTCGTGACATTTTGAAAATTCGTAAAAATTACCGCACGTTCTTCGGCATTGTCAATGGTTATGAAAAACGTTTGATTTCACCGAATAAGCAAAAAATCAAAGAAATAAACGACTTTTTCAAAATTACGGACTTTAAATTTTATGATGAAAAAAGTTTGAACGTCAAATTGCATAACAAGCGTGAGTGTATGAAGCTGCTTTCGCGTTTGGCTACCGATGCCGAATACAAAGATAAGACAATTCCTCTGGTTGATTTGTATAAGTTTGAAGATATTGCTTCGTTGGTTGGCGAGGTGGATAAGATACCGATTATTTGTATGACCAGCCGCATGGTCGAACAAAAAGGGTACGATATGGCAATTCACGCGATTTTGCATATTATCGACCGCTATAAAAATTCGCCGGATAATTTTCCGATTTTCATTTTAGGTGGTGCCGGCAATAAGGATTTATACAGCGATTTGATGATGCTTAAAGATAATGCCAAGCAGATGTTTCGCGATTTTGCCAAACGTATTTTTGTGTTTCGCGGTTATAAAGACGAGTTTGCATATTCGGTGCAGTTGGCGGCCGATTTTTATATGATGCCGTCGTATTTTGAGCCGTGCGGATTGACGCAGATGGAAGCTATGGCCAAAGGTACACTGCCGATAGCCACTTCTACCGGCGGTTTGGTTGATACGATTGAAGACGGGGTTGACGGTTTTCGCACCGAAGCGTTTTTTGCCGGCAAAGAAAAAATTTATGGCAGCAATGCGGCGGCACAACATTTGCAAAATAATCTGAATGCGTATGAAGCGGTGCTGGATAAGGCGATTCGCTGCTATTATACGGCGCCGGAGGTTATGCATAAAATGCAACAGCAAGCTATGCGTGACGATTTCAGCTGGTCGTGCGACGGCGGTTCCGTCTATAAATACTATAACTTATTCAAAACCGGCAGAATTTAAAATTTAATCAAAGAATAAACATCGGCTAAAGATGCTAATTTATCACGTCCTTTGAGTGCGATCAATTCAACCACAAAAGCAAATGATACGATATCGGCTCCGAGGCGTTTTACTAATTTTGCCGCAGCTTCCGCCGTGCCGCCGATGGCTACTAAATCATCGACAATAATCACACGGTCGCCATTTTTTAGGGCATCTTTATGGATTTCGAGCTTATCCGTGCCGTATTCCAAAGCATATTCCTCGGATATTGTGTCCGCCGGCAGTTTCCCCGGTTTGCGCACCGGCACAAAACCACAGCCGAGTTTATATGCCAACGCCGCACCAAAAATAAATCCGCGGGCATCGATTCCGACCACATAATCGATTTTCTCCATGCGGAAATGCTCCGTCATCATATCGATGATTTCCTTAAAAACCTGCGGATTTTTCATGGCGGTGGTAATGTCCTTAAACTGGACCCCCGGTTTCGGATAATCCGGAATATTGCGAATTGATTTTTTTATGTCGGTCAAACTCATTTTGCTTTCTCCGTTACAAAAGAACACAAATTTTTTATAAAACATTTACGGAAAAATTCAAGCGGATATTTTTGCAAAAATGCTACGAAAAAACTTGCATTTTATTGTAGAATATGTTATTTTTGACAAAAAGGAGATTGAAATGGGTATGGATTTCGGTTTTGCTAAATATATTGCCGTGACTTTGGCTGTTGTCGCTACACTCAAAGTCAAAGCACAACAGCGATGAAAATTTTGCCGAAGTAATGTTGGCTCAGCTGGATAAGTCGAAAAGCGAAGACGTTGCTATGCCGTGGGAACAAACGCAAGTCGGTATGGACATGGTAACCACGTGGAAGAATCTGCAAAAAAGCAGCGGCGGATACAACGAATTGACATCAGAAGACATTGAAAATTTGCGCAAAATAACCGAGACAAGCCACTATACCAGCGCATTGTCCGAAGGTTTTAAAAATTATATAATGGACGGCGAAGATATGTTGTTGGCCAATACCGACAGCTTGGGACTGGAGCTGGAAAGGTCTGCCAAGATGGAGGCAAACGGACCGGGTGAAAGATGTTATAGATGGATAAAGCATATATTGTCCGGAACCAATCCGATTGCGTGGCTGGAAGGTCAGTCCGCTTATGAAGCTGAAAAGTGGTTGGATGAATGTCCGAATGTTGTCGGAGTAAAATCAACTTATGAACATATGAATAAAATAGTTCCCGGCAGTATAGCCGTATTCGGTAAAGGATTCGGTGCTCCCGACGGGCATATTCTGATTGGCGGAAAAGGACCGCTTGAATTGGTAAAAGAATATGTTACGGATTTCGGAAAGAAATATCTGTATAATCCGGCGCGCGATATTTCTGATAAAAATCGCAACGCCAATATAACCGGCAAAAGAGGCAAAAAAGGACATTACGCCAAAAATCCGAAAATATATTTTACCAAAAATTCCACCGTCAGCAATCAAACTATACTTAAGGTTGGTTATAAATATGCTAAAGAATATATGTCCAAGATGTTTATAACTCCGCGTGATGTTTACAATGCGATTTTGCAAATAAACGATAAATCGGCCGAACAAATGGCGCAAAAGATAATGAACGAAAAAAATAAGGTTGACGGATTCGTCGAGGCCAAAAATCAGACAGCCTATCACGAATATCCGTCACCGCGAGCTGCCAATCCGCGCGGAGCAAGATTTACCAATGTTGTAACGCCGACAACGCAGAAATTTGTGCAAAAGACCAGGGGCGGTAAACAGCAATTATATCCTTTCGCGAAATGTTTTTTTGCGAAAGGATTTTTTATGAAAAGAGCGTATGTCAATCCGGACTTGTGTATCGGTTGCGGTTTGTGTGTCAGCACGGCGCCGGAAGTTTTTCGCTTTAATGCCGACGGTATTTCCGAGGCTTATGCCGAAACACCGGTCGGAGTCGAAGATAAAGTGAAGGAAGCGGTTAACTCTTGCCCCGTAGATGCTATTTCGATTATTGAGGAAAATGTGCAGGCGAGCAAGGATTAGTTCGCTTTGTCGGTAAATTTGTTGCGGTTTTGAAAAATCTGCAACACTGTCCATAGACTCAAAACCATATCCATAATTGCCGAAGGATAGGCCTGAACGTAGAAATCGTGAATAAACCACAACACCAGATTTGAAACCAGAGCATAACGCATCTGTTGTTCGTTGTTGGTGGTGTGCATCAAGATTGTGTAACTGGCCGAAGCAATAATCGGAAACAACCCGATAATGCCGCGGTTGTTGGCCCATAGTCCGGCGATAATGCACAAAACCACTAAAATAAAAGTCAGTTTTTTGCTGAGCTTGTTTTTATATGCCAAAATATTGCGGATAAGCGAGACGGTATTGGTGGTTAAAGCTGCATAAGTATAAAGTGCGATGTTGGATAAAATGCAAAAAATCACATCAATAATCTGCCACCAAATCAAATCATTTTTGTTTTTCTTAATGACCGAAACGGCAATGCAAATTGCGGATAACAAAGAAAAAATATTGCCGATGACAAGATAAAAAGGCATTGGCATTATCTCTGAAATTGCGCGGCAAATTTATGTTTTTCCGTGCCGTTAATCAATTTGATTTTATCGTTTTGCAAAATCAGCGGCAGTTCTACCGAAACAAAGGTGCTTCGTTTGTCGGCGTTGTCAACAAATGCGGTAATATTGCCGGAAGCCGCGAGAATGAAACGCCGCGAAGCCGTTGCCCAAATTTTCAGCAGTTCCGGATTCGGATTATCATTACCTGTTTCTAAACCGAGTGCCATCAGTTTTTTGCCACAGGTAGTATCATCAAGGGTATAAAACCCCGAATGTTCGGCTAAAAAGCGCAAGGCTTTACGTTTGTTTTCGTCGGTTGCTTGATAGCTGATACTGTATAAAACCACGCTGTCAGGCGGCGTTGACACGTCCTCATTTACGGCAATTTGTCGTGCAATTTCCAGCTCATTCATAAGACTAGCCTTTGATCAAAAGTAATATTTCACACACTATGCTTCAGCTGTCGTTTTGGGCTTGCGCGTATAGTGGCGACGTTGCGGTTTAGCTTCGGCCTCGGTTTCGGAAGAAGCGGTTTCGGCTGCCGATTCGGCGGAATTACTGGCGTCAATAACCGTAAATGCGCGGGTTCGGCGCGGTTTACGCACGGTTTCTGTCGTTTGAGCCGGAGTTTCGCTTGCGACAGCTGTCGGTTCGGCACTTTGGGTTTCCACCAAACCGTTATTTACCGGTTCGGCGGTTTCCGTCTGACCGTTTTCGGTTGCGGTATTATCTCCGCAGTTGTTGTTTTGATTATCGCGCGCTTGATATTTGCGCTCGTTGATTTCGGTTACGATTTTGCGATAGTGCTCGGCATACTGGCGAAACACCTCCATACCGACATAATCGCCGTTATTTTGGGCTTCTTTTGCCAATTCGTTATAGCGTTTAATCAAATCAAGCGCGGTGCCGCTGCACTTTCCGGCCGGAGAAACGCTGTCAAATTTATAATTTAAAGAATATACGGCATTGCCGCGAAATTTATTATTATTGATTTTTTTCATGTAAATCCATTCAATATTTTGCTAATTTTTCATAAGCGGGCGACCAAAAATGCCCTAGGTCAATTATATACTTGCTTTTTTTGTATTTGGCAACAGCTTTTTGCAAAATATCGGTGAATTGTTAAAACTAAACTTTACTTCGGAAGCGGTCTATTTATTTTTTTGTAGAATAACACAACGTTCAATACCGCTCAAATCGGCAACCGTACGGATATGCTTTAAGCCGTTTTGCTCGCATATTTCGGCAATTTGCTTTGCCTGTCCGATTCCGGCTTCAAGCAAGATATAGCCGCCGTCTTGCAATAAATTCGGTGCGATTGCGGCGATTCGCTTATAGCTGTCGAACCCGTCTTTACCACCGTCGAGTGCAGCTCTCGGGTCATAATTTTTTACTTCCGGTTCAAGAGTGGAAATATCGGCTGTCGGAATGTACGGCGGGTTACTGACAATCATATCAAATTTCTCACCGATTCGCTTGATAAAATCATCGGCAAACCAATCGGCCTGAATGAATTGTAAGCGCTTGCTTATTCCCAGATTTTCAGCGTTTTTTTGCGCAACGGCTAAACTTTGGGCAGAAATATCGACCGCAACTCCGGACACTTTTTGACGTTCTGCCAAGAGCGATTCGATAATGCAACCGCTGCCGGTACCCAAATCCAAAATCTTCACATTATTATCCGGCAACAATCGTAGCGCTTCTTCCACCAAAATTTCCGTATCCGGCCGCGGTGATAATACGTTCTCGTTAACCATAAAATCTGACTTATAAAATTCGCGATGTCCTAAAATTTTATCGAGAGGTTTATGCTGCAATCTTTGTTTAAGTAAAGCATTAAGTTTTGCAAGTTGTGCGTCATTCAGTGTTGTGTCGGCAAACACCAGCGTCGGCGCTTTTTTGAGCACGGAGGCAATCAGCAAACGGGCTTCCAGACGCGGAGCATCAATACCGGCGGCTGATAATTCGGCGACAATTTGTTCGAAAACCGTACTCATTCGGCGGCGGCCATTGATTGCTTAACTTCGTCCGAAAGTTTTTCAAAAGCGCGTTTTTCAATTTGGCGCACTCTTTCGCGGCTGATTTGGAATTTCTCGCCGATTTCATCCAAAGTTTCCGGAGTTTCGGTCAGCATACGATTTTTGACAATATATTGTTCGCGGTCGTTAAGTTTTGATAGTGCCTGAAACAGAATACGACGTTTTAACTCGGCTTCCTCGCGGCGGGCGTAACTGCCTTCAATATTTTGCGATTTATCGGCGAGTAAATCGATGGCTTCAACTGCGTCATCATCGTACCCGACTGCAACATTGAGCGAACTGTCGCCGCCGATACGGCGATTCATTTCCACCACGTCCTTTTCATCAACCACCAACTCATGGGCAATTTGTTTGACTTCGCTCGGTGCCAGTTCTTTATTGTCGTACAAACCGAGACGTGCCTTGATTTTACCCAAATTGTAAAACAGTTTTTTTTGTGCCGCCACCGTGCCGATTTTAACCAGTGACCACGAACGCAAAACAAAATCGTTCAAAGCCGCTTTAATCCACAACATGGCGTAAGTGGAAAGACGGACATTTTTATTAGTGTCGAATTTTTTTACTGCCTGCATCAAACCGATGTTGGCTTCAGAAATCAAGTCCGCCGTCGGCAAACCGTAGCGGCGATAGGTCAGCGCAATTTTAACCGCCAGCCGCAAATGCGAAGTAATCAGCTTTTGAGCCGCGTGTAAATCGCCTTTTTCTTTGAATTGTCGCACCAAGTTAATTTCTTCTTCCGGACTCAATACCGGAAATTGCTTTATTTGTTGCAAATAGCGATGCAATCCGTCATCGTCGACAACGACCGGTAAATTGGATTTATTTTCGTATACGACAAGATCAGTACGATTACTCATTAAAACCTACCGCTTAAAAATAAAGGTTGCTTCATCCATTTTTTCCGGCAACAGCATAATATTGGTAACAACAACTTTATAGTATTCGGCGTACGGATATATAATGACATAAATATTTTTGAATTTTTGGGATTTATTGTCATAACTGGCGCAAATGCGGTGAATTTCGCGACGCTCGTTGATTTTGAGATTAGCCAAAGCGGCCGAAGCCTCAAAATTCCCGCGGAGCGCTTCTTCATTTACTTCCGTAAACGAATGTAAATTGTTAACGAGCAAAATACGCGCGCGTTTTTCGTGTACGGAATTTGATGTTTTTTCTTGCTCCGAGGCAAAGATAAAGTCTTTTATTTGCTTAAATAAATCCGCGTCATCGCACAACAAATCCGGCCGTGGCGTTTCGTCGGCAATATAGCTTAAATCGGAAGTTTCTTCTTGCAACTTTTCAGATTCGGATAAATGCGTTGCCAGCGGTTTTATGGATGTATCGTCTATCAATTCTTCACTTTCGGTTGCAACGGCGGTACTTTCAACCGCTTCCTGTGCCGATGCCGCAGAAATCAATGCATACATACAAAAAATTAAAACCGCCGGAAACTTTCTCATCTTTTATCCTTAAAATGCCACCGACTTCGGAGTACGCGGGAACGGGATGGTGTCGCGAATGTTGGTAATACCGGTAACCAGCATCATCATGCGCTCAAAACCCAAACCGAAACCGGCATGCGGCACCGTGCCGTATTTACGGGAGTCGAGATACCATTCGTAATTTTTGATGTCCATACCCAAATCCTTGATTTTTTTAACCAAAACATCATAGCGGTCTTCACGTTGCGAACCGCCGATAAGCTCGCCGATTCTCGGTACCAAAACGTCCATTGCCGCCACGGTTTTACCGTCTTCGTTGAGGCGCATATAAAACGCTTTGATTTCTTGCGGATAATCGCGCACAATTACCGGACGCTTAAAGTGTTCTTCCGCCAGAAAACGTTCGTGTTCCGTTTGCAAATCAATTCCGTATTCCGGCGTATATTCAAATTTTTTGCCGGATTTTTTCATAATTTCGATAGCTTCGGTATATGTAATGCGGGCAAAGCCGTTTTCCACGATATTGCTCAAAGTTTGTTTCAGCGTCGGATCGATGAATTTTTCAAACAAATCCAAATCATCGGCGCAGTTTTCCATAATATCCTTAACCAGATAGCGCACCATATCCTCGGCCAAATCCATATCGTCGTTAAGGTCGGCAAACGCCATTTCCGGTTCTATCATCCAGAACTCGGCGGCGTGGCGCGGCGTGTTGGAATTTTCGGCACGGAAAGTCGGTCCGAAAGTATAAATATCTCCCAAAGCGCAAGCGTACATTTCGCCGTTAAGTTGTCCGGAAACGGTCAAACTCGACTTTTTGCCGAAGAAATCTTTGACGTAATCAATTTCGCCGTTCGGCAACAGCGGCGGATTCTTCAAATCAAGCGTTGTTACCTGAAACATCTCGCCGGCACCTTCGCAATCGGAAGCCGTAATCAGCGGAGTGTGCACATACACAAAACCGCGGTTTTGGAAAAATTGATGAATGGCGTACGAAAGCCGCGAGCGTACACGAAAAGCCGCGCCGTATTTGTTGGTACGCGGACGTAAGTGAGCAATCGAGCGCAAGAATTCGTCGCTCATACCTTTCTTTTGCAGCGGATAATCGTCCGGCGCAATACCGTAAATTTCGATATTTTCGGCCTTAATTTCGTATTTTTGTTTGCCGCCGGCGGATTCGATCAGAGCACCTTTAATTGCAACGGACGAACCGGTAGTCAGCTTTTTAATTTCATCATAATTATTGAGGGTATTATTGGCGATAACCTGTATATTTTTCAAACACGAACCGTCATTCACTTCAATAAACGAAAAATCTTTGGAGTCGCGTTTGGTTTTAACCCAACCTTTTACCAACACTTCGGCAATAGTTTGCTCGGAAGCCAACAATTTTTTAATTTTAGTTCTTTTTAACATTTTTCCCTCTGATAAGTTTTAAAAATCAAAATTTTATGCACTATATAACATTGATATTTAATTGTCTAGTCTTGACAACAAAAAAGTTATGGATAATTATGTATATAGTTAATATTTAGGAGATACGCAATGAAAAAAGCAATATTATTCGCCGTTCCGGTTATTTTGGCAGTTGCCGCTTGTGCTCCGCGCATCGGTAGTAACGACTATGATTACGGCTCTGTTCGCCAAGCCAGCAACGGTTTTCCGTGCACGGTAATGTCGGTTCGTCAGGTAAATGTCAACAGCAGTGATAATTCTACCGGCGGTTTGCTCGGCGGTGTTGCCGGCGGTGTGGCCGGTTCAACCATCGGTCACGGTAGCAGTTCGCATGCCATCGGTGCCATCGGCGGTGCCTTGGCCGGTATGGCAGTCGGTGCTATGGCTCAAGACCAAATGATGAGCCAAAGCGGTTACGAATATGTGGTTCGTACCGACAGCGGTCAGATTTACAGCGTGACACAAGGTACGGATACGTTGTTGTCGGCCGGTCAGAGATGTATGCTGATTAACGGCGCAACTTCGAGAATTATACCGTATTACTGATAATTTTTGAACAATATTTCGGGAAAAAGAAAACCGCTGAGTTGTTAGCTCGGCGGTTTTTGATTATGGTGTGCGGTGCATAAAAATACGCACAGGTGCAAAAAATACTTGCGAAAATAAAAATATCGGTTTATACAGGTGTAGATTTGAATGGATAGATGGCCGAGTGGTCGAAGGCGCACGATTGGAAATCGTGTGTACCTCCAAAGGGTACCGAGGGTTCGAATCCCTCTCTATCCGCCATTTACGATAAAACCCTCCCTAGCGGAGGGTTTTGCCGTAAATAGCCGGTTGAGGGATTGGAACCCTCGAAGTAGAGGTTCGACGACGAATGAGAGGCGGACGGGAGTACGCCGGTGAGCGACAGCGAACGAATGAGGAGAACGAAGCGCAGCGAAGTAATCCCTCTCTATCCGCCATTAAAAATAAAAGATAAAATTTTATCAAGACGACCGCCAGCGCAAGGCACAGCCGACGCAGCGTGCTCTTATAATTCGCCTTTCAGCAATTTGATTGCCTGTTCGATATCTTCTTCTTTATCGACACGTTTTTCGCTGTAACAACCCTCGCTTGTTTTACCACTCAGGCAAACATCCGGCTCAATGCCTTTTTTATGAATAACTTTACCGCTCGGCGTGAAAAATTGTTCGGTAGTCAACACCAATCGGCCGCCGTTACTCATTTGCGTAACGCTCTGAATCGTGCCTTTGCCGAAACTGTGAGTACCGATAAGTTTGGCGCGTGATTGTTCCTGCAATCCGCCGGACAGAACCTCTGCCGCCGAGGCCGTGTCGCCGTCAATCATAATCACCAACGGACCGGTATACAGCGGATTCTCTTTGGAGGTGTAATAATGGATATTTTCGTTGTTGCGGCCGGCGGTGTAGGTAATTATTTCATTATCGCAAAACAAATTAGCCACTTTCAGTGCTTCGTTAAACATACCGCCGCTGTTGCCGCGCAAATCAAGTACCACACCTTTAACTTCAGGGTTATTTTCCAGCGCCTGTTGCACCAATTTGCCGGTTTGTTTGTTGAAAGTGCGGACTTTTAAGTATAAAACATCGTCAATCAGCCTATCCTTAAACAATGTATAAACCTCGTTTTTGCGCGCGTCTTCATCGTAATCGTATTCCGAATAATAATGCGAATATTCATCAAGTCTTTCCGTCATTTTTTTCATTACGCGATCCGGCAGTTCAAAGTCCTTAACGTCGGCAATTTGAGAAATTTCGGTGGTGGCATTCAACAGCTTGGATAGAGTTTCGATCCACGCGTAAACGTCATCGCTTTTTTCCGGAAAAGGTACGGCGCGATTGATGACGCGGTTGTAATAAATATAAAAACGGTCGCGCCCTTTGGAGAAAGTGAATTTATTATCCAAATCGGATACGGCTTGCAGACCGGCCAAAATCAGTTCGGCATTATCAACCGGCTCATAATATTGGCGGTTGACGGTGGTCAGCATTTCGTTGACCAGATGGGTGTCGATATTGTTTTTGGCATCGGCAATCAGCGGAAACAGTAAAAATAAAGCAAACAACAATCGATACATTTTCAGTCCTCAAATTCAGCAATTAAAACAGTATGGTCGGAGGCTTTTTCCCAAGTGCGAAAATCGCGGTCAACAACGCACGAAACCAGCCTGTCGGTCAGCGCCGGCGAACTTAAAATATAGTCAATACGCAATCCCAAATCATTTTGCAACGAGCCGGCATTATAATCCCAGAAAGTGTAGCCGTTCGGCTCCGGATACAGTGCGCGATAAGTATCGCAATACCCCGAACGCAACAGCAAACGCAGGCGGTTTTGTACTTCCGGCCGATATAAGGCATCGCCCTTGAACAGCTCGGGATTATATACATCGTGCGGGGTTAAAATCACATTAAAGTCACCACCTAAAACAACGTTTTTTTGTGTTTGCAACAAATTATCGGCGTGTTGCAATAAGGCGTCCATCCAACGCAATTTATATGCAAATTTTGAATTATCCGACGGGTTGTTATACGGCGGATTACCGTTGGGTAAATAGAGTGAGGCAATAATGTATTTTTGTTCGTTGATAACCGTTTCGCACTCCAAATAACGCGCATTTTCGTCGGTAAAATTCGGCAGATTTTCCGTGCGCAAAGTTAAAGGGTAGCGGCTCAAAATAGCAACACCGTTATAACCTTTTTGCCCCAAAATTTTGGTCTCATATCCTTGCATTTGCAAATCAAAAAACGGAAAATTGTTAAATTCGGTTTTGATTTCCTGCAACAGCAAAACATCAGGTTGATGCTGACCGAGCCAATCACATAAATTGGCGATTCTGGCATTGACGGAGTTGATGTTGAGCGTGGCAATTTTCATAAATTTTTTCCTCTGACAAAATATTACTATCGTTTTGAAAACAATGTAAAGAAAATTTTTATTCTGTTAAGTGATTTTAAACCATAAATCTGTATAACAAATACAAAATATAAAAAAGGGGTTTATCATGTATCAGGATTTTTACAACAAAAACGACGATTACGTTAATCAATTCAAACAAAAAGTGGCGGAACAAAAAATCGCCACCATCGAAGAACGTCGGCATGAACTGGCACGTTCACGTAACAATTTTTTAGGCACTTTGGCCGGTATTGTTTTGGCCGGTGTGGTGGCTTGGTTTGTGTTGGCACCGCAATATAAGCAGGCGCACAAAGATGTTCCGACCATTCATCGTCCGGAAACCGCGGTGAAAGTTAAGCCGGAAAATCCGGGCGGAATGGATATTCCGAATCAGGATAAAGACATCTACAATCTGGTTGAAAAGAAAGATGTGGATAATACCGTGGTGGAAAATCTGTTGCCGACACCGGAACAGCCTAAATTACCGGATATTGTGCCGGAAGTAACGGACGTTAATGCTACCGATTTGAATGAAATAGTTGATGTCGTTTCCGAAGAAAATTCGGATGATGTGGCCGCAAAACCGCAGGATTTGCTGGAAGAAAACAAGGCAGAAATTAAAGAAACCGCACAGAAGGTTGAAGAAAAATCCGAAACCGCTAAATCTGACGCCGCCAAAGCCGTGGCCGAAACCAAAGAAAAGGTTGAGGAAAAGGCCGCCGAAGTTGCACAAACCGTAAAAGAACAAGCCCAAGCCGCGGAAAAAACCGTAGAAAAAACTGTAGAAAAAGTTGCGGAAAAACCGGCGGTTGTCGCCAACGGTAAATGGCAGATTCAACTGGTTGCTTCGAGCAACAAAGCTGCGGTGGAAAAAGTTTGGAGCGATGCTTCTTCCAAATATGCCGGAGTTCTGAAAGGTTTGCCGCACGAAATTCAAAATGTTGATTTGGGGAGCAAGGGAACCATGTACAGACTCCGCGCCGGCAGCTTTGCCTCTAAAGAAGACGCACAAAAAGTATGCAACGCGCTCAAAGCCAAAGGTATGAACGATTGTATCGCTAAAGAGCGTTAAAATATGAATAAGATTTTACCTGCTTTTTTATCTTGTCAGGGTGCGCGTTTGAGTGATGATGAAAAACGTTTGTTTGAACGTTATAATCCGCTCGGCGTGTGCCTTTTTTCCAAGTTTTGCGCCAATATTGAAAATGCCGCACAGGTAAAATCTCTGGTTGAGGATATTCAAAATGCGACCGGACGTGATGATGTTTTGGTCGCGGTTGATCAAGAAGGCGGCAGAGTCCGTCGCTTGCTTGAACCGGAATTTACACCGGTAACCGCGCAACAAGATATTAAAACAGCGGAAGTTGCCGCGCAACACGCTTATTTAATCAGTCACGATTTAAAAAATTGCGGCATCAATGTAAATTTTGCACCGGTTTTGGATACTTTATACGAAACAACGTCAAACGCGCTCAGAGGACGTTGTTTTGAAAATAATGCTGCCGAACTTGGCAAAGCTATGGTTAATGAATATATTACTCAGGGTGTATGTCCGTGTATCAAGCATTTGCCGGGGCATGGGCGCGGTGCGGCCGATCCGCATTTGGAATTGCCGGTAATCAACGAAGATCTGACCGAACTGGAAACCGATTTTGCTCCGTTTATTGCTCTGAATGATGCTCCGATGGGAATGGTGGCGCACATTGTGTTGAAGACAGTGGATAAGGAGTATGCCGCCAGCGTTTCATCGAAAGTTATTAAAGAAATCATTCGCGATAAAATCGGCTTCGACGGTATGTTGGTTTCAGATGCCGTAATGATGCAAGCCTTGCACGGCACCATAGCCGACCGTTCGCGTGCCGTTATGGAGGCGGGGTGCGATGTCGTTTGTTTGGGAAATGCCGATTTTGCAGCCAATGTTGCTGTTTGTGAAAGCGGAATTGAGCCGAGTGCAAAGTTTGAACAAAGATTGGAAACAATCAAAAAAATAATTAAAAAAAGCGGGGATTTTACGCAATATGAATATGTTAAAAATAAATATTGTACTGCGCTGAAAAATATTATATCATATAACTACAATTATGATGCGACGGAGGTATTGAACCGTCTGCGTAAGGCATAAAGGAGGAAAATTATGGGCGGATTTTTTGGTTGGTTTGTGGTTATTGTCGGAGTGTTGGCAATTTTTAATGCCGAGAAATTACCCGAATTGCGCGCGCTGTTGGAGGAAAAATTCAAGAACAGCGTAGATGTGGCAAAAGAGGGATCCAAAATTGCAAAAAAACGGATTAAGCAAGTTAAAACCGAGATGGAAAACAAAAAAAATGCCGAAGAAAAAACGGAAGCTGAAGACAATACTCCCGAAGAAATTGAAGAGTCTTTGAAGTTTATGGGCAGTTTCATCAATAAGAATAAAAAAACAAAAAGCGATGCGGAACCACAACAACCGACGGAAAATGTTTCCGAAGAAAAAGTTCAGGAAAAAGTTCAGGAAGTTGTTGAAGAAGAAAAACCCGTTGATTTGGAAAACCGTTATTGATGGAAAAATATTAATTTGCGGCGGAGTACGAAAAATACTCCGCTTTTTGTTTTCTTAAATAAAGTATTTGTTTTTAATGATTGACAAAAACAAAAAATATCGGTAAACTCGGGGCAAAATACAATTATTTATTTAGTTTTATGCTTATGGAAAAATGGAATTTATCTGACATTTTTGCATCATCTGATGATGCGCGTGTCGCAAGCAAAAAAGCACTTTTGCAGTGTAGTTATTTCCGGAAAAAGTATGAAGGGATAGTCGCCTCTTTGAAGCCGATGTATTTCCACGACTGCTTATCCGAGTATGCCTCTGTTTGCGCAATGCTTTGCCGATTGGACAGCTACTCATATCTGGTGTGGTCAACCCATTTAAATGACAAAGCGGTGTGCACCTTTTACCAGAATATGCAAGATACCGTGAAAAAATGCCAAAAGGAATTGGCATTTTTGAAAGTGGAGATTTGTAAGGGACTGGATTATCGGCAGGTAATTTTACCGGATAATGACGATGACCGTGGCAAAAAGGCTTGGCTCAGAAAATGCCTGAAGTTCAGGCCGCATACCCTTTCGAGTGAGTTGGAGCAAATGCTCTGCGATCAGCAGGCTGTTGCCGACTACTGGGTGCGACTTTACAATGAGGAGCGCGCCAAGTTCTCGATTGAAGTGCGCGGTAAAAAGTACAATGAGGGCGAACTGATGCAACTTTATGATTCGCAAGATGTTTCTTTGCGAGCCGAAGCAGAGACCAAGCGTATAGCGTGGTATGAAGAACGGCAAGAGTTGTTTGCTCTCATCTACAATGCTTTACTCAAGAGCCGTGCCATTGAACAAGAGTGGCGGAATTACAGCTATCCGACAGAGGAGGCGAATTTGCTCAACGATATCGACGGCAACGATTTGAACAATCTGGTTAATACGTTTGCCTGTGATGACTCTTCGGCACGTAAATTGGCCCATCGCTATCATGCACTCAAGGCCAAGATGCTCGGTGTTGACAAGTTGCCGTATCAGGACAGGTTAGCCCCTTATCCGTTTGAAATAGAGGGTGAACGCTACTCATTGGAAGAAGCTAAAGAGTTGATTTTGGCTACGTTTGCCGAGTTCTCTCCGAAGTTTGCCGAGATAGCACAAATGTTCTTTGATCAAGACTGTATTGACTTTTACCCCTACGAGGGCAAAGCTGACGGAGCCTATTGCATGGAAATGCCGGTCGGCTGTCTGCCTCGTGTATTCGTCAACTTCAACGGTCGTTTCTGCGATATTGATGTTCTGGCACACGAACTCGGACACGCCGTGCATGAATACGTCAGTAAGAAGTATGGCGAGCTTGGACGCGAAAAGTCTTGTGCACAAGCGGAAACCGCATCGATTTTTGCCGAACAGCTGGTGTTTGATGCCATGCTTCAAAGGGAAGGCAATCCGCGTTGGCGTTTTGTGCTGCTGGCCAAGCATATCGAAGAAATGATTGCCACCACCAGTCGTCAGATTGCGTTTCATCGTTTTGAAGATATGGCACACATTGAGCGTGCCAAGGGCGAAGTCTCGGCGCAAAGGTTGCAAGAGATGTTCCAATCTGTTATGGACAATTATCTCGGGCCAAGCGTTGATACCGGCAATCTGAAGTTCATCTGGGCCGGTATTCATCACTTTTTTGAGTATGATTACTATGTTTATTCGTACTGTTTCTCGTGCTGCGTGGTTAATTCATTGTATGAGGCGTATAAGTCCGGGACGGTAAGAAATTTTGCCGGCAAGTATATGAAGATGCTGGAAAACAGCGGTATCGAGAACTATCGTCAGGCGCTGAGCCGATTCGGTATTGATGCGACTTCTCCGAGTTTTTGGCAGGACGGGATTAAGCTGCTGGAACGGGAAATGGCCGAGCTCGAGGCTCTGGCGGCGGAAATTTCCAAAGATTAATTCCTTAAATCAACAAAGGCGACACCCTAAAAAGGTGCCGCTTTTTTTGTTTGTAGCGCACAAAATTAAGGGGATAAATACGGTTAGCAATTTGTTTATTTACGATAATAACTGTATAAAATTTATAAGACGAACGGAGTATAAAATATGAAGATAGGCATTATCGGTATAGGATACGTCGGTTTGCCAACCGGAGTAGGATTGGCGGAACTCGGTAACGAGGTAGTTTGCGTTGATAAAATCAAAGAGAAAATTGATGATTTAAAAGCAGGCAAGCTGACTATTTATGAAGATGGTTTGGAAGAACTTTTCAAGAAAAATATCGCTGAAGGTCGTTTGAGTTTTACCACTTCCATGCGCAAGGCAGTTGAGGGGGCCGATGTGGTGCTGATTGCCGTAGGCACACCGCCTCACCCGATTACGCACGAGGCGGATATGAAATATATTTATGCCGCCGCCACTGAACTTGCAGAGTATTTGACCGACTATACGGTTATTGCCACAAAATCCACGGTTCCGGTCGGCACGGGTGACAACGTCGAGCAGATTATTCGCACCAAAAATCCGACCGCGCGCTTTGATGTTATTTCTTTGCCGGAATTTTTGCGCGAAGGCTTTGCCATTCACGATTTTTTCAATCCGGACAGAATCGTAATTGGTTCCAATTCTGAAAGGGCGACTGCGCTGATTAAAGAACTCTATGCTCCGTTTATCGATAAAACCAATATGCTGTTTGTGTCGCGTCGTTCCAGCGAAACCATTAAATACGCGTCCAATGCTTTTTTGGCGATGAAGATTCATTATATCAACGAAATAGCCGACTTTTGCGAAAAGTCCGGTGCCGACATCAGCGAAGTTGCCAAGGGTATGGGTTTGGATAGTCGCATCGGCAGTCGTTTTTTGAATGCCGGTTTGGGCTACGGCGGAAGTTGTTTCCCGAAAGACACAATGGCGATGGCATATATGGGACGTGCTGTCGGCACACCTATTGAGCTGATAGAAACCACGATTGCCGGCAATAAAAAACGCAAAGAAAAAATGGCCGAGCGTGTTCTGGCGGCTGTTAAACAAATTCCGCACGCCAAAATCGCGGTATGGGGCTTGGCTTTTAAAGACGGTACCGATGATTGTCGGCAGAGCCCGGCCATGGATGTGATTGCGGCACTGTTGCAACACAAGGTCGATATAACGGCGTATGACCCGAAAGCAATGGGCACGGCGTGTCAGCTGTTGGGCGATAAAATTGCCTATGCCGACGATATGTATGTGGCGGTGAAAGATGCCGATGTTTTGGTGATTCTGACTGAGTGGAAACAATTTGCGGCAGTGGATTTAAATGGCGTGGCACAGCTTATGCGTAGCAAAAAAATTCTGGATTTTCGCAATATGCTGAATCCGGCGGAAGCCATTAAACTCGGCTTTGAATATCGCTGTATCGGCAAAAAATTTGATTAATATTGCCAACCGTCGGTTATGCCGGCGGTTTTTTTATGAGTTTACGTAGTTTTGCCATTGACACGGACGAGGGGTTGTTTTAATAACTTTTAGCGGTTAATTTATATAAATACACTTAAGAATATATCATATTATATACACGAGCAAAACCATGAACGGGAAAATGCGGATAAGAGGTCGATTGCAACCGATGGAAATTATACCAAATGCGGATTTTGGCGGAGATTATGTGCCGACAATATCAGCACACGATAAACGTTGGTAAAAAACGCCGATTTGTATTGCATACGGCGATATGATGCGGCAGGGCGAAAAAAATACCTGCGGCCGAATATGAAGTGCCGATTCGTTATTTGCGGGTTGTAAATTGCAACACGCTCGGCGATTCGTTTTTGTGCGCCGACACCATCTGTGAATCGCTACGCGTGGCACGTCTGTAATCGGCAATTTACCGATTATTAGCGTGATTAAGGTATATCAGTTATTTCATTTTCCATAATTCTTCACTGAGTTTGCTACGTTTGGATAATTTTTGAGCAAGAGTATCGGGATATCTTTCCAACAATGTTTTCTTATTGCTGAACACGGAAATACCTAAACCCAGTTGATGCCCTTTTATTTCGACTCCCATTGCCTCCAAAACGGTAGGGAATAAATCTATTTGCGAGAAAGTGCGCACAGTATTTTTCGGTTTAGGTGCATTTAAAAATAAATTATAAACAAACCTTTCTTTAGGCATCCATTTTATAAACTCATAAATCTGTATATCGGTGTTATAAATTGCGTTGTACCACGAATTATCAAATTTGCCGTGATTCGGAATATGTGTTTCATAATTAGCGTGTGTGTCCAATGTTTGAATCAATAAAAAATATGGTTTTGAGTGGTCAATATTTTGAATTACTTTTTTTGAAACATCCATAACAACATTATCATTATATCCCCAATCATCTTGCGGTTGAGCAATGTGATATTCGGTTTCCATTTCCTTGTTGTCAATAAGATGCTCAATACCGTGGGCTATTAAAAAGTTTTCCAATCCGGAAAAACTACCACCTGAGCCCTGCACCGAATAAGTTTGGTAGCTGTTGCTTTGCAATATATTTCCGAGAGAATAATATTCCGGCAAAAAGTTTAATGTTTTACCATATGTGTTAACGAAGTATTTCCCGATGACATTTGTCGGCACACCCGAAAACAATGCCATAATGCTTGCCGCCGTATAAGTTGTGCTCCATCCGTTTTGAAAATTTGTGAATTTTACACCTTCAGCTTCCAACTGCTCAAGGTGAGGTATTAATGATTGACCGAAGAAATCTTTATTTTTAAATGTTTCTTCAAGACTTTCGACAACAATAACAATCAAATTTTTCTTATGCGGAAATTGTATGTTTTGTGGTGTGGGCTGCACAAAATGCTGTTCATAAAATGTATCATAAGTAGCACTGTGCATAGCAAACAATTCTTTGAGAAACCAAAATTTTGGAAGGTAGAAAATCGAGACTAAAACCGATAATGTAATCAAGGTTATCGTTTCATATTTTTTAACTTTTTGCAATACTATTCCAAGAAAAGCAGGCAATTTTAGTTGTTTTTTCAGTATGTTAAATGGCAATGAAATAATTGCCGTTGCAAAACATATAACATATCAATATGGAATAAAGCAACGGATTAACCAGACATTTATTTATAAAAACATGGATAAGCCTCTTATCTGCCCCTTCCATAGGGGTATTGATAAAAAACAAAAATTCTGACGCAGACATAGTGGTAAAATATTTTTGCACATATTTATAAGCGCAAATAAGAAAGATACTGAAAAAAACAAAAGGCAGTGCACATAATCTTTTGCATATCAGTTTTGATAATAAAGGCTTTAATACCGACATTTTAACGACTCCGAAATTTTATTTATGCAAATAAAAAACCCACTTTCGTCAGAAAGCGGGCGGATGTTCGAAAACCGTCATAAAATTAGTCTAAAGAGCGGCTCGGCTTATTCGGCGCATAGCCTTATTTGGCCGACATCCGCCCGAAAAAAGACAGAAGCCGGCATATATATTTAAGTCGTCATGCTCCGACGACTGACTAATTTTATAAGAGGGTTTCGACGCCCTGAGCATGGTCTCCCACACCTGATATTAACGTTAAACGGATTTTATCCGAATGTCAACACTGTCTTTGGCAAAAGAAACAAACTGTAACTTTTTGTGTGTTGCATAAGCGCGGTAATTATTTTAAGTTATTATCATAATAACATTATGAAAGGGTATAACTATGGCTAAAATTCATCCTACCGCAATTATCGAAGACGGCGCACAAATCGCACCTACCGCGGAAATCGGCCCTATGTGCTGGGTAAGTTCGCAGGCAAAAATCGGCGAAAACGTAAAACTTTTGGGGCAGGTTACCGTTTACGGCAACACCACCATCGGTGAGGGGACAATTGTGTTTCCGGGTGCGCGCTTGGGTTGCGGACCGCAGGACCACGGCAACGAATTTCAGCCGAAAGCCCGTTTGATTATCGGCAAAAACAATATCATCCGTGAAAACGTTACCATGCATTCCGGCACTCCGAAAGAGCATTTTACCACGGTTGTCGGCGATAACGGAATGTTTATGATTAACTCGCATATTGCCCACGATTGTGTGGTCGGCAACAACGTGATTATGACCAACAATGCGGTTATCGGCGGCCACGTGCATTTGGGCGACGGTGTGATTTTGGGCGGCAACTGCGCCGTGCACCAGTTTGTGCACATCGGGCGCAAGGCCATGGTCGGCGGTGTTTCCGGTGTGGCGCGTGATGTCATTCCGTTCGGTATCGCCAATGGTATGCCGGCGGCTTTGCGTGGTCTTAATGTTATCGGTATGAGCCGCAGCGGTATTGACGAAGCCACAATTAAAGCCTGTACCCGTGCTTTTATGTATATCTTCAAAGGCAAAGACGGTACTTTTGTTGAGCGGGTGGAAGCCGCTTTCGAAAAATTCAAAGATAATCCGATGGTTATGGAACAGCTTGAATTTATTAAAGAATCTCTGGCCGGAAAACGTAATATTACCATTGCCGACTAATGGCGAGAGATGAAAAGAGGGGGATTATTTCCCCCTTTTTTAAAGCCTTGATTTTATCAGCGTCCGTACTTGAAACGCAAATCGCTGCGCATTTTTTTAACATTAACGTCTTTGAATTTATCGTGTTGAACCTGCTGTTCGGTTTTTAAATATTCTTTATCGCCGCGCCGCTCCGCTAAATCTTCGGGTTTATATACGGAATCATACGAAAGCGAATGAGTGGTTATTTTTTTGTTATGCTTTGACATATAGCCCACAGAAACATTCAAACGCGTGTATCCGTCGTGATTATCCTGATACAGAGTGGTTTGCAAAAAAGGTCCGATTTTTCGCCCTTTGGCATTTTTTACGGCAATGTTTATATTGGCAGAAGAACCGTCGGCAGGGCTGATATCAACGCTGTAATCGGTACTTTCCGCACCTTTCATAAAGCGCTTGAGATTTTGTGAAAAATCGTTGAGTGTAATGTTCAAATACTTCATCAACTGCTTTAATTCTTCATCTTTATTGAAGCAGTCGTTGATGATTTTTTGCTCGGCTTTCGGTCGGATAAAATTTGAATTAAGATGATATTTGGCTTTGGTGTTGTATTTTTTGAAATTGTCGCGGATATTGCGGAAACAATATTCCAGTTTAATATTCAGCGGGTCCGGAGCCGGTACCGTCGGTTGCAATACAATATGCACCGCGCCGTCGGCAGCCATATGTGTCTGCCCCAGCGTTGCGGACATACGTTCTTTGGCGGCGGTAATTTTATCTGCCACCAAGGTAGCCGTTTCAAAATCAGGTTGTGCCATCGCCTTACTCCTATGCTTATATTATAATGTATTTTGTTTAATTTGGCAAGCATTTTAAAAAACAAAAAAACACCGGCATTTAAGCAGGTGTTTTTTGTGGGTCATAGAACCTGTCCAAGTTGTTATCCTCCCGATATTTACGGAGAGACTTGCGGTAGGTTTCGGCGTAGTGGGGCGCTAAATCTTCATCCTTGTCGCGCTCATCCAGTCGGGCAAGCAACAATGGTAAATCGGAGAAAAACATCCTCACACTCGTGCAGATGGTTTCAATCAGCTGCCGATAAGTGCCGGCTTCGTTATTAAGAGCCTTGCGGCAAATCATAACGGCCTGATTTTCGGTATAGCCGTAGCGGGAGAATTCTTCAACCAGAGCTATTTCAGCCGCCTCGGATTGCAGATTGTCAATCAGCGCGTCAACGCCGGTGTTGCTGAGCGGATAGTACTTACGGTACTCCGCCATCCAACCGAGCCATTCTTCGGGCTTCTCATCTGAAACCAGACGCTGAACTAACTCTTTTTCTTCTTCTCCATCCAACGAATCTGCATAAGTATTCCCCGCATTCCTGATGGTTTTCCCGAACACTGCGGCCGAAAGTTCAACTATACGACCGTTTCTAATAATTTCTTTGTATTCCATATTCTAATAATTGCTAAACTCCGCATATTATGGCTTAATTTGCGGTTTTTGTCAATATGAAAAACATCTTGCTTTAATTTTTTTATACACGGTTATTGATAATATCGGTTATTTCGGTGATTTCTTCTTCGCACATACGATGCTCCAAGCCGTCATAAGTTGCGATTTTCAGCGGAACATTATAAGATTTCAGCCATTTTTCACTCTCGGTCAGAGTTTTGAATTGCACCTTCATATCCGCCGTGCCGTGAAACAAATAAAGCGGCGGACGGGCACTGATTTTGCCGGCCAAAGAATCCGCACCGGCCACCAAACCCGATAAAACAAACGCACCGCCCAGTTCGGAGTCGCGCGTCAGAGCAGTATATATTGTCAGCATTGCGCCTTGCGAAAATCCGCATAAAAAAGTGTGCGCGTCGTCAAAATGATATTGCTGTTGCATTGTATTGATAAAGTCGTTTATTTGTTTGGCACAATGCGCGATATCAGCGGCGGTCTGATTATAAATGGCAAAGATTTCTTCAACGCTTGTTTCCGGCTGTTTGCGCCGATTCGTTGCGTCATACTTCAGCATACCGAACCATTGCCGCCGTTCCGGATTCTTATCGCTTGTTTCCGGCGCATGCGGTACAATCAGCACGGTGTCGCGCAAATGTTGTTCAAACCAAGCGAGAGCATATTGATGGTCGGCCACGGTTCCGTTGTAACCGTGCAGAAAAATCAGCATATTTTTCGGGCTTTCGCCGATTATATGAGCGTCAAAATCGAGCATTTTTATACCTCATCGGCGCGCATTATATCCGAATAGAGTTAAAAAAAAGTTCATAAAGAAACTCCCGAGCGGTTAAACTCGGGAGCGGCTTAGTTAGATTAATTAGCTAGAACCTGTCACAGGCTATCGTCCAGGTCTTCCTCGCGTTTGCGAGGCTGGTTGCCGTTATCAAGCGGCTTTTTTGTAACGGCTCGGCGGTGCGGATTCTTGCCGAGCAAGTCATCTGTTTTTTGTTCCATACGTTTGGTTTTAGCGGAGCACGGACACTGTCAATTAAGAACAATGCCCGCGCTCGTGGTTAGAGTTTCCAGTTTACGCTGACAACGGCAATGGTGCCATCGCACTTCAGCGCCTTAATCTGCTTGTCTAAGGCCTTCGGCGAGATGTCATAGCGCTGACCGTTGCTCACACCCTCGGCATCAAACATCTCCCAGCCCTTGGCGTCCTTCACCAGCACAGCCATGTGCGGGTCGTTCTTGACGATAATGACGCGTTCGAACTTGCGCGGAGCCAGACCGCGGAGGTCGGTTGTGGCCGCACCCCATTTGCCGTTCTGACTCATGAAGATGATACCATCGATGAGCTTGATGTCCTCGAAGGGACCAAACGTTGATGATGTTCCTATCTTCCACAACATCTTCCTGCCATCGGCCTTGATGTAGGCGTAGTCGGCATTGCCTTCAACGGGTTCGACTGCCTCGATGTTGATACCGCTGGCAATCACGGAGGAGTTTACGACGATAGAGGTCAGGTCACCGGTCTTGGCAAACACGGCCTTGTTCACCGTGTCTTCCACGATTTCATCGAATTCTGGAGCCAATACGACACTTCCTCCTTCGCTCCTCAATCCATACTTGCCATTGGACTCTGTCAACTCGTACTCGCCGAGTTTTTTCTTTTCGGTGTTAGAGCACGAAGTGAAAGCACACACTGCTGCTACAGCTATCGCTACAAACAGCAAAAAATAAATCTTTTTCATATCTCAATAATTGATAAAACATCATTAATCTAACCTATTTTGTAAATTTTGTCAAGCCTAAAATAAAAATTTGTGTAAAAATTTTGTTTCGTGTCAAAAAAAACTTGATTTATCAAAAATATTATAATAATTGTATGTTGTTTTGAATGCGGCCATGGCGGAATTGGTAGACGCGTAACGTTGAGGTCGTTATGAGCTAAGCTCGTGGAAGTTCAAGTCTTCTTGGCCGCACCAATTCAAAACTGACTTTGAAAATATGTTCATCAAAGGAGAGCTTAATAATGCTGCGTATTTATAAAACGGAAGACGGCGGAAAACTTGTTAAGCTCAAAAGATTCGGCAAAGTTGCCAAAGCCTGGTTCAATTTAACTAACCCGACAAGCGCGGAAATTACCAAAGTTTCCTCGTTGCTTGCGGTCGATTCGGATATATTGCGCAACTCTTTGGATGCCGATGAACGTTCGCGAGTCGAATTGGATGAGGGAGTTTTTTCTACCATTGTGAATTTGCCGCTGTTGGATGAAGACGGTAATTTTGATACGTTGCCATGCGGTTTGGTGTTCAGCGGCGAAAACTTTTTGACGATTTGTTCGCGCGATAATCGTATTTTAAGCTCGTTTAACAAAAATACGGCCAAGTCGTTTGATACACGCGAGCGCACCAAGTTTATGCTTTCGATTCTCTATAAAATTACGCAGTTCTATTTGCGCTATTTGGCGATTATCAACCGCAAAACCGAACATATTGAAGATTCGCTCAAACAGACGACACACAACGAAGAGCTGTTTCAGCTGATGGAAATTCAAAAATCACTCGTTTACTTTACAACCGCTTTGCGCGATAATCAGTTGGTTTTGGAAAAGATTCTGCGTATGACCAAGTCCCCGGCCAGCTCGAAGTATCTGGCCTTTACCGAAGATGATACCGACTTGCTCGAAGATGTTATCGTAGAAAACAAACAAGCTATCGAGATGGTGGATATGCACCGCTCGATTCTTGAGGGTATGATGGACGGTTTTGCCTCGATTATCAACAATAACTTAAACCAGATTATGAAGTTTTTGGCCGCAATCACGATTGTGCTTTCGATTCCGACGATGCTCGGCACTTTTTGGGGAATGAACGTCGGCGTGCCGTTTTTGAATGAAACCGTAGGATTCGGCGTGGTGATAGCACTCTCGTTGTTGGCAACCTTGGTGGTAATTCTGTATTTCCGCAAAAAGGGAATGTTTTAAAAAAATCTTGACAAAATTTTTCAAAAACGATATACTGACCTTGCTTATTTAAGTATTGGGGATGATTTTATGTTTATTTTTGGGTCGTTTTTGAAATTTCTTTCAGATTCCGATTTATGAATGAGTGTAAAAGATTCTTTATTTCTGAAGATGAGCGTTGTTTCGGATGAGCGTAAAGCTCTGTTTCCACGGAACGACAAACCTTTTATTCATATCCCGATTGGAAACTAGGGTGCCAAAAAATTACAACTATGTGGTTTCCCGTGTGCTGCATTAAGGCGCCGGAGATGACAGCGATTAGCATTAGCGGTTCTTTCTCCAAGCATAAAGGGGAGGGGCTGTTAAACTACTTCTATTTAGTATACCTACTGCTGATCCGCGCTTGCGGCTGGCTCTATGCCCCGCTGATTAAGGTACTTCCGATGAAGTACCGTGCGGAGTTTATCCGCTACGGCAAAAAGAGGGTATGTGAGTATCCCACCAAGACGCAGGTGGCTTATTATAAGTCGCATGATGATGGCGGTAAGCAGTCTCTTTTGTGGGGTGCCGTCTTCTCGCCTGAAGCTCGGGCAACCATTTGGCAAGACCAAAGTGAGTGGGAAAACTGGATTTTATCCGGTCTGTCTCTTACTAAAAGTCAAGTCATTGACCTGCTGAAAGCCGGATCAGGCAACATCTTATGGTCATACTTTAAGAAAAACACTCCGGATAAGGAGATGTTGTTTGATTTGTGCAGAAATTCTGCCGACGGCAATGCAACTGCTCAGGATATGTTGGTAAGATTAGTTCGCCAGCAGCGTCCGAGCAAAGAATTGCTTGCTCGCATCCACGGTACCGGACAGACAAGGTTCATTGAGCGCGTCAATGAGATTCTTGATTCCTACGCCGATATGGACGCCGT
>CADBEI010000004.1:36176-43307 GCA_902793695.1 uncultured Pseudomonadota bacterium | reverse complement strand
CCGTCCATCTCCCATTTGCCCGACAACCCCGCACATTTGGCGAAACCGTCGGCATCACCCATGCGCAGATAGTCCGTACAATTAACTCCGAAAACGGCGGTATTATTTTGCTTTGCTTTTGCCTTTTTTTCCGCCTTTTCTTTACACTTCCAAAAATAAATTCCGTCCTCACGGCAACTCCTGCACTCACTTTTGGTATATCCGATTGGCAAATCTCTGATATTGGACGTTCCCGCAATATTAAATCCGCGCTGTTCGCATCGGTCGGCCACGGCCGCAAATGTCCAAAACATTACGCCTAAAAAGATAATCAATCCTTTTTTCACAGCTTTTCTCTCAAGATTTATTTTTTGTACGTTGTATTATGATTATATAGAGAATAATCGCGGCAAAAAACAACGATACGGCATTAAAAAACATCATCTGTATCGAATGCAAATACACTCCATAGGCTATCCACAACAGCATACCGAGGCAATAAATCACATAACTGCCGAGCGAAAGTCCGCGCACATCTTTGGTTTTGATTGTTCTGACCGATTGCGGCAAAAACACTATTGCCGTGCAAATACCCGCCAAATATCCGATTATTTCGCCTACAATATCCATTTTAAGTACCTCTTATAAAAACTTCAACGTAACCACACAGTTATCCATCATACAATTACACGCTTTCAATGCTTCCCATTGAGTAAGCGGCTTACGCGATACCGTACCGTTATCGGCCGATTTGTATTCTTCGTCCTGATTATCCGTCAGCAGAAAATAATTAATACGTTCCAACCCGTTGTATGGCTCACGCTCGGAAACAAACGAAGCTTCCACCCCCATAAAATTCGGCAACACGGATTTCCAGTCGGTTATCGCCATTTCGATGCACTCGTGGCGTTTCAGTTCCGTAAACATAATCACATATGCGCCCAAACCCTTATATTGCGCTTTAAACATCTTTTCTTCACGTTTTATATAGAGATAATTTTTGCGCTCGGCAATCGTTTTCGGAGATTCATTAAAAATCATCTTACCGCCGAAACGATTATAGATGTCGTTACCTGTATCCGATTGTTTGATTTTAACGTCGAGTGGCAGAAAATCGCTGTAACCGATAAAATCGGCATTGAAATCCATATATCTTGTGCTCGGATAATTATCGCGCACATGCTGCATAAAATAAACCAAATCTTCTTGCGTTTTCTCCACACGACTTTTAGTCAGCTTCAAATAGAAGATATAACCGACAATCAATATAAAAATCACCGGCAACAAGTAGACCAAAAAGCGTAAAAGACTGCGTAAAATTTCTTTTATTTTATCCATGGCGCACCTCTTTGAGATTATTGTAACACATTTTTTCGTGTTATACAAGGTATTTATAATCCATAGACCATAAAAGAAACGTTAATAAAGTGCAATACATTGAATTTTAAGTAAATTTATGCAAAACTCTCGTTTATTCTCTGTTATGTGCGGCATTTTTGGTTATGATGTTGTTTTGAGCAACAGCGGCCTTAAGCTCAGCCAGACTTACACTTTTACCCAGATGATATTTTTCAACAAACTTATCATCAATATTTATTGTCTCACACCCCTTTTGCGGCAAATAATCAAGATTTTCAAGCTTTGGACAGTCAAATAAATTTAGGTGATTTTCTATTTCTTCCGAAATACCTTTGAGTGTAACCAGTTCGGGACAATCTATTAAATCAAGCTGATCTCCTATCTTTTTAGACAATCCCTCCAAGGATGTCACCGGATTACCATTTCCTATAAACACGCCTCTGACTTCTTTCGGAGCTCCGACGAAAGAGGTTAATGCATTACCTTCGCAATACAAATCGCCGTCAACAATTATATGAGATAAATTCGGTAACTTTTTTAAATTACAAAAACTTAAATCAATATAATCTTTATATACAAAACCGTCAGGTTGCTTTGTTAAATCAATCATTTCCCCATCTTGTACCACTATAAAAAAATCTTTACTCTGGTTATAAATGAAGACACTGTCTTTTACCTTGTCAGCTATAAATTCAACCTGTGCCAAATCGTTATTTATCGCCCTGAATTCTCCGTCGACTTCTTCCGGAAAACCCGCAAACGAAATAAGCGGATTAAAATTTGCATTAAGATTTCCTCTGACTATCTTCGGCGCACCGGTAAAGTCTTTCAAACAATTACTCTCAAGGCATAAATCATCAATCACATCCGGCAAATATTCCAGCTTTGTCAACTTATTATGTGAGCAGTCCAGACTGCCGACTTTAGAAGAAAGACCTTTAAGCGTTGTCAATTCATTTACGGAACAACAATATCCTTCCATAACTTGCAACGGTGAACCTTGTAAATCCGATAATTTATTTTTGCCGCAATCGAAAAAACCTTTTACAATCAGATTCGATAAATCCGGCAATTCGCTCAATCCCATATCTGAAATATCCAAATCACCGTTCAAAACCAGTTTTTTATCTTTCGGTAGATTGAAGACGTCATAATATTTTCCGCCACATTTTATCAAACCGATACTTTTGACATCACCTTCAATTTCAAACTTTTGCGAGAGCACAAACTCCTGCAAATACGGACGATACTTTGCCAACGGTGCCTTATCTTGCTTACCTTTGCATTGTTCCACCGTTTTATTGCCGTTTACTTCAAGCGTAGCATGAGGTTCGCCGTTTTCATCGCGCAACGAATAAATTTGCACCGAACCGCTGCCGACACCATCATCGTACGAACCCTTGCCGACACAATGCCCCATATACTCACCTTCAAAATCGAGAGCTTCCGGTGTTGTCAGGCGAACGATTCGCATACCGTCAGACAATTCCATAACCGGCTCTGTACCGGCAAGCGATTCCTTATATAATTGTTCGTCATACTTCTTCGCCTGCTGCAAAACATTATTGAAATCGGCATAAGCACTGTTGGTCTTTAAATAATCTATGCGGATTCGTGGTTTTTCCTGATTTTTAATACCTTTGGCGTTTGGATTCTTTTCATATTTATTCTGTGTATCTTTAGCCCGCGCCAAAATTTTATTGACATAGCTTTCGCCGACGGAATACATAAAATCGCGTACCATGGTGATTTTATCTTTTAGAGCATCAGGTATTCTGTCTGCCTTAAATCGGTATACAGGCTCTCCCTTATTCAAAAGCGCATGGTTTGCGGGGTTTTGGTACTCATATACGGCTTTAACGTGTATTTAGTCCATTGATACAACATTGAGCGCACAATTTCGTCTTTGTGTTGCTGCACAAATTCTACACTGTTAAAATTACCGTTAGTGAATATTTCCATATCTTGTCCGCGATATACCACGTCTTTGATATAGTTATCCAAGTCTGTTGTATTAAGAATATTTTCTGCCATAGCCTGTATTCTCTAATAGTTTCTGATAATCCCCGAAAGCACACCTTGTATTTTCACCCGATTCGCTTCCAACGTTTTGGTTTTATATTCTTTATTGCACGGCACCAACTGCACATATTCTCCGCTTTTCTTCAGCACCTTAAGCGTTGCTTCCTGATTATCGACCAACGCCACCACTATTTTACCGTTATCGGCCTGATTTTGCTTTTTGATAATGGCAGTATCTCCGTCCAATATACCGGCTTCCACCATTGAATTTCCTTCTATTTTCAGGGCATAGAATAGGAATTTGTACCGAACCGTTTTGAATAGCCTGCTCACGCTTCTTTTCTTCATCAATTATAGCTTGCGGCTTAAAACGCGGCATCCGCACCACTTCCATGGCGCGTGCTTTATGCGGCAGGCGGCGAATAAAATTGCGTTCTTCCAAAGAAGTTATTAAAGCGTGAATGCCTGATTTTGATTTCAGCCCGATAGCATCTTTCATTTCATCAAACGACGGACATTGTCCGGTTTCGCGATTAACTTTATTGATAAACATAAGTAAATTGTATTGTTTTTCCGTCAGCATCGGCACACTCCCGTTAAAATTTGTTCTATTTTAGTTCTGTAAAATTTTAAAAGTCAAGCACAATTTGCGCCCGCAATAAAAAAACTCTCCGCAAAAAAAATTTCAATGGACTAAAGCCAAAATATGTGATATATTTGCTCCGAGGTGGAAATGGATAAAAAAGATTATATATGGCTGACTCGCAACACGGAAATCGATAATGTCTGCCGCAACACGGAAATCGATAATGTCTGCAACTGTTTTGAAGATTGCGACACGGAACCGGTAATATTTAAGTTGTTCCGCGCATCACATTTACCGCAAATTCGAGAGATTTTTGCCGACAATTATACTACCCTGCATCGTGATAAACAAGGTACTTGTAGGTTGATGGTTAGCGATATGACGGTGAGCGATTTTTGCGGTATTGCTTTACAATATAATTCCGACTTAACATATAATGATGCCGACGGTCGCATTTATTATGATCCGGCGGACCGGAGCAAATATCAACATTTTCTTCGCCGCAACACCCCGCAAACTCTTTCCCGACTTTCGCCGCAAAGAAAGCTGGATATTCTGCTGTCAATCAGCAAAGAATGTTATATGAGTCTGCACGGCAAGGAACAACATGAGGCGGCTCTTGACCGACAGGCCGATAAACTCAATGTGCTGTTGCAACTGCCGATATCGCCTGAATTTTGGGAAAACGAGCAACGTAAGATTCGCCTGATTGCCGCTGACATCGCCCAAATCCCGCACATTAAAGAAAAACTTGAAGATTTTAATACATTGAATTTACCGGAACAAAAAAAGCTGTTATATAAGGTTGCAAGCATAACCGCAAAATACAACCGCATCAAAACTCCGCAGTTTGTACTGCTGACCACCGAACAATTACGGCAGTTTCAGCTTGATAATTGGGTTGAGGCCGACGCCTTTGCTCTTGATAAAACATTATATATATGCGCCGACAAACTCAAAGAACAAAGCGGGATTCGCTGTTTGGCTCTGGCTTGGCACGAAACTAACCATATTGCCATGGCAACCGGAGATTATTCGCGCTTTCCGCCGGTGGAAGATATGTTGAACCCGCGCCTTAATTATATTAACGGCATTGAGCAATCATATATTTTCCACCCGCAAGAAAAAATCAATTATGCGCTCGAAAAACAATTTATTGAAGAATGCGCTGCCCGCACAGGCATTAAAAAGCTCGGCAATACCTTTGCGCCGGCGGCGGAATTTGATGTTGCCACGCAATATATTGCCCGTTCTTTGCAGAAAAAATACTGATTTTAAAATTTTTTTTCGTTTTTTTGCATTTTTTATCTGGATTTACCCTCAAAAATGTGATATATTCAATTTGTTTCACACTTAACAATTTTTATTTTAGGAGCAATTATGAGTATTAAAAAATTACCATCATTGACGTTTAACGCCGGAGAATATGTTGTTTATCCGACACATGGTGTCGGTAAGGTATCCGATATTACCAAACAAACGATTGCCGGTACGGAATTAGAAATGTTGGTCGTCAACTTTGATAAAGATAAAATGACCTTACGGATTCCGACGGCAAAGATTCCGAATGTTGGCTTGCGCAAAATTTCGGACGATAAAACTATGGAAGAAGCTTTTAATACTCTCAGAGGAAAAGCCAGAATCCGCAAGATTATGTGGTCACGTCGGGCACAGGAATATGAAAATAAAATCAATTCCGGAAATCCGATTGCCATTGCCGAGGTTATCAGAGATTTGTACCGCAGTGAAAATATTGCGGAACAGTCATACAGTGAGCGCCAAATATATGAGCAGGCTGTCGACCGCTTGGCCAACGAGGTTTCTGTATACAGTAATTGCTCGCTTGAAGACGCCAACAAAAAACTGAACGATATTTTATCAAAAGAAAAAGCAATGTAATTTTCTCCTTTTTTACGGCTTTATCGGATGATACAGCATCTTCAAAATAAAAATCCCTGTTACGCTTGCAACAGGGATTTTTATTGAAAAAACGTATTAATTACTTAACAGCTTTCTTCAAAACAGCACCGGCCTTGAAGCGCGGAGCCTTAGATGCAGGAATTTTGATTTCTTTGCCGGTTGCCGGGTTGTGACCCTTGCGAGCAGCACGTTTAGCTACATCAAATGTACCGAAACCGGTAATTTGAATGGAAACGCCTTTTTTCAAAGACTTTGTAATAACAGCAATAGCAGCATTTACAACTTGTGCAGCAGCAACTTTAGATGCGCCAGCTTCTTTGGCAACGGCATCAACGAATTCAGTTTTATTCATTTTATTTCCTTTCTCTAACGTTAAAGTAGAGGCAAACAACCACCTCTGCCTATAGTGTGAACAGTATTTTTGCCAAATGTCAAATAAAATAGCGCATTAATCACAAAAAAAATGCATTTTTCTGCATAAAATCGGCCTTAAAACGATTTTTTTGCAAATTTTGTTTTACTTTTTAAATTAAATAGGATAAAGATTAGGTGTCTTAAACCAAAAATCAGAAAGGAAAACAATGAAAAGTTTTTATACTCTTTGCGTAGTAATCGCTGTTTTTATTTCCGGTTTCTTTGCCGGTTATATTTATTCGGAACGGATGAACTCTCGAGTTGCCGTAGTTGATGTTGCCAAAGTTGTAGCAAGTTCGGCTCAAGTACAAGGTCTCAAAGCCGAGCAAGACGCACAAAATGCAGAATTGGTACAATGGATTCAAAACGCTCAAAACTCGGTCAATGAAGAAAAAGATCAGGAAAAGAAAGAGAAATTGGCTCAACAATTAAACGAAGAACTTAATTCCAAGCGCAACGTTTTTGCTCAGCGCTACGTTACGGCATTACAAGCCATTGAACAAAATATCAATTCCACCATTGCTGATGAAGCTCATAAAAAAGGCTATAAATTCATTATTGCCAAGGGTATGATTCTCGGTGGCGGTGACGATATTACCGATGATGTGATTAAAGTTGTAAAATAATTTTAATCGATTTTCAAAAACAAAGGCGCGATTATAAGTCGCGCCTTATATATATAATAAAGTGTCGGCAACAAACTCCGACACTTTTTAAGAACTTAAACAGATTGCAAAGTGAAATTTTTGACACCGTGTACAAGGCAGTACACAAAAAAGGATTCCCCAACAAAGGAATCCTTTTCGTATTGGCACAGCCTCGCCAAAACTCGGATAGCGTGGCGATTGCGA
>CADBEI010000004.1:0-36160 GCA_902793695.1 uncultured Pseudomonadota bacterium | reverse complement strand
CCGTGTACAAGGCAGTACACAAAAAAGGATTCCCCAACAAAGGAATCCTTTTCGTATTGGCACAGCCTCGCCAAAACTCGGATAGCGTGGCGATTGCGACGCGAAATTTTTGACACCGTGTACAAGGCAGTACACAAGGAAAAAATTTCCGAGCAATCGCCCGCTAGACGAGTTTTAATTAAGCGGCTTTGTTTACTTTGTGCTCCTTCTGAGTCTTTCCAAACTTCACCGCAGCTTGAGCGGCAGCCAAACGAGCTACCGGTACACGGAACGGCGAGCAGGAAACATAGTCCAAACCGCACTGTTGGAAGAACTCGATGGATTTCGGATCACCACCGTGTTCACCGCAAACGCCCAAGAGCAATTCCGGATTCGTTTCACGACCATATTCGCAAGCACGTTTAACCAGTTTGCCTACACCTTCTATATCAATGGAAGCAAACGGATCGGCAACGTAAATGCCTTTGGAACGATAGCAATCCAAGATAGCGCCGGTATCATCACGGCTCATACCCAAAGTGGTTTGTGTCAAATCGTTGGTACCGAAACCGAAGAACGCAGCAGAAGCGGCAATTTCTTCAGCCATCAAAGCGGCACGCGGCAATTCAATCATCGTACCAACTTCGTATTCGATAGACTTGCCTTTTTCGGCGAAAATATTCTGAGCGGTTGTATCAATGATGTTTTTCACAATATCCAATTCTTTCTTGGAGCCGATGAGCGGAACTTCGATTTCCGGAGTAACTTTTACGCCTTCATCGCGGCATTCCATAGCAGCCTCGAGAATAGCACGGGTTTGCATTTCGCAAATTTCCGGATAGGTAACAGCCAAACGACAACCGCGGTGACCGAGCATCGGATTCATTTCGTGCAAAGAGTTGGAACGATTCTTTACTTCAGCCAAAGTCTTGCCCATCTTGTCGGCCAATTCCTGCATTTCTGCATCGGTATGCGGCAAAAATTCGTGGAGCGGCGGATCGAGCAAACGAATAACTACCGGATAGCCGTTCATGGTACGATACAATTCTTTGAAGTCCTCTTTTTGATACGGCAACAAACGAGCCAAAGCAGCTCTGCGACCTTCTTCGTTATCGGAAAGAATCATCGTGCGCATATCGGAAATACGTTTAGCGTCAAAGAACATGTGTTCGGTACGAGCCAAACCGATACCTTCGGCACCAAATTCCAAAGCCTGTTTGGCGTCAGCCGGAGTTTCGGCATTGGCGCGAACATGCATAGTGCGGATTTCATCAACCCACTTCATAAAGCGACCGAAGTTGCCGGAGTTGGTATCAGCCTTAACCGTCGGAATTTTACCTTCGATAATCTGACCTTTACCGCCGTCTAAAGATACCCAATCGCCTTCTTTAATGCAAGAACCGGACTTGGTTGTCATGGTCTTGGAAGCGTAGTCAATAGTAATGTCGGTAGAACCGGAAACGCACGGAGTACCCATACCTCTGGCCACAACGGCTGCGTGAGAAGTCATACCGCCGCGTGCGGTAATAACACCTTGAGAAGCGTGCATACCGCCGATATCTTCCGGCGAAGTTTCGTTACGGATAAGGATAACTTTTTCACCCTTGGCAGCCCAAGCTTCCGCGTCTTCGGCGCAGAATACGGCGCGACCGACAGCGGCACCCGGAGAAGCCGGCAAACCGGTAGCAATAACTTTCTTTTCAGCCTTCGGATCCAACATCGGGTGCAAAAGCTGGTCTAACTGGTCGGCACCAACGCGCATAATAGCTTCTTCTTTGGTAATCAGACCTTCGTCAAACATTTCAACGGCCATACGAACGGCAGCGGCAGCGGTTCTCTTACCGTTGCGGCATTGCAACATCCACAATTTACCGTGCTCAATGGTAAATTCCATATCCTGCATATCTTTATAGTGAGCTTCCAAAGCGTTGCGAACATCTACCAACTGCTTATACAGATTCGGCCACAATTCTTCCAAAGAGTTGCATTCACCTTTTGAGCTCATCGGTTGCGGAGTACGAATACCGGCCACAACGTCTTCGCCCTGAGCATTTACGAGGTATTCACCGTAGTATTTGTTTTCGCCGGTAGCCGGATCGCGCGAGAAGCAAACGCCGGTTGCGGAATCGTTACCCGCATTACCGAACACCATGGTCTGTACGTTACAAGCGGTACCCCAGTCACCCGGAATATTGTTCAGCTTACGATAGGTAATGGCACGAGCCACATTCCAAGAGCCGAATACGGCACCGATACCGAGCCACAATTGTTCCCACGGATCTTGCGGAACGACTTTGCCCAATTTCTGACCGATTTGTTTATATTGATTTACCAATTCCTTCAAATCTTCGGTAGTCAAATCCGTATCAGACTTATAGCCTTTGGATTTTTTCATAGCTTCAAGTGCGCCTTCGTATTCATCAAGGTCGGCACCCAAAACCACATCGGAGAACATTTGAATAAAACGACGATAAGAGTCGTAAGCAAATCTTTCGTTGCCGGAAGTTTGTGCCAAACCTTTAACGCTTTCGTCGTTCAAACCGAGGTTCAAAACCGTATCCATCATACCCGGCATGGAAATTCTGGCGCCGGAACGAACCGAGAACAACAGCGGATTGCTGTTATCGCCGAACTTTTTACCCATAATAGCTTCAACGCCGGCAACCGCAGCCTTAACTTGATCTTTCAAATCAGACGGATAAGTATTGTTGTTGGCATAGTAGTATGTACAAACTTCTGTTGTAACCGTAAATCCCGGAGGAACCGGCAAACCGACCTTGTTCATTTCCGCAAGGTTGGCACCTTTACCGCCGAGGAGATTACGCATGTTGGCATCGCCTTCGGCTTTGCCGTTTCCAAATGTATAAACCCATTTACTCATAATGTGTTAAGCTCCTGTTAGCTGTATTTGTTAAAACGAAGTTTCGGCTCACAATGAACCGGAACTAAAATCAAAAAAACTTTAATTTGCGTTGAATTTATATCACAAAATCACAATGTTCAAGCAAAATCTTTGCTTTGAACGTAAAAAAATGGTTAATTTTTTGACACTTGCAAAAATATATGTCAAACGCGCCGTTTTGCCGCTGTTTTATCATAAAAAAACACCTCGTCCGCACAAAGACAAAGGTGCTTTTTTCATACGATATTATATATTTTTACGCAGCCTTATTTTGGGCCGATTTCGGAGTTGACGTTTCATTCAAAAAACCGAGTTTTTCCTCAACTTCCCAAATTACGCGCAACGCCGCCAAAGCCTGTTCGCCGTTCACCCGCGGAGTTGCCTCGCCGTTGACGCACTTAATAAAGTGATTAAGCTCAGCCAAAAGCGGCTGATTGGTCGGAATAAACAGCTGTTCCACACTGCCTTTCAGGCCGTAATTCATCCATTCCGGAATTTCTTCCTGATTAACGAACGGCATACGTCCTTGCGAATGAACATTAATGCTTTGGTTGATAAAGTCCATATCGATATAGTTGGTGTCGGTTGTTACCGTCAGAGTGCGAACACGCGATTGCGTAATGCGGCTGGCCGTAATATTGGCGGTCGCGCCGTTGGCAAATTCGAGCAAAGCCGTAATATAGTCCTTACCGAGCGGACTTTCCTTGGTTTTAACCGAAGCGGTCTGCACATTAATCACCGGCGATTGCACCAAAGATTGAATAACTTCCACATCGTGAATCATCAAATCCATTGCCACATCTACATCGGTAATGCGCCCGCTGGCGGCCGACATACGCTGTGCCGTAATCGAACGGATTTTGGAAGTATCGGAAAGCAGTTTCCCCATTTGCTCAACTGCCGGATTAAAGCGTTCGATATGCCCTACCATCAGCACCACATTGTTTTTCTTGGCGGCGTTAATCAGGCGCATACAGCCTTCTTCGGTGGTGGCCAACGGCTTTTCCATCATACAATGAATCCCATGATTCATAAAAAACTCGCCGACATCGGCGTGCGTAACCGAAGTAGTCACAACACTGACGGCATCAACATTGGCGGCCACTTCTTCCATTGAAGAAAACGCTTTTATGCCAAACGCCTCGGCAGCCGCTTTTGCCGCTTCCGGAAAAATATCATAAACGCCGACAAGTTCTACTCCTTGCATGGTTTTGTATGTTTTGATGTGGTTTTTGCCCATCATACCCGCACCGATAACGGCTACTTTTATTGTATTGGTCATTAAAAATCCTTCTGTATTTAGCTAAATTTCAAATTCTGCCACAAAATATAACACACTTTTCGCGCGCGCGCACTTAACAAGTTGTTACAAAATGTTACAAAGAAAAAAGATAAGTAATATAAGTATGTTAATTTGTTAATAAGACACAAAAAAGGCCGGTATAAAACCGACCTTTCACAATTTGTTATAAATCAACGACCTTCGTCTATTTTCTTAATATCGTCATTGAACGGACCGTTGAACTTTTTCGGTGCATGGTCTGCCGGTGTTTTCTTCTCCGCCAGCTTTTCCAAATCAACACCATCCGGAGCAACGTAATCGTCCTTACTGAACACAATTTTATTCTTCTTTCTGACGTTCATAGAGTGCATATTTTTGCGCACATCCATCAACTTGGAAACAACGTTTTCACGGTTTTCTTCCGATTTAATTCTGCCCGTTGCCTTTTCAAACTTATCCAACATAACATCGTCGATATTGCTGAATTTTTCCTTATCGATTTTGTTGATGATAAGATCCGGCAAATAACCGCTGATTTGCGAATATTCGCTGAGTTTGTTGATGGCTTTTTCCATTTCTTTTTTACTCGGAAAAGTATGTTTATTAATATCAAACTTATAATCGGAATCAGGATAATTAAGGTTCAGGAGTGCACAAATTTCGGTATTCAAACGCCGCACGTTTTTATCCTGACGATATACATTGCGCATTCTCTTTTCAAACATGGTTTTCTCATGTTCCACCGCCATTTCTTTTTTGGAAGTATCCGCAAAAGCAAGAGCTTTTTTCATAGTATCCTTAACTTTTTCGGATATATCCTCGCGTGTTCTGTATTTATCGGCAGTAGCGGCCAAAATCTCTCTGATTTCGGTACGATGTCCGGCCGTTTCCGCTAATTTATTCAAAGCACCAAATGCCTGATTTTCCTGTCCGGCAGCAATTATCAATCCGCCGTTTTCATCGCACAAACCGTTATGCAGTGCATACATTGCGCTGACCGCCATCCGTTCTTTGATTTCCGGATTCTTTTCGGCTTTCATGGCTTTGTTGATAAATGCCATAACTTTTGCCGATTTTGCCTCTGATTCGGCGTTGTCTTTTGCCGGAATACCTTCCATTGCGCCCAATATAATTCCATACATATCGCCGCGAGTATTATCATTTGCAATTTGCGAAATACCCTTAACTGTATTCATAACGGTTTCGACGGCTTTTTGCGGATTCCTGTTCATTGCAGACTTCAGTTCCTGCTCAAACATATCCGTATATTCTTCTTTATCGGGATTCTTTTGCATAAATTCTACAATTTTTTCAAAATTACCCTCGCTTCTCTTATATCCCGCTTTCATAATACCGATTCGCTCTCCCAACTTGTTGGAAATCGGTAAAATGCTCGGCACAATAGGATATGCTTTGTCATATATTTTATGTATTTTCTCATACGTAGCCAAATCCGGATTTGCCGTTTTGCCGTAATCTTCAACATGTTTGTTAAGTGTGGTTAAAATGGCTTTTGTCTGGCTGATTGCCTCTCTGCTGGAATGTTTATATTTAAACTTGGAAATCAACTTATCGGCCAACGTGGTCAAAATGTTCGTATCACCGCTTTTTGAAGTCCGCTCTATTTTAAGAGCACTGTTGAGAATTAGCTGAATGTTTTGAGGGTTAAATTCAATCGCCGACAACATTTTTCCCGTCAGTTCTTCGTTTTTGATACTGCCGTCAGCCAAAGCAGCCGCAAACTGCTCCGAATGCCCTGATATAAGATTGGCCACATCATTTGAAGCCAGAATTTTTTCTTTATCGGTCAATGCATCGTCCAAAACGGCATCCATAACACCGATAGCCTCCTTTGAGGTAAATTCCTTATTAAGTTTTGACATTCTGAAACTGTTGAAAGTATAAGCCATTTTTTTATTCTCCTTAATGTATTGTATGTGTGCAGTATAGCATATTTTTGCATTTTGTCAACTTTTTTATTAAGCAACTTTGTTAATTTGAAAATACTTTTTAAATATATCTTAAACTTTAGCTTGTAACTTGAAGTAAATATTGTGCAATTTGCGAGGTTATGAACGATGAATATTTTTAGCAAAATAATTTGTGCAGCCGCTACGGTTGTACTTTTGAACGCTTGTTCTTCAATGAATAACAACACGGCCGTACCGGAACGATACAGCGACTTACATTTTGATAACAAAGCCCCGATTCCGTTGATGGTTAAAACCGTGGAAATCAAATCGGAATTCACTCCGTCGTTCACTCGTCCGCACGTTGAGCATATGCTCCCTACCTCTATTGAAAAAACCGCCAAAACATGGGCCAAAGAACGCTTACAGGCAACCGACTTTTCCTCCAACAGCGTGGCAGAATTCATTATTCAGGATGCCAGCGTAACCGAAACCGAAGAAAAATCCGAACAAATCTTGAGCAAAGACCGTTTAAAATATCACGCTACTCTCAAGGTATTGTTGCGTGTGGTTGACAACAAATCTTCGGCCGCGGCCAATGTTGAAGCATGGCGTGATTTGACAATGGCCGTCGATACCAATATTGAAGATAAAGAGCAACATTGGAACGATATGGTTATCAACTTATTCCAAGCCTTTGATTCCAGTATGGAAAAACAGATTCATCAATCGCTCAATATGTATGTTAAAGACGATAAATCAATTACGACATACTAAACGTTTGCAATTCTTACCTTCTGTAAAAGACAGTCTTCCGACTGTCTTTTTTTTGTTTGACTCCTGGCCGATTTTTAATTACATTCAATCCGTAAACCAAAGTATTTATACAATTATTAAAACTCTATAATTATGGACTGTTCAGTTTTTGATAAATGGCTGAGTGATTTGCGCTTTTTGTTGACAAATCTGCCTGATGCACTTATGTATTCCTTACTCACTGTGGGAATTTTTTTGTTTATTGTCAGTTTTTGTATTTCCGCTATCCGTATTTTTACGAGGTCTGTCTCTTTTGACCTGGCCGGACGCGAAGACATTCTGCAAGACAAATTACATGATGCTCACAGTTGGTACGACGGAACTTACGAGTTACCGAAAGAAAACATTAAAAAGGCGATGATTTATGCCAATTTGAGCTATCACACTTTCTGGAACGCGGTGATTATGTATCGCTACCGGCTGTGCGGAGAACCGATTAACCGAATGTATTTCAGAGTAAATCGCTGGAAGAACCACGACTTTCTTCCGTTTGGTTTTTTTACGACCACCTTTCGCTTTACCATGCTGTACTCGCTGTGTTTCATTTGGGGATACCCCGTCTTTTTGGCGGTTGTATTAATCCGTATGAAGTTATACGCAAAAAAGCAGCCGCTTTATTAAAGAAAACTCCGCAAGCCACACACTTGCGGAGTTTTTTTTATAACCTTACGGAAGATTATTGTACGTTTCCGAACGGATTAACGTTTTCTTCTTCCTGTGCGGCTTTGCGCAAATCAAACCAGTTCAAAATCGGCACTGATACAAAAATCGAAGAATATGTACCGATAATCACACCGACGGTAATCACAAATGCAAAGCTGTACAGCGCCGCACCGCCGAACACGAGCAATGCCAACGAGGCAAGCAACGTGGTCAAGCTGGTCAAAATCGTACGCGAGAAAATATCGTTAATACTCTTGTTCAACAAATCGTATTGCGGCATTTTCTTAAACTTCTGCAAGTTTTCTCTGATACGGTCATATGTTACCACCGTGTCATTCACCGAATAACCGGCAAGTGTTAAAATAGCGGCAATTGTAGTCAGGCTGAAATCCAAGTGAAAGATGGAAAGCAAGCCCACAACAATAAAGATATCGTGAAACAAACCGAGCAAAGCACCGACGGCAAAACGCCATTCAAAGCGGAACCACACATACAAACTGATGGCAACGCAAGCAAAAATCGACGCCAAAACACCGGAAAGTTTCAATTCATCGCCGACTTGCGGACCGACGGATTCGATACTTTCAAACGTGTAATCGCTTCCCAAAATGTCTTTAATCTGATTAACTGCAATACGCTGACTTTCTTCATCGGCATTGTTGGCTTGTGCTCTGATGAGAAGTTGATCGCCTTCTTTTCCCACTGATTGAATATTCAACTCATCAAGGTTCAATTCCGACAATTGTGAGCGAACCTTTTCCACATCGGCCGCACCGCTTTTGGCGCGCACATCCATAGCCACACCGCCGGAGAAGTCAATACCATAGTTAAAACCTCTCAAAGTAATGCTGGCAATCGACGCCGCAATCAGCAACAACGAAATTGCATAACCGACTTTACGCCACTTCAAAAAGTCGATGGTTGTATCTTTTATAATCCAACTGAATATTTTCATTTTCTTTTTCCTTTTTTATTATAACGGTAACTTTGTCGGTTTATATTTGGCAAGCCACGCTTCCACCATCAAACGGCTGACCGTAACCGAGGTAAACATCGAAACAATGATACCTATGGTCAATGTTACGGCAAAACCGCGCACCGGACCGCTGCCGAAGTAGAACAATACAGCTGCCGCCGCCAAGGTTGTCAGGTTAGAATCGACAATGGTGCGATATGCTTCGGTAAAGCCCACCGTAATGGCATCGCGAATAGAACGACCGTGGTTAACTTCTTCTCTGATGCGTTCAAAAATCAAAATATTGGCATCAACCGCCATACCGATTGTTAAGATAATACCGGCAATACCCGGCAAGGTCAAAGTCGTACCCATAAAGCTCATAATGCCGAGCATAATTGCCACATTCAAAAACAGAGTGATATCAACCATCAAACCGAACAGGCTGTATGCCAAAATCATAAAGATAATAACAGCGGCAAATCCGACTATGGAAGCAGTTACACCGGCCTTAATCGAATCAGCACCCAAGCCTGCACCTACGGTTCTTTCTTCCATCACTTCAAGCGGAGCCGGCAAAGCACCGGAACGCAACAACAAAGCCAAATCATTGGCGCTCTTGGTAGTGAAATTACCGGTAATGATACCGCTGCCGCCGGTAATGGCGGTCTGAATATTCGGCGCCGAAATCACTTCGTTATCCAAAACAATAGCCAGTCTTTCGCCGATATGTTCGCTGGTAACTTCGGCAAATTGGCGTCCTCCCATCGTATCAAAACGGAAACTTACAACCGGATTCGGTCCATCAAACGTAACACGGGCGTCGGTCAAATGCTCACCGCCCACCACCGGTTTGCGGAACACCACATATTGTTCGCCTTCCGAACCGCTCATAATTTTCGAAGCCTTACTTATTTTGCCGCGTTTGGCTTGAGTAACATTGGTAGATTCGTCAACCAAATGGAAATCCATTTTCGCGGTTTTGCCGAGCAAAATCTTCACACTTTCCGGATTCTGCACACCCGGCAATTGTACCAAAATACGATCAGAACCCTGTCCTTGAATAATCGGCTCTTTGGTGCCGAGTTCATCAATACGGCGACGCACAATGCTGATAGATTGGTCAATTACGCGATTTTTCAAAGCAGCCATTGCCTGTTCGTTATAGGTAACGGTCAAAATTCCCTCACCGTTTTCATCCTCGGTTACGACCAAACCCTCGTCCAGTTTACGGAAGGCTTCTTTAGCCTTATCGCGTGCATTATAATCGGCAATTTTAACGGTAACCCCGTCTTTATCCGATTTCAAATCCTGATAGCGGGTTCTGCGATCACGCAAAGATTTACGCACCAAATCTTCAACTGTTGACATCTTGTCACGCAAAACATCATCCATCTTAACTTGCAAAAGCAGGCTTGAACCGCCTTGCAAATCCAAACCCAAATTAACCGGTTGCCACCACTTCGGTAACTTTGTTTTATCCGAAGCGAAGTTCGGTATTGCAAAAAATATACCGACCAAACAAATGGCAATAATTATCAAAATTCGATTAAGTGATAATTTATACATTTTATTTTCCTTTTTTACTTTTGATTTGCTTTACAGCTTTTGAACCGTCGATAACCGTCGGAGGTACATCGTTAAGAACCGCACCGACAGTCATTCTGTCGATTAAAACTTCAACATTCGGAGCAATTTCCGCATAAACTTTATCATCTTTTATTTTGGAAATTTTACCGTAAATACCGCTGGTTAATAAAATTTTATCCCCTACTTTCAGCGCCTCGACCATAGCTGCATGTTCGCGCATTTTCTTTTGTTGCGGGCGAATAAGAATGAAATAAAAAATCAGCAAAATCAGCGCTAACTGAATCAATGTTCCGCCAAGGGCATTACCTTGAACCGCAGTCGTCGCTTCCGCCGCAAAGGCGTCATTTATAAACATATTTTTCTCCTGACATATTACAACAACATTTATTTAGGTATTACTATACCCTTTTTGCAATAGAAAAAACTAAAAATTCAAGTTATTAACGGATTTTTATCAGAGTTTATTCCGTAACTGCATTTTCCTCAGTCGGCACATCATCGACAACCACTCCTTCTTCGCCTTCTTCCGTACCTTCTTCGTCAATTTCCGCTTCATCATACGAAAATTCCATCCCCGGTTCGATATTTTCCTGTTGACGCGATGCATCTTCCTGCATTTCGGAAATCGGCTCTTTGTTTTCTGACGCCTCAACCAATGTTTCTTTGGCCGCGGTTATCGTCTTTTCGGCAGAAGGAATATTTTCGTGTGCAGCCAGTTGTTCAGCTGAAAGCAACAATTTTTTATCGACTTTTTTATCTTCACAACTGAGCAACCACACATCATAAATCGGATGCTCCACCGCGTGTGTGGCCGGAGATGATGATATCATCCACCCGCGAAAAATATTAACATCTTCGCCTTTCAAGGTTTTATCCGCAATATCGGCAAACGCAAAATTATCCGGCGTTTCTTCCATCGGACGGGTTTTGCAGGAGCGCACTACAATCGAAAGCGAGCCGAACTCAACCATACCGCCCACCGGCACGTTTATTACGCTGACGCGCCCTGTAATTTTATCCATTGCCTGCATTTTAGCCGTATTTTTATCGATTCCCGAAGCCTCGGCCGAAAAAGCGACACAACACGCCAAAGCGCAACATATATTGAGTATTTTATTCATTTTTATTACCGCTGTCAGTCACCATAAAAATCACTTCACCCACCATATCTTCCAAAGTTTTGAAGTCTTTGGTCTTGGCAAACACGTCACCATCCGCCAGATATTCTTTAGATATACCCGGAGCAATTTTCACAAATTTATCACCCATTAAACCGTCGCCGACGATTTCCGCCGTACTGTCTTTCGGCAATTTTACGTTTGAAGCAATACTGAAAGTAACTTTTACCGTGTAGTCTTCATTGTTTAAATCCTGTGCCGTAACCGTGCCGACTTTAATACCGTTAATCCGTACATCCGAACCGACACTGAGCCCGCCTACTTTCAAAAATTCGGCACTCACGGAATAACCTTGTACCACTTGCAAATCCGATACCCGATAGGCAAACCCCAAAAACAATAAAGCAATAATCAAAACAACAAGTCCCATAATGGTTTCAACCGGTTTTTTACGCATTTTAATTCTCCTCCTGCGGTGTTGTTGACGGTACGGACTTGGCATCAAGCTTGGCTTTGCCCATTGATATAATCCGGTCAACCAATTCTTCCAAAATAATTGCATCCTGTGTATACGAAAATTCGCCGTCGTCGGCAATAAAATCCTCCGAACCGCCCGGTTCGATTTCTATATATTTATTACCCATAATGCCGGAACTGACAATAGCCGCACTGCTGTCATCAGGAATCTGTATTTCTTTGCGAATCTTGAGTGCCAGAGTGGCTCTGAAGTCATCATCCAGCACATTATCCGCCACATACCCGATATCAATACCTGCCATACGCACTTTGTCACCGATTTCCAGACCGTCGGTGCGATTATAAGTTGCAAACACGGTGTAATCCGTGTCTTCCGCGTCCTTCCATTCATTTTGGTTCAACTTAAATATCAAAAAGGCCGTCAGACAAGCCATCAGCACGCCCAAGCCGATAATAAAGTTTCTTAATTCGTCTTTTGTAAATTCGTTCAATTTTATTTGCTCCGTTTAAGCTTTTTGTTAATTATTACTCCATTAAAATCAATTTGTCATCAATGTTTTTTATTATGGTTGAAAAAAATGATGAAACAATGTTATATATGGGTATAAATTACCGAAATTGAGGGCAAAATATGCTAAAAATCGACAATATTTCAAAATTTTTTGATGATAAACAAGTTCTATCGAATATTACTTTGCAAGTTGAAAAAGGCTGTATTACGGCCTTGCTTGGCGAAAACGGTGCCGGAAAATCAACTTTGTTACGTATTTTAAGCGGATATTTTGAAGCTGATACCGGTTCGGTTATGTTGGATGAGCTCAATCTTAAAACAAACCGCATTGCTTATTTGCGCAATATCGGCTATGTGCAGGAAATCTCCGCCCTATACGGCGAAATGAATGTTTATGACTTTTTGCATTTTGTTGCGGCGATTCGCCAAATTACACCTCAAACCGCGACCATACGCATAAACGATGTAATCGAACAGTTGCAGCTTAAAGAGGTATTGGCGCAAAAATGCGAAAACCTGTCCAAAGGCTTTAAAAAGCGTACGGAACTGGCCGCCGTTTTGTTGGCTGAGCCGGAAGTATTGCTTTTGGATGAACCGACGGAAGGTCTCGACCCCAACCAAAAAGATGCCATTCGCAAAATTATCAAAAAATATGCCCGTAATCACCTTATCATTATCTCGACTCACACGTTGGAAGACGTCGAAGCCATGGCCGATAAGATTCTGCTTTTGCATCAAGGAAAATTGCTGTTCGACGGCACACTATCGGATTTTAAGAAAAAATCCCGCAACGATTTATCGGCATCTTTCCGTATAGCAACACAAAAATGAGGTACGTTATGCAACAGTTTTATGCTTTGTTAAAAAAAGAATTTTACGGTTATTTTCACAGCTATTTTGCTTTGGTCGTAGTTTTTATATATCTGCTCGTTTCATCGGGAATTGCTTTTTATGCCTCGTATTTGGATATGCATGATACCGGACTTTATGCGCTGTTTAATATGCAAATTTACATTCAGGCCGCTTTAATTCCGGCTCTTACCATGAAATTATGGTCAGAAGAATATAAAAGCGGCACGGCGGAATTTTTGCTGACACAACCGTTGGCATACCGCAAACCGGTTATCGCCAAAATATGCGCCGCCACAATGTTCGGAATTTTTATGAGTCTGCTGTTGTTGCCGTTTATCCACGATTCTGCCGAACTGATAACCCTTGATTGGGGTAATATTGTCTTTGCCTACATCGGATTATGGTTGGTAATTTTTGTGTTCTGCGCCGTTGGTTCGCTGATTTCAGCCTTAAATAAAAATATGATATCGGTATATTTGCTCAGCTTACTTTCCACAACATTTCTGGCTTTTATTCCGAGCACTCATTTTCGCGCCGCTTACACCGACTTTTTGCTGGCAGAAATCGGCGTCGGCGACTGGTTGTACTTTTTTACAATCGGCGGAATAACAATATTTTTGAACATTTTGGTATTGCAACTGCGTGCTTCGGCGCAAAAATATAAAATGCCGCGTTTTATTGCCTTTTCCGCTATGTTGTTCAGCGGATTTGCCGCGCTGTGCTTTGTTGTATACACGTTATTTGAACAAAAATATGACGCCACCGCACAAGAAATTTATACTCCGCAACAAATAAGTCGTGACATAGTCAAAAATTTAAAAAAACCATTGCGTATCGACGTTTATATATCCAAGGACTATGTAAAACACAATATTGAATATTCCCGCTATTATCAGCAGGTAATGCGTTTTCTAAAAAAATACGAAAAATTTTCAAACAAAAAAATAAAAGTCAACGCCGTAACCGTTGAACCTTTCAGTAAGCTTGAAGATATTGTCTTAAAATCCGGTTTGTATTACGAAGAAAATATTTACGGCAGCAAAGATTATTTCGGTGCAATCATCCGTAATGAAGACGGCGAAGGAACGGCCATCAAACACTTTTTTGCCGCCCGCAGTCAGTATTTGGAAAAAGACATTGATACCGCCATTTTAAAACTCGACCGCGCCGATGTTATGAAAAGTATCGGCGTATATCTCGACCCGTTTCAATATCTCAATGATTTTCAAGGCTTTTTGCTCAATTTGGAAAACGACTACAACCTTCTCAATTTTACGGACGATGTATATGAAATATCACCGAAATTGGATTTGTTACTGTTGGTAAACCCCAAAAAATTGTCATCCGAATTCAAATCGGCCATTGATCGCTATATTACAAACGGCGGCAAAGTCATAATTTTATTTGACTTCTTGACCGATAACCAATCAAGCGATGTCAACATCGAACATTTTTCTTTGCTTGATCTCATCAGTTCATGGGGCATCAATTTCAGCGGCAAAATAGTTGATATTGCCGAGCCGAACATCGAATATGCACCATCGGGACTTCCGATAAGTATCTATAAAGCGGTTGATTTCAGCATAAAAGACAGCAACCGCTCGGTTATTCCGCTCATAACCGATAACCATAATATGGTCGCCGCCCTAATTACGGGAAAATTTCCGCCGCTGCATTCTTCCGATACTGCGGCTGAACAGAGTGCTGATGCACAGGTTGCCGTATTCGGCGATGTTGATTTGATTATTGATGATAACTGGATAGCCGAACAATCTCCGGATAAAAATCCTTATGATACCGTTTTCAAATCGTCCAACATTGAGCTTTTGCGTAATCTGATTGACCGCATGACCGATAACGAAATTTATTTTACACTTCCGGTGCGTTATGCTCAACACAACACCTTCAGTATCAGCGAAAAAATATTTAACCGAATATATGAGCAAAATGCACCTGATTATTCAAGGCTGAGTGCCGAATTGATTGATGCCCGTTCCGATATTGAGGCCGGAGTGGTGCAAAATCCGGATATAATAACCCAAATGTTGCAATCGGGCGCGGCCGGACAAAGAATTTCCGAGTTGGAAATAGAAACCGAAAACATTCTGCGCAAAATCGGCAAAGAATACAAAAATGACATACACTTACTGTTTATTTCACAAGTATTGGTGGTACCGTCACTTGTTACTTTGTTAATGTTTATCGGTATGTTTGTTATTCGGCGCAAACATCGTAAAGTCATACGGGAGTTTATGAATGAGTAAAAAATATTTTATAGTTGCTTTCATTTTCGTTTTTGTATCATCCGTTTGCGGTATCGGCGCGCGGCTATACACTTCGTGGCGCGACAGCCTTTCCGTCGGCGGTGCTCCGACTTTTGCCGCCACCAAGGCCAAAATGTCGCATCTTGGTAAAATAAAAATCACCAATCCCGACGACTCCGAAATAACCCTATTGCGTCAGGACGGAATTTGGCACTTTGCGGAAGCCAAAAACTATTTTGCCAATCTCAACCAGATGAACGATATGTTGCGAATGCTCAACGATTCTTCGATTATCTCGACCGAGGAAACAAATAAGCGCCAACTCGAGCGGCGCGGCTTGGATGCCAAAACCGGCGTTTTATTGCAAACTTATACTCTCGACGATAAAGTTCTCGACCGCTTAATTATCGGCAAAAAAGACGGCAAAAAAATCTGCTATGCCCGTCAGCCTCAATCCGAAACGCACACTTTCCGAATCAGTTCCTGCGGCAGTTTTTCCGGTGAGGCCGGCGATTGGCTTCCGTATCCGTTGCTCTCATTGCCGCACGACGAAATCGAGCGTATTCAAACCCCTGAAAACAAGCTGTTTGCAGATGAAATTCATAAGCAGATTATGCAATCGAGTGACATGCGGCGCTTTATTTTGACAATCGGTGCCATCGATTATCATGGTATTGCATTTCGTGACGAATTGTTGAACAATCCGGATTTGGAAATAACAACACGAACGGTGGAAGTAGAGTTGGAAAACGGATTGGTTTACATTTTGAATATTCATCTAATTGACGATACTTATTGGCTCGAACCGAATATGAAAGTCGGCAAAATTGCCCGCAAATCGGTACCGGAATTTATTGAAAGAAACCGCAGACTTTTTGAAAATTGGCTGTTTCAGCTTGATGATATGCAAGGAAAAATTCTATATAATTTCAAAGGATAGACCGCATTTTTCATTCTTCGGTACGTGCCAAAGTCAGCGCATAAATCGCCATTGCACCGGCTTTATGTAAAACATTGGCACATTCGTTCAAAGTTGAGCCGGTGGTTGAAACATCATCAATCAGCACAACTTTTTTGCCTTTAATATTCAAAGGGTGTATCACCGCAAAAGCCTGTTTCAGGTTATTGCGTCGTGCCGCTCCCGATAATTGCACTTGCGGCACTGTGTTGCGCTTACGCACCAAAGAAACATAATCCGCCGCAATTTCCGTTTTCTGTGCCAAATACTTACAAAGCAGTGCCGACTGATTATAACGGCGTTGCAACAGACGCAACCTATGTATAGGCACCGGTATGATTAAATCCGGTTTTTCTTTCCAAATATCGGTACCCGCCGCATATAATAAATTTGCCAAAGTTTCCGCCGTACCGGTTCTGTCCCGAAATTTCAGATTAAGAATCAAATCTTTAGATTCGTCGTTATAGATAAAGGCCGAACGCAGCATAGTAAATAAACGTTTTTTCTTGCCCAAACACTCGCCGCAATATTGTACCGTGCCGAACTTGACATCGATACTTTTGGCAAAAGGTCGTCCGCAACAATGACACAACGGCTTACTGATAAAAGTTATTTTACCGAAACACTCGGCGCAAATACCGTTACGCTCGCTCAACACCTGACCGCACTTAATACATCGCGGCGGCAAAATCATATTCAGAAAATATCGCCAAAATCTCATATTTTAAGTTCTTGCAACGTATTATGAATATCGTTCATTTGGTCAACCACGATGATTCCGGCCTCACGCATAATGCGCTTCTTATCGGCAACGGTAACCCTACCGTGAGTAATAATATCGGCCGCATATCCCATTGTATGCCCAAACGGCAAAGCCTCTCCGGCAACAAACGCCACCACCGGCTTTTTAACAGCAAGCCCATCATAATACTCGGCAATCAGTTGCTCATAAGCATTATCGGCCTTACCGACCAACACCACTGCCTTGGTGGCCTCATCTTCCATAAAGCGGCGCAGAGGTTCCCTAAAATCGGTACCGATAATCATATCGTCGCCCAAACCGACCACCGTGGATTGCCCCTGTTTTGCCTCATTTGTTTGTAATACCGCTTCATAAGTAAGGGTTGACGAACGCGAGATAACGCCGATGCACCCCTTTTGATGAATATTATCCGGAAAAATTCCCAAACGCGCCTCCCGCGGTGTAATCAGCCCCGGTGTATTCGGGCCTATCATCAGCGTTTTGGAGCCTTTCAACATAGCGCGAATTTCTAACATATCGTGCACCGGCACACCGCTGGCAATCGAAACTATCAACCCTATTTCCGCTTCAACCGCTTCTCGTACCGCTCGTTTAACTGCCATTGCCGGCACAAACAAAACGCTGGCATCAAAATTAAATTGCCGCTGTGCATTATGCACATTGTCAAACACCGGCACTCCCAGATGTTTTTCACCCTCATGCCCCGGCGAGGTTCCGGCCACAACATTGGTACCGTTTTCAATTGAGCGTTTCACATGGAAGGAAGCCTGTGTACCGGTAATTCCCTGAATCAGCACCCGCGTATTTTTATCCGCTAAAATAGACATCAGTCGTTAACCTCCATCTGTGCCAACAGTTTCTCCACCGCATCATTTATATCGTCTGCAAACACCACTGACAAGTTTGACTGTTGCAAAATTGCCTTGGCCTCTTCTTTGTTTGTACCCTCAAAACGTACAATCAGCGGCACAGTCAGCCCGACGTCCTGCGAAGCCTCCAGAATACCGTCGGCAATCAGATTGCAGCGCAAAAAACCGCCGATAATGTTAATCAGCATTCCCTCAACCCGCGGATTGGTCATAATGATTTTGATGCCGGCCGCAATTTTATCTTTATCCACTCCGCCCTTAACATTAAGCGAACAGGCGGTGCCGTAACCTTTGGATTGGATGATATCCATCGCCTCCAGCGCCAAACCTTCACCGTTGACGATACAACCGATATTGCCGTCAAATTCGTGATATTGAAAACCACATAGTCTGGCGCGACGATGCCGTTTTTCTTCTTCAAAATCCTCATGAATACGCACAATATCCGGATGCCGAAACATGGCGTTGTTATCAAACTTTATTTTGGCATCGAGCGCAATCAGTTTTTTATCCGGCAAAATTCCCACCGGATTTATTTCGATCATCTGCGCGTCCAAATTAATGAACGTAAACAGCAACTTGCCGAAGAAATCGTGAAAACTCTGCAAATATATTTTATCCAGCGACAGAAAATCCAAAATCTGAAAAATCTGTTCATCGCTGATACCGGAATCCTGTTGCAAATTCAAACGCAGAATCTTTTCCCTGCGCTGTGCCAGTGTCACTATATTTTCATCTGCCACTTCCGAAATCAAAAGAGTAATGCACGGCACCGAGCTGTCAATAATCATACCGGCATAAAACGGATGCTTTACTTCTTCATATTTTTCCACATAAACTTTGGTCACCAAGCGCCCTTTATCTCCGGTTTGTTCGGTAACCAACGTGTTATTGAGCATTTGCGCCGCTTCATACAAAATATTGCTGATTTGCGTAACCTGTCTGATTCCGCCCCTACCGCCGGCATCGTGGTCAATAAAATGTCCGGTGGCTCTTGCTCCCGATTGGATTTGTGCTTTCAGCATCCACGGTCCGCGTGACGATAGTTTTTGCGCTACTCTTTTGGCCTCACTCGGCGTATACGCAATACCCCCCGGCGGAACGAGAATACCGTATTGCGCTAAAATTTTCTTCGCCTGATATTCGTGGATGTTCATACAAGTTCCTTACTTAAAGTCCGCATATTCTCTGATTTTGGCCACCATCGACAGCATACCGTTGCGACGGCTCGGCGTCAAATTCTCCTCTAAACCGAGTTTAGCAAAAATTTTCATAACATCAATACTTTTTATTTCTTCCGGCGTTTTATCGTTATAAATCAGCAAAATAATCGCTATAATTCCCCGCACCAAAATCGCATCGCTGTCGCCGGCAAAATGAATACATCCGTTTACAAAATGCGGCACCAGCCATACTTGCGACTGGCAACCTTTTACCTTCCATTCTTCGGTTTTGTACGCCGCGTCCAAAGGTTCGAGTTTATTGCCCAAATCTATGACATACTGGTATTTTTCTTCCCAATTTTCAAAAAAAGAAAAATTTTCGATAAGCTCCTCAATATCCATCACAGCAACTCCAACATTTCTTTGGCCTCATCGGTCAGTTTATCCGGTGTCCAAGCCGGTTCCCACACCAATTTCACCTCGATTTTGCCAACTCCCTCCAGCAGAGCAATCGCATCGGCGACCTGCTGCGGTAAAACACCGGCTATCGGACAAGTCGGCGCCGTCAGAGTCATTTCGATATATAAATCGCCGTTATCTTTCTGGTTTATTTTATAAATCAGCCCCATATCATATACATTTATCGGAATTTCCGGATCAGAAACCGTACGAATTTGCTCGACAATATCAATCATCTTGGCCTTGTGCACACCCTCTGCCAACTCTTTGCCGGCATAAGCCACAAAATCCGGTAACGGCTCGATCGGAGTTTCCGTTACGCTGTCGTCAACGCTCATCGCCTGCAACAATCTGCTTTCGGTTGCGCCGATAATTTTTTCTTCCGTTTCTTTAATTTCTTCGTTCATTATTCTTCTCTGAAAAACTTTTCGGCCTTTAACAATGCCGCCGCCAATGCATCTATGTCTTCTTTGGTTGTATATAAACCGAGTGAAGCCCGCGCCAATGAATTATACCCCATCCGGTTGACAATCGGTTGTGCGCAATGATGACCGATTCTGATGGCCACGTTTTCTTTATTTAACACAAAAGCCAAGTCTTGCGGATGGATATTCCCGACGGCAAAGCTGAACACTCCTCCCTTATTCTTCGCCGTACCGATAATCTTGAGCTTCGGCACTTCGACCAAACGCTGGTTGGTATATTTGATTAGTTCCTCTTCGTGCCGAACAATATCCTCAAACCCGATTCGCTCTATGTATTTAATGCCTTCCGCCATACCCACAGCCTGTACCGATGCCGGTGTTCCCGCCTCAAAACGCGCCGGAATATCGGCATAAGTTGTTTTGGCAAATGTAACATTCTCGACCATATCTCCGCCAAACTGATACGGCGGCATTTTTTCCAAGACTTCCGCTTTGCCGTACAGCACACCGATTCCGGTCGGGCCGTAAATTTTATGACCGGAAAACGCCGCAAAGTCGCAATCCACATCTTGCACATCAAGCGGATAATGCACCGCAAACTGACAAGCGTCAACCAACACTTTGGCGCCGACACCATGTGCTGCCGCGGTAATTTCTTTTATCGGAAACATTGTACCCAAAACATTGGACATGGCGCTCACTGCCACCAGTTTGGTCTTTTCGTTCAAACGCGCGAGGAATTCTTCCGCAATATAGTCACCATCATCCGCCACCGGAAACACCATCAGCTTGGCACCGCTGATTTCGCACAAATGTTGCCATGGTACTAAATTAGCGTGATGTTCCGCCTCCGAAATCAAAATCTCGTCACCGGCGTGAATATTCTGCAATCCCCACGTTGCTGCAACCAGATTAATCGATTCGGTAGCATTGCGCGTAAAGACTATTTCTCTTGCTTCGCGGGCATTTATAAACTGCCGTACCGTTTCGCGCGCCCGCTCATAAGCCGTGGTAATGGCATCGGCAAAATAATAAGTACCGCGGTGCGGATTGGCATAAAACTCATAATATACGCGACGCATGGCATCAAACACTGCCTGCGGTTTTTGTGCCGACGCGGTAGTATCGAGATACGCCACCGGTTTGCCGTTGACACGCACATCAAAAATCGGAAAATCTTTCCTTATTTTATAAACATCATACATCGCCTAAACCTCAAAAACTTTTTACATATTTAGCCCGTAAAAAAATATTTTTCAAGATTTATGTTGCATCGAATAAAAAATCTCCGACAACAAACATCGCCGGAGATTATGAAAAATGCCTTTAAAATTTATTCAACAATCAAAATCAAACTGTCTTTAACCGCCGTAACTTTGGCCTTATCACCTTTTTTCAGCGGCTTTTCGCTATATGCCAGCCAATAAGTATCTCCGACTTTAACTTTAGTCTGCCCGTCAACCACATCTTCAGCAATCGTTACCATGCGACCGACAAATTGTTGCGCCGAATCATTCAAATTCTGATATTCTTTCGGAGCCTGCATTTTTTTGAAAATATAGCGATAAAAAAACCATCCGACAACTGCAAAAACTGCCGAAAATACGGCAAACCAGATAATTTGCGTAGACAGCGCCATCGGCATAAAATACATCAAAACGCTCATGCACAATCCGGCCAAACCGAACCAAATTAAATATGTCCCCGGCACTATCAATTCCAAAATCGACAAAGTCATCCCGATAATCAGCCAGTTTGTAGCCGCAGATTCAAACAACATAACCGTTCTCCTTATTTTTTAGGTTTTTCCGCAACGTTTTTCGCAATCTCGGCAATACCGGCAATGGTTCCCATCACCTGCGTTGCATCAACCGGCAACATCAACAGTTTCTCGTTCGGCGAGGTTACAATGCCCTGCAAAGCGTCGATATATTTCTGTCCCAAAAAGTACGATAAAGCGTTTTGATTGCCTTTCTCAATGGCATCGGAAACGAGCTTGGTGGCGGTTGCCTCGGCCTGAGCCGAACGTTCGCGAGCTTCGGCCTCGCGGAATGCAGCTTCTTTGTTACCTTCCGCCTCCAAAATCACCGATTGTTTTTCACCTTCCGCCTTCAAAATTTCAGCCTGACGCAAACCTTCCGCTTCCAAAATATTGGCACGTTTATCGCGTTCGGCTTTCATTTGACGTGCCATCGCATCAATCAAATCTTTCGGCGGTGTAATATCTTTAATTTCCACACGGGTTACTTTTACGCCCCACGGAATTGTTGCCACGTCTACCACATCAAGCAAACGCTGATTAATCAGATTGCGCTGCGACAACAGTTCGTCGATTTCCATACTTCCGATAACCGTACGAATATTGGTCATCACCAAATTCATAATGGCAAAGTCGAGATTATCCACCTGATAGGCGGCCTTTACCGCATCCTGAATTTGATAAAACAGCACGCCGTTCACCGTTACCATAGCGTTATCTTTGGTAATCACTTCCTGCGAAGCCACATCCAAAACCTGCTCCTTGCGATTGATTTTGGCACCGATGTTTTCAAAAATCGGAATCAAGATATGAAACCCCGGTTTCAATGAACGCGTATACTTACCGAAGTTTTCTACGGTGTATTCATAACCCTGCTGCACAATTACCACATATTTCAACAAAATCAGAAATACCAAAATAACCAGTACGATAGCAACTTCCATTGTTTATTCCTTTCAGATAATAAGTGTTAAACCGTATCTACCGATAAAATATACCTGCTTTTGGATTTTCGCAAGCAAAAAAACACCCTGCCGCGGGGCAAGGTGTTAAATTCAGCATTTATGCCTGTTATTTCGGGTTCAACACTACATGTCGCGTCCGCTTTTACCGAAATTTTTCAAAACCGACTTGACTTTGCTTTCCGACAGCTTTGAAGCCCTTACTTCGGTAACATTTCCTTTGGCGTCAATATCGCGTTCATACATGTTTTTACTGTCGCCGTCACGAATGTATTCTCTTATTTCGCCGTTTTGATTGCGGATTTTACCGATTAACTGGTCTTCTTTACCGCCGTCACCGCCCACGGTGTTTGATGCCAAATTCGCACCTTTGTAGGTGGCAACGTCGTGACCGTTATGGTGTTCAAGTTTCATTCTGACACCGTCAACGGTACGAGTTTCGGTATTACCGTCGTTGCTGACCTTAACGTGAATCTTATGACCGTCAACCGTACCTTTAACGTTGTAGCCGTGTTTTTTCATTTCCTCTACCGAAGTAATCGGATTATCCGGATGCTTGGCGTTATATTCTTCCATTGCCACTCTGCCGGCATATTCCTCGGCCGTAGCATTAGCATCACCTATCGGCATAGTAACCATATGCTCGTGCTTTTTGGTAAAAATGCGTTTGAACCAACTTCCGGATTCGCTCTTACCGGTCACATCGTGCATATTCTTTTGCTCATCTATGACTTTTTGCGCGTTTTCGGTTAATTCCGTCGGCTTAGTCGGATCAGGCAACGGCGGTTCCTGCGCTTTTACATCTTCAATCGGTGTTGAAACTTTTTCGGAACCATCGGCCCCATCGTGCATACTTCCACCATTACCGCCGGCAGCACGGGTCCAACCGTGGTCACGTTCCACCACTTCTCCGCCCGGACGGATAATCATGTGTCCGGAGTTAAGTTTATCGGCAATCCGGTCAAACTCTCCGCTGTCGAGTTTAGCCTGAAATTCCGCCTGTTGTGCGTCGGTCAGTTGCAATTTGCTCAAATAAGACGTCATACCGGATTTAACAATATGCGTGTTTCCGCCGCGCAAATCATCAAAGTCCTTGCCTTCCATCAAGCCCATCTCTTTTAAGATAACATAGGTGGCATTCGGCATATCCGTCACTTTTGCATCGGTAATAGTAAATTCATGAGTTGCCGGAGTTTCGACAATCACATCACTGCCGTTCTGTTCCTCACCTAATTTGTCGCCGATTCCGCCGACTTTGGCACCTTCTGCCAGCTCATTGGTTTCCGGCTTACCGAATAAATAATCTTTAAGTCCGGCCGCTTTTTCATTGACATATTCCTGTGCATTATCGTCCATCAAATAACCGCCGACCAATACACCGGCACCGGCAGCGAGCGCCTTGCCTTTACTGCCCTTAATCTGCCCTACCAGCTCCATTGCCTTTTTCTTATCTTCTTCCGACATATTCGGAGCATAATGTGCCAGCTGCGCCAATACTTTATCCTCGCCGTTACGCATTAATTTGGATATATCTTTGGCAATTTTCTGCGCCGGAGTAGCCTTTTTAATACCGAGCCAATTTGTACCCTGTTCTTCCGGTTGCGGCAAATATTTTTGCAACAAAGCCGCCAAATCTTTTTGAGCTTTGGCCGCTTCGTGACGTACATTGAGATATTGTCCCAAACCGGCAACTGCCGTAATTGCACCCGATACTTTAGCTTTACCTACACCCATAAGGGTTGTCTGTGCCGCAGTTTGGGTTGCCGCCTGTGCGCCCAATCCGGTCAAACCGCCAAATGCTCCGAACGCCAGCGTACCGGAAACTGCCATTACGCCGGTAAATGTGGCCGAGGTTAAGAACAATCCGGCCTGACGCGCCAAATTGATAGACTCCTCGCGATTATTTTTCAAATATCCGAAAAAGCCTCTGATTGAGGTTTGTCCACCACTCCGTTCTTTATAATTTCTCCACGATTTTTTAACGGCACCGGCCAATTTCCAGCCTTGACGGGCCGTAATACCGATAGGTCCGAATGCCGCCGCCATACCGGCGGTCCAAGCTACATTTTTGATACCTTCTTTAACCGCACCCATAACCGTCGGATGTTTGGCCGTCATATCTTTTTTAGCTTCAGCCGCTCTTTGCGGTGTCTGCTTCATACCTACTTTTCCGGCCAAACGCGATGCAAACATGGCATTCTTCTCGGTATAAATGCCATTGGCAACCGTGTAAGCATTTGCCGCTACATATTTGGCAAATTTATTCTCATACGCATTTTTCTTTTTCGGGTCCTTCTGCGCCTCATTCCATTCCTCTGCCGAAATATTATTTTCCTCCAGATATTTTTTCAGCCACTTATTTCTGTCTTCCGGCGAGCTCATAATGTTGTTGAAGGTCAAAGTAACGGTTGCCAGATATTGGGCGCTGATTTCTTCAACTTTCTGATGATAGCGTTCCATATCTTTTTGCTTATCGCCGTCAGGCTCTTCCAAAGAAAGTTGCGTCAAAGCCGTGGTACGAATAACATCCAGAGTTTCTTTGAAAACTTGAGGATTCTCTTTGGCAAACACCATTGTTGCCGGATCCTTTTTCAGCTCATCCGGCATTGAATCGGTATACGGAGTTTTTTCGCTCAAAGCTGCCCATTTATCTTCATTTTCTTTAATTTTTTCCGCGCTCGGCAATTCGCCGTCCAAACCGTTATTTCTATCATATTCGGCCAACTTTTGTTGCAACTCCTCGGCCTTTTCATATTTGTAATCGGTATTAGCTCCCAGCAAAATATCGGTGTAGTCTTTAATCATCGGAGCATTGTTTTCATCCAAATTGATTTCTTTGACTTCTTTGGCGGCATATTCCTCAATTGCCCTCATTTCGCCGTCGATTGCATCCATTTTTTCGGCAATTTCTTTGGCTTCCGGCGAATCCGAAGAAGTAAATCCCGCACCGAACCGCGTAGCCCCCAAATTAACGAGTTTGTCGTAGTCTTCCTTCATTTTGTTATGATATTGCAACAAATCATACGAAGTCATACTCGCAAATTTATCTGCTGCATTTTTTTCTTCAGGCTTTGGAGTCGTATTTTCGCCAACCGGCTGCTCAGGCTTTGGAGTCGTATTTTCGCCGACCGGTTGTTCCGACTTAGCCGCAAGTTCCTGACGACGATTGATGATTTTTTCAGGCAAAGAACGCAGATTTTCAGGTAAATTACGTCCTGCAAACAATTCGATAAATTTATCCAAAGTTGCGACATCCAATCCGTCAAGATTAGTACGATTATTCAAATCGTTGAGTAATGCTATAACCGATGAATCATAGGTTTCGGCATTGTCTTGCGGATTCGGTAAAGCATTAATCTTATCGATAAATTCTTGATTGGTCATATCAGCCATATTTTTTCTCCTAAACAGCCTAACTATACCTTAATGTAACGCAAATTTCCCTAAATTGCAAGTAAAAAATGACAAAATTTACAAAATTTTTGTTAATATCGTCAAACGCCGGTAATTTCAGTCAATAACACGTTTTTTTGGTATACTTTTCTGTTCTGTATGCTATAACGATTTTAGTTTAAGAGTAGTTAACGGAGAATATATGCCTAAACTTACAAAAAAATTTATGTATTTATTGCTTTTCAGCTTTGTTTTGTGGAGTGTGGTGCCAATGTTACGCCTGTCGCTTTCAATGGATACTCAAGAGGCGATTGTTTGGGGCAAATATTGTTTGTGGGGAACCACCAAACATCCTCCGTTTTCCGGTTGGATTTCATATTTTTGGTACGAACTGTTCGGACAAAGCGACAAGGCAATGTACGCTTTAAGCCAGATTTTTGTTATTCTCGGCATAGTTTATATTTATCGGCTTGCCCGCTGCTTTTTGAGCGAAACTGCCGCTGTTGCCGCCGCTGCATTGCAATTCGGCATAATTTATTACGGTTTTTCCACTCCGGAATTTAACGTCAATGTCATCTCGGTCGGGTTGTGGCCGATGTGTGCCTACTATTTTTGGCGCGCTTATACGCAAAACAAACTGCTTGATTGGCTGTTGTTCGGAATTTTGGTCGGGCTCAATCTGCTCAATAAATACAGCGTTGCCATGCTGTTAATTTCTCTCGGAATTTTCGTTTTGTGTGATAAAAGTGTTTGGAAGTTGCTGAAAAATGTTAAAGTTTATGTTGCAATTACAGTATCTGTCATATTGATTTTTCCGCATCTTTATTGGTTATGGCAAAATAATTTCGAATCATTTAATTATATCTCATCACGCAGCCATGGCGGCAATATTACTTCTTTTTGGCGCCATTTGATTTATCCGCTGAAATTTCTGACGGCGCAGATATTATTTGCCGCGCCGGCTCTTTTAACATACGGATATTTTTATCATAAAAACAAAGAATTAGAATCGAAAGTTGAATCAAAAAATCATATTACTTCCATTCGTTTTATTTTATGTAACGCCGTTATTCCGGCGACAATGTTTGCGCTGATTTGCCTTGTCAGCGGCCACGCCGCCAAAAGTATGTGGGGTTTTCCGTGCCTGTTTATGTGGGGAACCGCCTTATGTTACTTTGCCCCGTTCAAAACCGATGATAAAACCGTCAATAAATTGCTGAATGTTATGTTTGTCTGGGTGGCGCTTTTTGCTTTTGCTTACGGCACACAATGCGTTTTGACTACCAGTATGCGCTATCAAACCGAGGTCAAACAGGTGGCGCAAAGTTTTGAGCAAAAATGGGCGCAGCATACAACAAAGCCGCTGGAATATGTCGGTGCCGACGTCTGGTTCGGCGATATTATGGCGCTGTATGCTTCACACGAAATCAAGCCGATGATTTGGCTCAAACCGCAAAATAATCCGTGGTTTGACCGAGAGGATTTTGAAAATAAAGGAGCATTACTGATTGCCGCCGATGATTGGGAATACGAACAATACCAAAAGATGTACGGCACGGCTGTTTCGGCTCCGCAAAAAATGACACTTGCATTTAAAAACTATTTTGGTAAAACTAAAGAAAAAGAAGTATTATACGGATTTTATGAACCGTGGGAGGTTGCAAATGCCGAAGAAAAATAAATTGGTAAGTATTGTTATTTCCGCTTACAACGAGCAGGATAACGTGGCGGAACTGCACAAACAGCTCAACGCAAGCACAAAAGAGTGCAAAAATGTCGACTTCGAATATATTTTTGTTGACGACGGCAGTAAAGATAAAACCCGCGAAAACTGTCTGAAATTACAGCAAAAAGATTCTCGCGTCAAAATTGTGGAGCTAAAACGCAACTTCGGTCACGAAATTGCCATGACTGCCGGCATGGATTATGCCAAAGGCGATGCGGTTATTTTTATGGATGCCGATTTACAACATCCTCCGCTTTATATTCCGCAAATGATAAAAGCATGGCAAAACGGCAAAGAAATCGTGCTGACCAAACGCCTTGACAACGTGGCGACATCCAAGTTGTATAAGTTGTGCGCCAAAACTTTTTATTATGTTTTGAATTTGCTTTCCGATATGCCGATTATGGAAAGCGCGCCGGATTTTCGCCTGCTCGACCGCAAATATGTTGATTTTTTGAAAGGATTTAACGAGCAAGACAGACTTTTCCGCGGACTTTTGAGTTGGATTATGCCACAAGATAATGTGGAAATCATTGGTTTTGTGGCACCGGAGCGTTTCAGCGGCGAATCAAAGTACAATTTCATTAAATCGCTGCGTCTGGCTGTTAACAGCATTATCCAATTTTCGGTTATGCCGTTACGCTTGGCTACCGGATTGGGTGTTGTGGCGGCAATTCTGGCTCTGTTGATGGGGATTTATGTATTTATCGAGCATTTCTTTCTACATAACCCGACTCCGGGATATGCCACCATTATGGTTACGGTGGTGTTTTTGGGTGCGGTACAGCTGATTTGCCTCGGCATTATCGGCGAATATATCGGCAAAATTCATATGGAAGTCAAAAAACGCCCGCTGTATGTTGCTGATTTTATAGAAAAGAAAGCCCAAAAAGATGACGCTTAAAATTATATTCAATGCTGATGATTTCGGTATCAGTCGTGGCGTAAATGCTGCTATCATCGAAGCCCATAACCAAGGCATTTTAAACAGCACCAGTCTGATGATAAATCAGGAATTTGCCACTGAAGCGGTGAAAGCTGCACAAAAAATGCCGAATTTGGAAATCGGTCTGCATCTCAATCTTACCAACGAAAAACCGACGGCAAACCCGCAAGACATTCCGCTCTTGGTCGGAGCCGACGGCAAACTCAAAAACGGTTTTGTAAACTTGTTGTTACTTTCGATTTTGCACCCGCGTAAGTTTGCCGCCCAAATTGAAACGGAAATCCGCGCTCAAGTGCAAAAATATCTGGCAACCGGACTAAAAATGGCACATATCGACGGACATCGCCACGTTCACCTGATTCCGGCCGTTTTTAAAATCGTACGCAAAATTGCGCAAGAATACAATGTGCCACGTATAAGAGTGATGAACGAAAACGCCCTCAACACGATTTTGCAAAACGAATCAAAAAGTTGGCTGTTTGACGGCGGCTTGATTAAATACTTCATTTTGCGCTTTCTTACTTGGTGGAACGGCTATAAATCCGATATTTATTTCTACACTATTTTGTTTACCTGTAAAATTTCACGCGAACAGTTTTGCAACATCAAAATTCCGCGCGGTTATAATGCGGTAGAAATTATGATTCACCCCGGAAAACCGGAAATCGACCGCCAATATCCGGAAAGTGTGTGGGATGACAATATTTTATCGCCGTGGCGTTCGGTTGAGTTGCAAACGCTTCTTAACAGAGAAGTTTTGAATAACATTCACGGCGGAGATAATATTGATTAAAGCAATCCTCAAATTATATTTTTGGGCCGAAAATATCTGGTTCAAATTCCCCGAAAAACTGCGTTTTTTGCTGGTCGGGGGTTTCAATACCGTATTTGCTTGGTCGGTTTTGGTCGGTTTGGATTGGGCTTTCCGATACGTTAACACCGCCGTCGGTTGGAATTTTCCTCAAATTTGGGTAGCCAACGCGGCTCTGGCTTTGCAATACGCCATTACCATCAACGTATCGTTCATCACCATGCGCTATTATGTTTTCCGCAGCCACGGCAATTTTTGGGCCGAATGGGCCAAAGCCTGGTCGGTATATATTTTTCTTTATGCCATAAATGCCCCTATAATGAGTTTTTTAATGTGGGCATTCGGACTTATGGCATGGCAGGCACAGGGAATTTATTTGATTTTTTCCACCATTGTTACGTTTTTGCTGCACAAATATTATTCGTTTCGCCACAAATAATATTTTGTTTCCGCCGCGTTTTTTATTGCAAATCCGGCAAATTTGAGATAACATAATACCATAAAAATTTTTCTTGGAGAGCATATCATGAATATTATAGGCGAAAATCCGCAAACCGGTAACCCGATTTTTAATGTCGGAGAATATAAAGACGTTTTGCAAATGGAACAAACACTCAATTATGAAAATGTTTCAAATTATGTGAAAGCGACATTGGATAAAAGTGATGACAATGAACTGAATGCTGCCATAGAAAATATATTCAGACAGCCTATTATGGCCGAAGTTTATCGCAGAAACGACCTCAAACCCGAATTTGTCGATGAATATATTGCAAGCCGTCAACAACAGCCGGCAGGCGCAAAAATATCCATGATGCTTCACTTGGGCGCCATTTATAACGATGCTGCCAATTCCATGGAAGAAGAAATCAATATGCCGCGCATTTCCGGCGAGAGAGAGTGGCTCAGTTTGGAAGTTAAATTTACTTCATCAGTCAGCGCGACTTTACCGATAAAAATATTTATGGAACAAAAAAACGCTGAAAATCAGCAACCGGCACAGCCTCAAAAACCTAATTTACTGCAAATGCTGAAAATTAAAAGAGGCGGACGCAAGCTATAATACACAAACAATTATATACAGGAGAAAACCATGACTGTTCTGGCCGCCGTGGCAGTGCCGCATCCGCCTCTTATATTTCCGGAAGTCGGCAAAGGTAAAGAAAAACAAATTCAAAAAACCATTAATTCGTATCGCGAAGCAATGAAATTTGTGGATTCGTTTGCTCCCGACACAATTATTTTAATCAGCCCGCATATGCGTTGGTATGCCGACTATTTCCACGTGGCATCACAACCGAAAACAACCGATAATTTTGCGCAATTCGGTGCGCCGGAAGTTAAAATAACCGCTTGTGCCGACGAAAGTTTTATTGCCGCTCTCAACACCGCCTGTCAGGCTCGCAATTTTCCGTGCGGAATATTGGGTGAGCAAGAACAAAATATTGACCACGGCTCATTCATCCCGTTGCGTTTTCTGAATGAAATCAAAAAAGATTATAAAGTGGTGCGGATTGCCGTTTCCGGATTGTCGGTTTTATACCATTATATGTTGGGGCAAATTTTAAATGAAATATCGCTCAAACTGAATCGCCGCAGCGTCATTATTGCCAGCGGCGATTGGTCACATAAACTGCTTGCTGAAGGTCCGTACGGCTTTGCCGAGGAAGGACCGGAATTCGATAAAAAACTGCAAAAAATCTTCAAAAGCGCCGATTTTCTGCCACTTTTGAAAATGAAGTCGGAATTTTGCGAAGCGGCCGGAGAATGCGGACATCGCCCGTTTGTTATTATGTCCGGCGCTCTCGATTCGCGTGCGGTAAAAAGCAAATTACTGTCGTATGAAGGTCCGTTCGGTGTCGGCTACGGTGTAGCCGCTTTTGAAGCCGGAGTCGCCGACGAAAAGCGCAATTTCGGTACACAATATCGCGAATGGAAACAGCAAATGGTTAATAAGCAAGCTGAAACGGAAGACGAATTTGTGCGTTTAGCCCGTTATTGCATCGAAACTTTTGTGCTGACCGGCAAACCGGCACTGATACCGCAGCAACTGCCGACAGAATTAACCGCCAATCGCGCCGGAGTTTTTGTTTCGCTTAAAATGCACGGACAATTGCGCGGTTGTATCGGCACCATTGCGCCGGTTTATAACGACATAGCAGATGAAATCGCCCATAACGCAATTGCCGCCTGTTCGCAGGACCCGCGCTTTATGCCGGTGCGTCCCGATGAATTGGCGGATTTGGTGTACAGCGTCGATGTTTTGCAACCGGCAGAACCGATTGCCGCAGCAACCGAACTTGATGTAAAAAAATACGGTGTAATTGTGGAAAGCAACGGCAAACGCGGCTTATTGTTGCCTGATATTGACGGTGTGGATACCGTTGAACAACAAATCGCCATCGCCCGCCAAAAGGGTGGTATCAGTCCGAGTGAAAAGGCACAATTATATCGCTTTGAAGTAATTCGCCATCACTGATTTTCTTTTTTATGCAACTTTTGAACAAGACTGTAGCGGGTATTTACGGCAGTCTTTCTTTTATATCGTTATCACCAAAGTAATATATCCATTTATGAACTTGACTATTTTTACGAATTAATCCATAATGGCGCAAATACATTCGGTTGTGTTCGAACATATTATAATTGAGGAGTATGAAAAATGAAAATAAATCAATCCGGCCGTTCTATGATTGAAATGCTCGGCGTGTTGGCTATTATCGGTGTTTTATCCGTCGGTGGTATTGCCGGCTATTCTAAAGCGATGAGTAAATACCGTACCAATAAAGTATTGGATCAGGTGTCTCACATAATTACCAACATCCGTACCATGTATGCCCAACAGCAAACATTCGGCAATCTGGATAACGCCTTGGCTATTGATATGGGAATGATTCCGGAAGAATTGATTGTTGCCGGTTTGGCGGATAATGCCGCCGGTAAGTTACGTAACATTTTCGGCGGACGCGTCTTTATCGGTGCATCTTCAATGGACGGTGCCGGTGAAATCAGTCAGGTTGATAAAAACGCTTTCATTGTTTCTTTTTACGGCTTAACCCGCGATGCTTGTATTGCCATGGCAACCGCAGATTGGGGTGCAGGTTCTTCTTCGGGCTTGTTGGCTATGCATGTTTACAGCCAATCCCGAGGAACCACGGCTGACCCGACATCCATTGATGCAACGCTTGACGCGGTTACCAAATATACTCCGGGCAGTATTGCCCAAATGAGCGCTATTGCCGTTCCGGGGGATGAAACGGTTAAAGTTCCGCTGACGGTTGACCAAGCACGTCTGGCTTGCTATTGCCCGAATAAATCGCTTTGTGCCGTAAGCTGGAAATATTACTGATATTCGCAAAAAGTTAAAAAAAGCGCCTGATTCGAGGCGCTTTTTTTATTTATGGTTACAACGACCTATCGTTCCAATTTTTTATAACGAATTCGGTGCGGATTGCAGGCATCTTCGCCCAAGCGCAATTTCTTGTTCTTTTCGTAGTCTTCAAAATTGCCCTCAAACCACTCAACGTGCCCGTTGTCTTCATAAGCCAGAATATGCGTGGCCAAACGATCCAAAAACCAGCGGTCGTGCGAAGTTACCAACACACACCCCGGATATGCGCTGATACCCTCCTCCAACGAGCGCAGAGTATCTACATCCAAGTCATTGGTCGGCTCATCGAGCAGAATCACATTTGCCCCCTTTCGCAGCATTTTAGCCAAATGCACGCGATTACGTTCGCCGCCGGAAAGTTGCCCGACTTTCTTCTGTTGGTCGGCACCTTTAAAGTTGAATTGTCCGACATAAGCCCGCGAAGATACCTCGTTTTTACCGAGTTGCACCATATCCAAACCGTCGGAAATCTCCTCCCACACGTTTTTATCCGGATTAAGTTCGTCACGCGATTGGTCAACATAGCCCAAATCCACGGTCTCTCCGATACGGATAGTGCCGGAATCCGGTTTTTCCTGTCCGGTAATCATCTTAAACAAGGTGGTTTTGCCGGCACCGTTCGGCCCGATAATACCGACAATTGCTCCCTTCGGAATTTTGAACGACAAGTCGTCAATCAGCACTCTGTCCCCAAAACCTTTGGTCAGATGTTCGGCTTCAATCACCAAATCTCCCAACCTTTCGGTCATCGGAATATTAATGTGTGCGGTCGTAATTTTCTCACGACTTGCTTGCGACAAAAGCTCATCATAAGCGTTAATACGCGCTTTAGATTTTGCCTGACGCGCCTTCGGATTTTTATGAATCCACTCCAACTCTTGTGCCAAAGTGCGCTGACGAGCGGTTTCTTCACGCGCTTCCTGTTCCAAACGTTTTTGTTTTTGCTCCAACCACGAAGTATAGTTACCCTCGTACGGAATGCCCTGACCGCGGTCAAGTTCCAAAATCCAGCCGGTAACATTATCCAAGAAATAGCGGTCGTGAGTTACCATTACCACCGTGCCGTTATAATCGCGCAAATGGTGTTCGAGCCAAGCCACCGACTCGGCATCCAAGTGATTGGTAGGTTCGTCCAAAAGCAGCATATCCGGCTTTTGCAGCAACAAACGACACAATGCCACCCGACGCTTTTCACCTCCGGAAAGTTTGGTAACATCGGCTTCTGCCGGCGGACAACGCAACGCATCCATGGCAATTTGCACCGTACGCTCGATATCCCAACCGTTCACGGCATCGATTTGTTCTTGCAATTCAGCCTGTTCGGCAATTAAATTATTCATTTCGTCGTCGCTCATCGGCTCGGCAAATTTGGCGGAAACTTCTTCAAAGCGTTGCAACAGGCGTTGTGTTTCGCCCAATCCGTCCATCACATTTTCCATCACGTTTTTATTCGGGTCAAGCTGCGGCTCTTGTTCCAGATAGCCGATTTTAACACCTTCCGCCGGCCACGCTTCGCCGTTAAATTCTTTATCAACACCGGCCATAATTTTCAAAAGAGTTGATTTACCGGCGCCGTTAACACCCAACACGCCGATTTTTGCCCCCGGTAAAAAAGACAGTGTAATATCTTTGAAAAGCTCTCTGCCTCCCGGAAGAACTTTGGTTAAATTTTGCATCACAAATATATATTGGTATGCTGCCATTTTTAACTCCTATTTACTGAATTGTTTGGAATAAGATTCGTATCGCGCATCTTTGAGCGGAACTTTTGGCGCATTTTGCATTGTTTTTTGCATTTCTGCAACAGAATTTTTATACATGGTATCCATTTTTATAAAAGCGTCACGGTCCTTAACATATAATTTTGAAGCATCGTACGGTTGTCGCGGTTTAATTAAAGTCCCGTCCGGAAGCTTCAATCTGCCGTCGGAATAAAGCACGCTTTTGAAAATAGGCTGCTTATCGAATCTTTGCAGAATTTCGGCACAACCGGCAAACTGCGTTTCTTCCATTTCCATAAAAGCGGAAGCCTTACCTGCCCCGTATTGCCGTAACCCGTCTTCCTGAACCGCGGCATTCGGCGCCTTACCGATAACAATGGCTCGCGCCAATAACTCAAACTGATGATATTTTGACGACTTACAAGCCAAACCCTGCCCCGAAACCGCACCCAAAGCATACATTTCTTCCTGATAGGTAATCGGTTTTGCGTTGGCAGATACATTCAATAAACACAGCAAAGCCGCGCCGAAAAATATTTTATTCATTAGATTTTCTCCGAAAATGAGTACACTCGGTCTTATTTATAGGGCATAATCTTAAAATATGTCTTAATTTTTTGATATTTTTCAAAAAATTGGTTGACAAGTGCGGATAAATAGCTTATTTTGCGCTCAAAACGTTTATATAAGGAATAAAGAAATGAAGTGCTATAGTTCTCTGAAATCAAAGAAAGTACGCGATTTGAACTGCAAAATCGTACGTCGTAAAGGTCGCGTGTATGTTATCAATAAGAAGAATCCGAAGCTTAAGGCTCGTCAGGGTTAATTGATTATATAACAATCTCCTTTGTTGTAAAAAAAACCTCTCCTCGCGGGGAGGTTTTTTGTTGCGAATCGGCAAGAAGCGCACAAAAAAACATCCGGCCTTTCTGCACGATGGCACCGGATGTCTTTTTAATAAGTCAAAATACTCTTAATTGCTGCGCTAAGCAATTATTTCTTTCTGAATCGCGCGGACGGCAGGCATCAGCTTGCGGTCGGTGCTGATAATCGAATCGCAAGCGGCAATAAAATCTGCCTTAAACGATTCCTTCTTCTCGACCTCACGGGCGAGATATCTCTTTTTTAATTCTACTTTGTTGGTAGAAGTGATTAAATCACGAACGGCCTGTTGCAACCCATAGGCCTTTAATTCCTTTCTGTACTTTGAGCAGAAAGTGTGGTCTAAAATTTGTTTTTCTTCCATACTTTTTTTGATATATATTGATTTGATAAAAATATTCATAATTGTAATTTCGACAAAATCGAATATAACAGCCTTAATCACAAAATGCAAGTCTTTATTGAAAAAAAATTACAAAATGTGATTGACAATGACACTTTTTTATGCGATTTTCTGTTTTGAAAAGCCGATGCGCTCTTAGCTCAGCAGGATAGAGCAACAGCCTTCTAAGCTGTGGGTCGGGCGTTCGAATCGCCCAGAGCGCGCCATATA
>CADBEI010000003.1 GCA_902793695.1 uncultured Pseudomonadota bacterium | reverse complement strand
GAGATGGCACCGCCATCGCCGCCATCACTGCCTCCGGGAGTTGCGACAACCTTATTACCTACAAAATCACCTATAAGATTTACTATTGTACCACTGTTGTTACGTACAGCAGCGCCGTCACTATACGCTGTATTATAATAAAAATCGCCCGCAATGTTATATACCTCTCCGCTACTATGATAAATACCGCCCGGAGCCGGATACACGCCGCTGTTTGTATTATTGTAAATATCCGCCGTTATATTTGAGGTGGAAGTAACGGTTATGGCGCCGCCGTGGTCTTTTTCCGCAACATCGTTTCCCGTATAATACTTACGCTCGTTTGCGGCCGGAACGGCATCGCGAGTTCCCTGCGTATATCCGCTCGGATTTGTATGGGATATTTTGTAATACTTAAACGTACCATCTGTTTGAGATTGCTTAACATCATAACTAGTCGCCGTACCTGTCGTAATTTTTATACCGGAGATGGCGAGTTTGGAGGTGTTGTAGGTATAGTAATTGGTGCCGTCGGTAAATACATAATTGGAGGAAGTTGCACCGTTTGTTGTCAGGGCCGCACCGCCGATTGCCACCAAATTAACAATCGCCGTATCGCCGGCTGTAGGTTTGTAGTAATAGGTTGTGCCGTTAATTGTTACCTTTTTATCACCGGTTGAAAAGGTGGTTTTAAGTGTATATTGTCCGTGCGCCCCGTTCAAATAATTTACGGATTCTTGTTTTATCCGATTAAGAGTGGACGTCAACGTCTCCACTTCAGCCATTGCCGAAGTCGGAGCGGAAGTTGCTATTACTCCCAACGCGAACAACCCAACGTTCATGAGCCAACATTTTCTTAAAACACTGCGATATTGCCGTGTTAAAAGCCCGATAGCCGTGCGCGTGTATCTCATAATTAAGCCCTCCAATAATATCATAATTTAAAGATACAAATGTTTTTTATCACCGCATATTGCACCTCAAATTGGCAATATGGGCTTTAAAAAAAATCATATTCCCTTATATGCTATCATATAAATGATTAAAAATCAATTAAAATCATCGGGGAGGGGTAAAACGTAATTATCTTTATATTTCAAGTGCTTTTGCCGTTTTTGGGGCCTTAAAAATAGCCGCCGCTGCGGTCAAATAAATAAATTATTACCGCCAACAAAAACAACGCCAATATGATGCCGAAAAAACAATACATTATGTCGGCAGAACTGAGAGATGCAAAAATATAGTTCATTATTCCTCCGCCGGCTTGTTTAAATCCGCCTTTACCTTCGGGTCGTTCATCAGGCGCTCGATGCGTTCGGTTTCTTCAAATGTATCATCGGCGCGGAAGTTGATTTCCGGCGTAAAGCGCAGTTTCAACTTATCCGCCACCAGCTTTTTGAACAGCCACTTATCCGCCGCCAGTTGTTCCAAAATCGCCCCCAAATTTTTGCCGTTTAAGGTGGTTAAATATACGGTGGCATACTTCAAATCCGGCGACATAATCACATTCGTAATCGTGATAAATGCCTCGGCAATTTCCGGCGAGCGCACGTTATCCTGCTCGATTGCCTCGGCAATCACGCGACGCACTTCCTGCCCCACACGCAGCTGTCTGTTCGATAATTCACGAGCCATAATTTCCTCTCTTTCTCTCGAGTTTCTTCGGCTTTTGCCTCAGAATGACGGTTATAACTTACAGTGTCTTGGCAATTTCTTCAACTTCGTAGCACTCAATCGAGTCATTAACCTGAATATCGCCGTAATTTTCAAAACTCATACCGCACTCATAACCCTCTTTGACTTCTTTTACATCGTCTTTATAGCGCTTGAGCTGTCCCAAGTTACCGTCATGAATAACCACGTTATCGCGCAAAAGTCTGACTTTGGCACCGCGCTTAACCAGACCCTCGGTTACCATACAGCCGGCAACTTTACCCACACCGGTAATATTGAACACGTTGCGGATTTGCGCATAACCCAAAATCTTTTCGCGCAATTCCGGAGTCAACATACCCTCGAGCGCTTTCTTCACATCGTCAACCACGGTGTAAATAATCGAATAATAGCGAATATCAACCCCGTCACGATGCGCCATATCACGCGCTTGCGCATTGGCACGAACGTTAAAGCCGATAATCAAAGCATCGGAAGCGTGCGCCAAAGTCACATCGGATTCGGAAATTCCGCCCACCGCCGAGTGCAAAATCTGCACCGAAACTTCGTCGTTGGCCAGCTTTTTGAGTGAGCCTTCAAGAGCTTCAATCGAACCTTGAACATCTGCTTTAATTACCACAGATAAGTGTTTGGATTCACCGGATTTTATCTTTTCCATCATCTGTTCCATCGCCGACTTGGTGTTGGCTACCATCTTCAACTCGCGTTCTTTTCTGATGCGGTATCCGGTTACCTCACGAGCTTGGTTTTCATCCTTGCCGATAACAAACGTATCGCCGGCCATCGGAGTACCTTGCAAACCAACCACTTCAACCGGAGTCGCCGGACCGGCCTGCATTACCTTTTTGCCGAATTCGTTAAACATGGCACGCACACGTCCCCACTCCTTACCGGCAATCAAAATGTCGCCGATATGCAGAGTTCCGCGCTGTACCAAAACGGTTGCCACCGAACCACGGCCTTTTTCCATTTTGGCCTCGACCACCGTACCTTGTGCCGTGCGGTTCGGATTGGCCTTCAAATCAAGCATTTCCGCCTGCAACAAAATCGCCTCAACCAATTTATCGATATTGATGCGCTTTTTGGCAGAAATCTCGGCGCAGAGCGATTCGCCGCCCATTTCTTCAACACCGATACCGTATTGCAACAACTCGGTTTTAACCCGCATCGGGTCTGCCCCCGGCAAATCAATCTTGTTAATCGCCACCACAATCGGCACATTTGCAGCCTGCGCGTGACGAATAGCCTCAACCGTTTGCGGCATAATACCGTCGTTGGCCGCCACCACCAGCACCACGATATCGGTAACTTGCGCCCCACGGGCACGCATTTCCGAAAACGCTTCGTGCCCCGGTGTATCAATAAATGTAATCTTTTGGCCGCTTTCAAGCGTAATTTGATAAGCACCGATGTGTTGCGTGATACCGCCGGCTTCTTTGGCCACCACATTGGTTTCACGCAAAGCGTCCAAAAGTGAGGTTTTACCGTGGTCAACGTGTCCCATAACCGTCACAATCGGGGCGCGCGGCAACAAATCCTTCTCGGTATCTTCCGGACCGTCAAGTCCCTCCTCTACGTCGCTGTCGGCAACGCGCTTGGCAATATGCCCCATATCTTCAACAATAATCTGTGCCGTATCGGCATCAATCGGCTGATTAATCGTCACCATCACCCCCATTGACATCAGGCGCTTAATCACATCGGAACTCTTTTCCGCCATACGATTGGCCAATTCCTGCACTGTGATGGTTTCCGGTATCACTACCTCGTGCACCACTTTTTCTTGCGGAACCTGCACTTGTTGTACCGGTTTCGGTTGCTTCTTCTTAAAGCGACGATGCGGAGCACCGTAGCCGTAATCATCATCGTCTTCATCTCCACCGCCAATCATATAATTGTTGGCGCTGATTTTATTGTTACGACGTTGCGGCTCAAAAGTACGTTTCTGAATCTTTTTGCGTTCCTGCTCAAAGGTTTCCTCGCGCGTCAGAGTATGTTTTTCTGTATTTACTGTAGGTTTTTTGCCTTTTTTGCGATAAGACTCGTCCTCGTCATCTTCATCGTCGTCGTTATAATCTTTCATTTTTTTGGCGCGGTGTTCGGCGACGGATTGGCTTTCTTCGCGAGCTTTTTTCTCGGAGGCTTCTTTTGCCTCTTGAGCCGCTTTGGCTGCAGCTTGTTGCTTGGCTTCTTCTGCGGCTTTTTGTTCGGCAGCGGCCTGCTCGGCTTCTTCCGCCATACGTTCCTGTTCCAATTTTTCCTGCTTTGCCGCCTGCTGTTTGCGACGGTGAGCCTCTTTAGCCTCTTCCTCCTGCTTACGTTTAGCCTCATATTCCTTGGCTTCGGCCAACAGTTTGAGTTTTTGTGCCGTAGCCTCGTCGATTTCTTTTGGCGCAGACGCTTGCGGAGCCGTATTTATGGTACGTTTTTTACGCACCTCAACCTGCACCACCTTCTTACCATCCGCCGGCGTCGGTTTGGCTACCGTTTTCAATGTAAGGGTTTTCTTTAACGTCAATTTTCCCTTTGCACTTTCTTCTGTCATTATAACTTTTTCTCCGTTTAAGCATTCAAAAATGTCTGATATCGTTGCAAAGCATTGTGCACCATCGCGCTCATCGGGCCTTTTTTAACCGCTAAATGCACCGTATTTTCACGATTAAGTGCTTTGCTTAAAGCCGCAACATCATATATAATAAATTTTTCCGTATCTTTGGACATTGCTGCGATTTTCTGCCTACCGTCATCTCCGGCGTCTGTTGCTTCAATCACAAAGGCTGCCTTGCCTTTTGCTATAACCTCTTTTACTTTTTCAAACCCCGTGACCAAATCTCCGGCCTTGCGGGCAAGGTTGAGGGCATCAAGTCCGCGCTTATATAAAATATGCTCGACTATTTGCGGTAAATCTTCTGCCATAATCGTCTTGGTGTGCAAGATTTTATTCAGCGGATTGGCCTTTGCCGACAACCCTTGCAACAATGTTTTGGAATTGGAAAGATAAAAGCCGTGCCCATCGAGTTTTTTATTAAAATCCGGCAAAACCGTACCGTCTTTCAACAAAACGAAACGCAACAACTCGTCTTTAGGCAAAACATTGCCCGTCAGCACGCATTTTCTCATTTCCGTTTCCTTAGCCATTGTCGCTGCCTTTATAACTTTTTATTCCTCGGTTTGTTCATCATCAAACCAACCGGCCTGACGACGCGCCGACATAATGATTTCGTTGGCTTCGTTTTCGGAAATAATTTCCGCGCCGAGCATTTCAATCAGCTCATCGGCGGCCAAATCAGCCAAGTCTTCAAGGTTCTTAACGCCTTTTTCCGCCAGAGTGATAATCATTTCCGGCTCCAAACCTTCAACCGATTTCATATTCTCGTCAATCTTGAGGGCCTTACTCTTGGCGTTGAATTCTTTATCGCGAGCCGCCACAAATTCTTTGGCACGAGATTGCAATTCGGCAGCGATATCTTCATCAAAGCCTTCTATTTCCGCCAACTCGTTTTGGGCAACATAGGCGACTTCGTCAACCGTGGTAAAGCCTTCAGCCACCAGCAAATGCGCAATCATATCATCAACATCAAGAGCTTCCATAAAGCGTTGCGTGCGAACTTTATTCTCATTAGAGCGGCGTTCCTGTTCCTGCTCTTCGGTCATAACGTCAATGTTGCAGCCCAAAAGTTGCGAGGCAAGTTTAACGTTTTGACCGTGGCGACCGATGGCTTTGGAAAATTCTTCTTCGGAAACAACCACTTCAATACGATTGTTTTCTTCATCCAACACCACTTTAATAACTTCGGCCGGAGCCAGAGCATTAACGATATATTGTGCCTTGTCGTCCGAATATTGAACAATATCGATTTTTTCGCCTTGCAATTCGCTGACCACGGCTTGTACTCTGATACCGCGCAAACCAACGCAAGCGCCGACCGGATCAATCGTCTTATCATTGGCTTTTACCGCAATTTTGGCTTTAGAACCAGGGTCACGAGCCACGCCCATAATTTGCACCACGCCGTCATAAATTTCGGCAACTTCCTGCGTAAACAGCTTAGCCATAAATTCCGGACAGGTACGACTCAGGAAAATTTGCGGACCTTTCACTTCGCGGCGAACGTCGAGCAAATATGCACGAACGCGGTCACCGTTTTTGAATTTCTCCCTCGGAATAATTTCATTATAGCGCAAAACCGCCTCGTCGTTTTTATTGCCGATTTCCAGCACCACACTGCTGATATTGCCGTAGCTGTTCTGCTCAACTTTTTTAACCGTACCGTTAATAATGGTACCGACTTTTTCTTTATATTCCTCATATTGCTTATTGCGCTCAGCCTCACGTACCTTTTGCATGATTACCTGACGTGCGGTTTGAGCGGCAATACGGCCGAAATCAATCGGCGGCAGCGGATCAATAATGAAATCGCCGACTTTATATTTTTTGTTATAAGTCTTGGCAATGCTGAGCGGAATTTGTGCCGCTTCGTTTTCGATTACGGCATCATCGGCCACAACTTCACGATAGCGTGATAAAGCGATTGCACCGGTTTTGCGGTCAATCGTAACGCGCACATCGTGTTCCTTACCGTATTTGGTGCGGCCGGCCTTTTGAATGGCGACTTCCATTGCCACAAAAACGTCTTCTTTATCAATATTTTTATCGCGAGCCACCGCATCGGCAACTGCCACAATTTCCGGTCTCGGCATATTTTCATAAGTTTCCATTTTTTTTACTACCTTTCAAAAAAATTAAAATTCCGCAGCCTGATGCGCTGCCATATATTGTTCCCACAATTCGTCGGTAACCACCAATTTTGCCTTATTGATAAGGGCAAACGGAATTGTGTATTGTCCTTCTTCCGCCGTAATGACGATATTTTCGCCGACTACGTCAGATATTTTCCCTTTAAAGCGTTTACGGTTCTCGACCTTTTCCGCCGTTTCGATTTTGGCTTCAAAACCTTTCCAACGCTCGAAGTGCTTTAATTTGGTCAGCGGACGGTCAAGCCCCGGTGAGCTGACTTCAAGCGAATAGCGACTTTCAATAGGATCTTTTTCATCCAGCAAAGCGGAAAGCGCGTGGCTGACGGTTGCACAATCATCCACCGTGATATCACTGCCGTCAAGCGTATCAATCATCACTTGCAGTGTTGGGTTTGCCTGTCCGATAGTCAAGACGCGCACCAACTCGAAACCTTCTTTTTCCACCACCGGCTCAATCAAGTCCTGTAAATAGTGTTTTTGCATCGTTTATCCCTTAATAAAAAAGCGGGGCTTTTTTCAAGCTCCACCTTTGATAATTTTGTTATGTTGTCAACACATATATCATGTTTTTTTGATTTGTAAAGCATTTTTTTGCGTTTTATCAACCGCAACCGATAAATGAGTTCTTTCAATCACATAAACACAGTCTGGTTAAACACGTTTTCCAAGAAAAACAGACAGATAAAGCAAATAAGCATTGCCATCAGCGGAGCCACCACCCAACCGGTGACAATTTTGCCGATAATCCCCCAATTTATGCCGCGTCCGCCTTTTATCAGCCCGATACCGATAACCGCGCCGATAACCGCTTGCGTACTGGAAACGGGCACCAACGGAATTGTCGGTAATGACGAAGCCTCCAGCCAATTATGCAGACTTACCGACGAAAACAGCAACAACACCGTAGCTTGCGCCAAAACAATAATCAACGCCACCGACGGCGACATCCGCATCAGGCTGTTGCCCACGGTTTTGATTACTTTGCGTGAATAAGTCCAAATGCCGACACAAATAGCTATGGCACCGAGCAAAAACAATACCTGATGAGGGTTAAGCGTTGCCAATTTACCGAAATGAAGCGGCTTAAACGGGCAAGATTGCATAAACACCCCTACCACATTCGCAATATTGTTGGCACCGAGTGCATACGCTCCGACCGCCGCCGTAACAACCAAACCGATACGCGTTATCTGGTCACGCGTCAAAAGGTGCATACTCGAGCACTTCCGCCATTTTTTCAAACACAAATACAGGATAATTGCCACCATACCCGACAACAACGGACAGGTGGTCCAAGTGCCGACAATTTCCGCCAGAGTAGTATAATCCGTCGGCTTATCGGCATACAGGTTCCAACCGACAATCGCACCGACAATGGCTTGCGAAGTGGATACGGTCAGACCGGTACGCAACATCATATACACAGCCAATGCCGCGGAAAGTGCCACCATAAACGCTCCGGCCAACGCATTCACCGAGCCGAGTGCACCCAAGGTTTCACTGGTACCGGAACCGCCGAACACCGCGCCGATAACCACAAAAACACTCGCCACTGCGGCAATGGTGGAAAAGCGCACCATTTTTGAGCCGACGGCCGTGCCGAAAATATTGGCGGCATCATTAGCTCCTAATGACCACCCCAAAAACAAACCGCTGCTCAAATAAAATAAATAGCTTAAATCCATCAGATATCCCGTTTAATTGTGAAAATCAGCAGTGCATCGATGCAATCTTCAGCCCTGTCGGCAATATCCGCCACATCGCCGATTAAGGTATTGAGCTGAATTTTATGCGCCAGTTCCATATCCGAATCGAAAACGTTTTGTTTTAATTCTGCCCAAGTTTTATCGCTTTCCTGTTCCAAAAAATAAACCTTACGCGAATAGTCGCGCACCGTGGTAAAATCACGGAAAAATGCGCGTGAAGCGATGGCCATATTTTCGGCACATTCGGAAACCTCTTTTACCAACTTACGGAATTTGCTCTGATATTTTTCCGGAATATCCGGCTGTTCAATATAGAATTTATGGGCAACCTCATCAAATTCATTGATTACTTTATCGATATTTTCCACCATCTGCAACACATCGGCCCGCAAATCCGGAATAAGGTTATGGATATACAGTTTACTTTCGATTTCGCGCCGCAACTCATCTCCTTTAGCCTCGATTTGCTTCATTTTTTTGCTGGCCTGACGATATTTTAGGCTGCGTTTTTCTTTGAGATAAATATCAAACGCGTTTTGAAATGCCAACACACTCTCAATCACCTGATCGTGCATTTCATCTATTTTTTCTTCCAGCTCGCGAGTGCCGGAAAACATCGATAATTTAAGATTAAACATTCGATTTCTCCCTCTTATTGTCGCTACTCTAAACGCAAAATGATTTAAAGTCCACTTTTATTTTGAATTATATTTTTTTACTTGCTTAAATAAAAAAATGTGATTATGTTATACCTGTTTGAACATTAAATTATTAAAAGGAATTAAATATGAAAAATTTTTCAATCATTCTTTCTACGGTTGCTATTATCTTAGCAGCTGTCGCAATTTATTCTACTTGCAAATGCAAAGCTGTACCGGCCGAAGCCATTAACGCAGAACAATTATCTGCCGTTCTGACGCAAAATCCGAAGATTCTGGCTGATGCTTTGGATGCTTTTGAAAAATATCAACGTGAAGAAGCCGAAAGAATCCGTAACGAAAAATTGGCACAATTTACTCCGAAAATCAACGACGAAGCCAATTTACCGTTTATCGGTCCGAAAGATGCTAAAGTTACGGTTGTCGAGTTCTTTGACTTCTCTTGCGGATATTGCAAAAGATTGTCTCCGGCCATTGAAAAGATTGTTGCCGACAATCCTAACGTAAAAGTGGTATTCAAGCCGGTATCTTTCGTATCTCAGGTTTCTCCGTATCAGGCTAAAGGCGGTATTGCCGCATTCAAACAAGGCAAATTCATTGAATATTACAAAGAAGTTATGAGCTTTGCCGGCCGTATGACCGAAGCCGATGTTGATGGCATTGCCACTAAAATCGGTTTGGATATGGATAAATTTAAGGCTGACTTGAACTCGGATGAAACCGCAGCCGCTTTGGCTGATGTTGCCACCTTGGCTCAAAATATTGAAGTAAACGGCGTTCCTTCGGTATTTGTTAATGCCAAACAAATTCAGGCTATGTCTCCGGAACCGATTCAGGCAGCGATTGACGCTTCCAAATAATCGCAACGGATTTTATAAAAAAGCACCGGTAATTCCGGTGTTTTTTTTTGTGCACAAAAAAGGCCGACGGAAAATTCCGTCAGCCTTAGTATTGATAAGGACTAAATCCAGCCTTTCTGTCGCGCCAGCTTCTCAGCCTTGGGTGTCAGCTTAAAGCGCTTATGATACTGCAAAACAACATCCTTGATGTCATCTATATCCATATCAAAGAGTTTGACGTCCGCGCTTCCCAAAGAGTATTTGGTAACATACTTTCGGACCAAGCGGGGAGCAAATTTCGCTTCAAACATTTTCACGCAAGCCTCAGCGGAGAGTCCATACTTATCAATATAGAACTCGACGGCGGCACTGTAATCATACAGCGACAGCATATACACCTCTGCGGCCGGACACAAACGATGAGCGGCGAAATATTCCGGCGCCAACACGCTGGCATAAGGAGAATTGAACAGTTCTACCTGCTCTTCTTCATTCAACTCTTGGCCGGTTGTGACCTTGGTACGCAACTTTTCGAACATATCGTTGAATGTTTTCCGATATACCTTATTCCAAGCAGTTTCGGTTTCCACCACCAGAGTATGTGTCTGGGCATCGTACAGACCGTGATTCGGCTCACGCAGGAAAATCAACCTCCACAGAATTTCGTCGTTTCGGTTGTGCAGAAAATCGTAGATAACCTCGTTATCCAGCTTGTGACCGGTAGTCGCGTTGTTACGACTGTACACGGCATACTGTTTGGTGGTCATCAGCTTCTGCGCTTCCGGAACCAAAGACTCAATATGCTTGCAGTACTCTTCCCATTTGGTCTCGTCTTTTTGCCCGATACGCACCGCTTTGCTGTGGCGATAATACTTATCGGCATTCAGCACCAGCTCGAAGCACGGTTGCGGCAACTTGGCCTTCATACTCTGCACCAGTTCCTTTTTAGCGCCATAGCGCCTGATGTAGTCGGTCAAAATACCCAACATCGGCAAATCAATGCCGTGTCCGTGTCCGCCGGCAGAAGTACCATCAGCCAAAAGTTCGGCAAAAACTCCGTCTACCAAAAGTTGCGTCTGCGCATCATTGAGTTTGCCCGAAGCCAAATACTCTTTGAGGGTTAAACGCACCTGCTCGTCTTTTTTAGCCACTTCAATGGCAAAATGCAACGCGTTGAAACTCAAGCGCACATTCTGCATCATAAACTCGATAATAAGATGCAAATACCACTTCGGTGTCTCCTCACGCCAGACAGTATCACGGCGTTTGAGCGGTAAACACTTTTTCCCGTACTTGAAGAACAATTCTTCATAAGCTTCGGGCCAAGTTTCGTTGGCCGAAGGCATGGCCTTCAATGCCTCAACTTCCGTCCCATTGCGGAAAGCAACCTTGAACAGATAGTTGATTTGCTGTTTTACCGTATAATCGGAAAGCCGATCCAGTTTCATCCAATATTTCGCCCAGTGAAAATGCCACTTGAGCGCATGACGCTCGTAGAAAGCATAGATTTTCTCACCGAAAATATTGCGATTGCTTGCGAATTCAGCCGCACAATGCGGCGCCAGAAGATTGAGAATAAGCATCGACAACGGATTGCCGAACAAAATAAAAATAACCAGTCTGTAACTGAAAACACAAAAGTCGTACAGACTTGTTGAAATAGATTTTGCCATAAAATAAAAGTTTTGATGGCACACCGGTTCCCGCGGCGTAATCTTGTTAAGGTATTTTGAGGAACCCGAAACCGTTGGCGGCATCGGCAAAAACCTACTCATCGCTTATTGTGTTCGACTTTTATGAATGTCCTTTTTCCGTTTTGGGTGATTAGTCCCAATCCGTCAATAATACAACCATAATCTACTATCAATAATTAACAAGTGACTGTCATTGTACTTTATTTTCACAATTTGTCAATCTATAAAATACAAAAATGAGCGGCTTTTAATCCGCTCATTTTACAAAGAATAAAAACATTTATTTTTCAACAGGATAAAATTGTTTATTAATGTAATAATTAAGTAATACCAACAAAACTAATTTAATTAAAATGTTGATACCGAAACCGGTTCCGAGCTCAATCAGCAATACCAAATATCCCAAAGTCGTAATCCGCAAGGTGCGGGCAAACGCGGAAGACACCACTTTACCGATAAGCAACTGCGAGAGTGCGGCATAAATCAAAACGGCAAGCCCTATCCACGCCAGCATCATAACAAATATAACAACAAACAAATAGCCGTTAACTCTGCTTTCAAGCCATTTCATACCGGAATCAAACATTTCCTGATCTACCGTCATATTCGGAATATCGCTCAAATCTCTGATTTCCGTTTTTTGCGGAGTAACGGCATACATATATTTGCGACTGAAATAAATACCGGAATCTTTGATATCATCGCTGGTCAGTTCCTCAACTTCGGTATTAAGTACGACTTTGACCACGTTACTTTCGTCATCGCCAAACTTATATTCTTTGGAAATAATCGTATTTTGTGGCTCCGTAATGGTACCGTTTTCAAACGTCAGCGGCAGAAAATTCTTTGCTTCTTCGGATATATACGGCGAAACCGCTTGTACAAAACCGATTGTTTTAGAAGTGGAAATCCAAGCTATCAGCAACGATGCGATTATAGCGAAGCCCACTCCCACCCATTTTTGCTCTATCAAAAATTTTTTCATTTTGTTCTCCTTTAAAATTGTTAATTTCTAATAATCATCAAACAAATCAGGCTCATGTCGGTCTTTAAGTGTCAGAGATTCCATAGCCCGTCTGATTACTGTATATGTTACCGCCGTTTGATATGCAAGCGAAATCTCATCAATTTCCGCAACAAGTTGTTCAATATAAGCAAACGAGCGCGGCGCATTATTGATGATATATTGCAGAATTTCAGGTGTAATTTTCAACTGCCTGTCATCAAACAGCTTAACCACAAGCATTTGCAACATAACATCGTCCGGTTCGGAGATTGCCGCACAAGGCAACATATTGAGTCTTGTTTGTAAATCCTTAAGCGCAAATTTCATCTGTGCCGGTGCTTTTTCGGCCGTAAAAAGCATCCACCGCCCCGTAACGTTAAACAGATTAAACAAATGAAACAGGGCTTCATCGTGATTTCCCGGCCTTAAATCCTCCACAACCAGTACTTTATTTTCGTTTGACAACTTTTTGAAATTACGCATATTTATTGCAGAGCACGTAACAACAGATACGGCCGGCGGCGGAACAGACGAATTACGCACTTTATCCGTAAACAACTGCGCCAAATGCGACTTACCACAGCCTTTAGGTCCATATATTACCGCACCGGAACCGAACCAATGCGGCCAGCTGTCCAATAACATAAAAGCTTCTTTATTGCACTCCGAAACCATAAAATCGTCACGCCCCATATAATTGCGGGTAGCAAAGTCAAGCGGTAACTGTTTTAATATATCATTGTTTTCTATCATTTTTTTGCCAATACCGTCTTTACTTTTTTGTTCAAATCATCCAGACCGTACGGTTTGGCTATAAAGAAAAAGTCTTGCGAACCGGCCAACTCTTTGCGGGCGATTTCTTCAGAATAACCGGAAGCCAGAATAATCAAGATTTCCGGATATTTTTCGTGCAAAATCGTTGCCAACTCGGCGCCACTCATCCCCGGCATACGCATATCGGTAATTACCAAATCAAATTTTTCGCCGGCATCAATATGTTCCATGGCATTTTCCGCCGAAATACAATCAACCACATCATAGCCCTTTTGCCGCAAACCGCGGGCACCCACCATTCGTACCGCATCTTCGTCATCCACAAACAAAATGCGGATTTCTCCAGGATTGCGCGAAACACTGCGCTGACTGTCAAATTCCGCCACATTAAGCCCGAGAATGACTTTTTGGCTCTTATCATTCACATAATGCGGCAAAACGGTAGTCATCGCCGCGTTACCGGTCTTATCCAAAATAACTTCCGGTGCCTCCTGTTCCGCCGCCGTTTGATTTTGCGCACTCTCGGTATCAACATACGACGGCAGATAGATTTCAAAAGTTGTACCTTTACCAACCTCGCTGTGTACTTTCAGAAAGCCGTTCATTTGCCGTACGATGCTGTCAACCATTGCCAAACCCAAACCTGTGCCGGAGTTGAGAACATTCTTCTTGGTGGAGAAAAACGGCTCAAAAATCCGTTCCAGATTTTCCGGCGGAATACCGCAACCGGTATCACTGACACTGATAACCACAAAATCCCCCGGCTTAATCGTTTCGGCACCGTATTGATACGGCAAATTAAGGTGTTCAAGGCGTGCGGATAATGTCAAAGCCCCTACGCCGTTCATGGCATCACGGGCATTAATGGCCAAGTTCAGCAACACCTGTGAAAGCTGTACCGTATCCACGCGAATGTAACCCAAATCCGCTCCGTAGTTCACGTTAAGCTTAATTTTTTCGCCCAAAATACGCGCAATCAGATGGTCATTTTCGGTAAAGGCCTCGGTGGCATCAATTACCTTCGGATTAAGCGGTTGCCGCCGCGAAACGGTCAACAGTTGTCGCGCCACACCAATAGCTGTGGTTACGTTATTTTTAAGTTCTATCAAATCTACAAACGACGGGTCGCCGATACCGTGACGACGTAATAACAAATCGCAATAGCCGACGACCGCCGTCAACAAATTATTGAAGTCGTGCGCCACCATACCGGTAAGTTGACCGAACGACTGCATTTTTTGTGCCTGAGCCACTTGCATTTCCAAACTACGGCGATTGGTGGTATCTTGAACATAAACCATATAGCCGCTTTGTTCATCCTCATCGGTGCGATATTTATCCGCGGCGTAAATTGCCAGACGCACGTTGCGTTCGTCCGTGCCGCTGTTCAATACGGTTTCTATTATATTATCCGATGTTTGATATAGTTTTTCGTGCAAAATATGCTTAAAATGTTTTTGCGCTTCCGCATTGAGGTAGCCGCTAAACTTTTGCCCCGTAACATCGCGATTTTCAGCATTCAGCAACGGTTTAACGTATTTATTCAATTCACGAATATTAAGCTGTTTATCGAGCAACACAATCCCCACCGGAGCCGTTTCCAACAAATATTCAAAACGGTCGATAACAATATTCAGACGGTTTTGCAGTTCCGCATCTGTCGGCAAATTCCACATTACAACACCGCGAGTTTTCAGCTCGTTATTTTCACGCACGTTGCGTTGGCGTACATAAGCTTCAAAAATACCGTCAGCGGTTTTGAAGGTTAGATTGTCGTTATATTCACCGGTCGGCGTATGCAACAGTTCCGGCTTATAAGCCACAAAGTCGTCGATCGTTTTGCTGACGGCGGTATTTTTATCGATATGCAATTTCTCGGCCAGCGTATCATTGATATATTCCAATTTTCCGCTGTCGTCGCAAGTATACAATCCCACCGGCAAATAATCCAAAAACGAGTGCAAAGACGACATCTCGCCTTTGAAAACCGCATCCATATTTTTATAGGCGGTAATATTTTCGATTGACCAATAAATATAGGTTTCTTTTTTGATTTTGTTGAGCGAAAACTCGGATTCAAAAATATCTGTTTTGTTCAAATAAATCGGTTTTACGCTGATTCTCAACCATTCTTCCACCACAAAAACGCTGTCTTGCTTGGGGTTCAACGAAAGTTCCACCGTGGTGGCCTGCAACTTATTTACTGCCGAAACCAACTTCTGCAAATCCATTTTATTGGCCGGAGAATCAATGATATTTTGTTCCAAAAACGGTATAATCGGCATATTTTGAAAATACTCCGCCGCCGCTCGATTAATGATAATCGCCTCGCCCTCGGAATTATCTACACGATTATATTTTGCTTTATCGTTCAGAAGTTCGGCGGATAAAGCACCGAAACCTATTGCATTTTCACTGACTTGCAGAATGCGAATGGTAATCAAAATACACATAACATTCCATACCACCACCAAAATGATGATATAAAACGAGAACTGCGGATATAAAAACAACGCAAACAAGCTCAGAGAAGTCAGCATAATCGCGTAAGCCAGAAAGAGCAGATTCCTTTCCAGCTGCCGATCGGGGCGACGATTGTTGATATCTCTGAGCATTTGCGTTCCTTTGGGCTTTAAGTCAGCAAATCAGCCTTGGTCTTACCGGTACGCTCCGTAATTTCGGCAATTTCGCGCGAAACATCAGCCAGACTCTCTAGCGTTTTTTCCACATTTTCATCAAAGTCTTTTGTAGCATAACGCTCCAAATAAACGCGAAGCGTGGCACCGCTGCTACCGGTGCCGGACAAACGATATACAATGCGCGATTTATCGGCAAAATAAACCATCAAACCGTTTTTGGTCGAACTACCGTCAACCGGATCGTTATAAACAAACGGATAAGCCTCACTGACCGTATATGCACCGAAAGTTTTACCCTTCAGCGACGGCAAGCGAGCTTCCAAATCCGCCATCAGCTTGTTGGCAACTTCGGTGTCGGCAATTTCATAATCGTTGCGCATATAGTAGCTGCGGCCGTATTTTTGCCAATGCTCGTGTGCGATTTCTTCCACCGATTTACCGGTAACGGCAATAATATTGAGCCAGAACAAAATCGCCCAAATACCGTCTTTTTCACGGATATGACTGGAACCGGTGCCGAAACTCTCCTCGCCACAGAACGTGATGCGGTTGCTGTCCATCAGGTTGCAGAAATATTTCCAACCGGTCGGCACTTCATAATAACCAATACCGAGAGCTTCCGCCACACGCTTGACTGCGGTGGAGGTCGCCGCCGATTTAGCCACGCCGTAAATGCCGTTTTTATAGGCCGGAATCAGCTTATAATTGTCGGTTAAAATCGCCAAACTGTCACTCGGAGTAACAAAGAATTTTTTGCCCAAAATCATATTGCGGTCGCCGTCGCCGTCATTGGCCGCACCGAAATCAGGCGCATTATCGGACCACATCAAATCCACCAGTTCTTTGGCGTAAATCAGGTTCGGATCCGGATGCAAACCGCCGAAATCTTCCATCGGCACATAATGTACCACCGAGCCTTTCGGCGCACCCAAAATTTCTTCAAATATTTTCAACGCATACGGGCCGGTAACGGCATTCATGGCGTCAAAACGCATGGTAAATCCGCCGGCAAACAGCTTGCGAATGGCATCAAAATCAAAAATCTGCTCCATCATATCGATATAATCTTTGAGCGAATCAATGACTTCAATTTCCATATCGCCGAGTTTTTGTGTGCCGATTTTGCTCAAGTCAACATCGGGAGCATCCAAAATCGTATACTGTGTGATTTTTTTGGTATTTTCATAAATTTTATCACTCAAACTCGTCGGACATTGTCCGCCGGAAGCGATGGCATATTTAATACCGAAATCGCCGTTCGGACCGCCCGGATTATGCGAAGCGGTCAGCACAAAACCGCCGTCGGCGTGATTTTTTAAGAGCACACGCGAAGCTGTCGGGGTAGAGATATAGCCGTTTTGCCCGACAATCATCTTCTTCATTCCGGCCGCCGCAGACATTTTCATTATCTTTTGAATAGCAATTTTATTATAAAAGCGTCCGTCGCCGCCCAAAATAAAAGTTTGTCCCTTAACTCCGCCGATGGCATCAAAAATACTCTGCACAAAGTTTTCGACATAGTTTTCCTGCATAGCGACTTTTGATTTGCGACGCAAGCCGGCCGTACCCATCTTTTGGTCGGTATACGGTGTTGTTTGAACGATTTTCAGCATAAGCATACCCCTTTCTGTTTTTATTGTATCAATTATATATATGTAACATTAAAAAGATTGCGAGGTAAAGTTTTTTTTATTTTATTAAACACCTTTTATGCGGAAACAAACGTTTGCACAAAACGGCAACATCGGAAAATCTTGCCGACAGCGTGTTTTTATATTGTCAGGAGTTTATTTTTGCCACAAAAAATCGGTAAGTGTCAAAATCTCGCGTCTGGCATACACATCGGACATCGACATTTTGAAAAGTTTGCGAAAGTTTGCCATATCCGCCGCGCAATATCCGTTATCAATATAGCGAAATGCTTCACGGTCGTGCAGCGGCTCTGCCACTCTGAAACCGAAACGTTTGGTTGCCACTGCCAGATTTTGCTTAATATCAACTCCGTCTTCGGCTTGATTAAGCACCACAATCCAATTCAGATATTTTATGCCGCGGGCGGCAATATTCTTTTTGGCCTCCCAAATCAGATTGATATAGGGATGTGAAAGCGGCCAATCAAAATCCTTCACGGCTTTGCCGACAGTAATCAAAGTATGCGCCTTGGCAAACACGGAGGCATAATCTGCCGCATTTTCGGTCGGAATATCGGCGATAATCACGCTTTTTTCGGCACTTTCAGTAATATTGTTCAAATCCGCAATCAATTCCGGCATCGGCAAATCGATACCGCTCTGCTCGCGCAAAATCTGCCGTTGCTCCATAAATTGAGCCACTTGCGGATTATGCGGCGCCAATAATTTTACCCGATACGAATCCGACCACAGCGCGGCCGCCAAATTGAGAGCCAACGTTGTTTTGCCCGTACCTTTTACCGAACTGCTGATGACAATAACCGGTGTTTCCATTATTTTTGCGCCAAACTGTACGTATTGCTTTCGGCCACCACAATGCAGGATTTTTTCCGGCTTTTCATGCCGTTACAAATCTGTGTGGCCGTATTTTTAGCCATTCCCACCACTTTGGAACGATACATGGTTTTATCGGCAACTTTGGTTTCTTCAACTTTAATATTATAAGCCGCATATTTTTTGGCCAAATCGTTTTTCACGCTGTTAGCATAACTTCTGGCGCGTTGATAATCGGAGAACGCTCCGACCTGAATCGCATAAACTCCGCTTTGTGCCGATGTCGGAGCAACACTTGCAACCGTCTTGGTTTGTGATTGAGTTTTACGCGCCGCCGCGGCAGTTTTTATTGTGGTAGGTTGCGTACTTTGGCTGACCGATTTAACCGATGCCAATTGTGTAGCATTGCCGTTAATGGAGCGGGTTAAGGCAGCCACATCGACATTATCGGATTTTTTCAGCGCGCCCAAGCCTTTATCCATCATTACGGCCGCTTTTTTATCGCGTTCGTTCAAATAGCGGTGTCCCATGGTAACGGCAATTACGCGTTTATTGCCGCGTCTGGCCGAAGTAATGATATTGTAGCCGGAAGCTGCCGTGTATCCGGTTTTCATACCGTCGGCGCCGGAAAAAGTATTCAAAAGATGGTTATGTCCCGTAATTACCTGCCCTTTATACTTAAAACTCTGCATTGAAAACCACTTGTAATACTGCGGAAAATGATGATAAACCGCCATAGCCAGTTTAGACATATCGCGTGCCGTGGTTTTTTGCATGGAATTCGGCAAACCGGAGGCATTTTTAAAGGTTGTGTGATTCATATTGAGCTTGCGTGCCGTTTTGGTCATCATAACCGCAAATTCGGCTTCGCTCTTGGAAAAATGTTCAGCCAAAACCGTAGCGCAATCGTTGGCCGATTTAACAATAACCGCCATAATTGCATCTTTGACCGTAATGGTTTCACCGGCACGAACACCCAATTTTGATGGCGAACGACTGGCGGCGGTTGCCGATACTTTCAGTTTATCGGTCAGTTTCAAGTGTCCGTTTTCCAACGCATTGAACGTAATATACAACGTCATCAGTTTGGTCAGAGAAGCCGGATAGCGCAGTTCATCGGCATTCATTTCATACATCACTTTGCCGTTTTCGGCATTTACCATAATCGACGAAGTTGCCGCTGCCGCTTTTTCGGCGCCTAAACTCAAAACCGTAACTAAAAGAAATAACGCGATTTTTCTTATCATTTTTCCCTCATTTTATAGCATTACGCCGAGTATAATACAAAAATGGTAAATAAAAGCTGAAGAAATAGTAATAAATCGGTTTTATACGCAAGCGAATACATAAAAAGTTTTTATTGTCGCAAAAGTCGCGATTATGCGGTGTTTTGTGTGATATTGCGCAGAATAATCCGCTTAATTTGCATTTTTTTTATTTTCTTATTGACATTCGCGGTTTTTAAGGTTAATAAAAGATTTGCTTATGGCGGATGTAGCTCAGTTGGTTAGAGCGCTGGTTTGTGGTACCAGATGTCGTCAGTTCAAATCCGATCATCCGCCCCATTTTTGAAAAGATGCCTTGAAATCGGCATCTTTTTTTGTTATACATACGACAATAGCACAAAATATTGTTTGTTTAGGAAATATTAATCATAAATGTGTTTTAATAGCGGAAGTTTGTTATATATAAGGAAAAAAGACGATGAATAATGCAGAGATTTTAAACAGCTCCTTGGTACCGATGGTGATCGAACAAACCCCCAAAGGTGAGCGTCAATTCGATATTTTTTCGCGTTTATTGAAGGAGCGGATTATCTTTTTAACCGGCGAAGTAAATGATGAAGTTTCGTCGCTGGTTTGTGCTCAGCTTTTGTTTTTGGAAGCCGAAAACCCGAAAAAAGACATTTCGCTTTACATCAATTCGCCGGGCGGTGTGGTAACTTCCGGACTTGCAATGTATGACACTATGCAATATATTTCGTGTGATGTGGCAACGATTTGCGTCGGTCAGGCCTGCTCGATGGGTTCGTTTTTATTGGCGGGCGGCACCAAAGGCAAACGCTATTCGTTGCCAAACTCGCAGATTATGATTCATCAGCCGTCGGGCGGTGCCAAAGGTCAGGCAACCGATATTGAAATTCAGGCCAAATTGATTTTGGATTTACGTAAGCGCCTGAACAAAATTTATGCCGACAACACCGGTCAAAAACTCTCGGTTATTGAAAAAGCTATGGACAGAGATAATTTTATGACACCGCAGGAAGCACTTGATTTTGGTTTGATTGACCATATTATCACTAATCGTAACGAAATAAAGTAGGTGAAAGTTATGAGTAAAAAAGACGAGAAAGACGAAGACATTTTGCACTGCTCTTTTTGCGGCAAAAGCCAAAAAGAGGTAAAAAAACTGGTGGCCGGTCGCGGCGTATATATTTGTAATGAGTGTATTGATGTTTGCCATTCGATTATGGAAGAAGAAATCTTCGATGACGAAAACAATACCGATAAAAAAGAAGTACAAGCGACCGAAGATTTGCCGACACCGTCCAAAATCAAAAAGTTTTTGGATGAATACGTTATCGGACAGGATTATGCCAAAAAAGTGTTGGCAGTGGCGGTGTATAACCATTATAAACGCTTGAACAACCCGAATAAAGATGAAGTTGACATCAATAAATCAAACGTTATCTTAATCGGCTCCACCGGTTGCGGTAAAACTCTTTTGGCGCAAACGCTCGCCAAGATTTTGAATGTACCTTTTGCCATTGCCGATGCCACTACCCTAACCGAGGCCGGATATGTTGGTGAAGACGTAGAAAACATTGTGCTTAAGCTGGTGCAAAATGCCAATTACGATATCGAAAAAGCACAACGCGGCATTATTTATATTGATGAAATCGATAAAATTTCCCGCAAAGGCGACGGCCCGTCGATTACGCGTGATGTTTCAGGCGAAGGCGTGCAACAGGCTTTGCTGAAAATTATTGAAGGTACGGTTGCCAATGTGCCGCCGCAGGGCGGACGCAAACATCCGCAGCAGGAATTTTTGCACGTTGATACCACCAATATTCTGTTTATTTGCGGCGGTGCGTTTGCCGGTTTGGAAAAAATCATCGAGAAACACGGCACGGAAAACAATAATTCCATCGGTTTCGGCGCTAAAGTGGAAAAAGATGAAAAATCGGTCGGCCAGATTTTGAAAGACGTGCGACCGGAAGATTTGGTAAAATACGGACTTATTCCTGAATTTACCGGTCGTGTTCCGGTGATTGCCACGCTTGATGATTTGGATGAGAAAGCGCTGATTTCGGTATTGACCGAGCCGAAAAACGCTCTGGTCAGCCAATATCGCTCACTGTTCAATATGGATAACGTAAAACTGACAATTACTGATAAAGCACTGTTGGCAATCGCCAAATTGGCGATAGAACGTAAAACCGGTGCCCGCGGTCTGCGTGCCATTATGGAAGAAATCTTGATGGAGTGGATGTACGAGTTGCCGGATAAAAAAGATATTGCGGAAATCGTGTTCGACGAGAAAGTGGTCGAAGGTAAGGCTAAGCCTAAATTGATTAAGGCTAAGCCTCAGCTGAAAAAATCAGCATAAAAACCGCACTTTATACTAAAACAGCGTGTGTTTTAGATTAAGACGAACACACGCCGTTTTTTATATTCGTCATCTTTTGCAATTCAGCCAATTTACCTTGTTTTTTGAGCATTTTTATGTTATAAAGTGTTCCGAGGAGTCGACAATGAAACGCTTTGAAACGGATAAAATTACGGATTTGGCCGATGTTTTCTATGCCGTTCTCGGCGGCAAGCCGGAAAACGTAAAAGAAATTGATGAATTTATGGAAAAAAGTCCGCTTAAAAAATTACTGTTTACTTCAGATATTGTGCGTATTCTGGAATATGACGGTTTTTTTGCCGATGAAACGGTTTTGGCCGTGTATTCGTTATTGCCGGAGAAAATTCGGCTTAATCAAAAACAAAGTGTAATTATGTCACCGACAACTTTTATGAAACTGAATCGGGAGAGAATTACTCGCCCGCACAGCCGCCTTATAAATATTTCGTTTCCGGCGGCGCAAGAAGTTATGCAAAATGAATATGACTTGAAAATTCAAAGAGTTATTGAAGCTCTTATCGATGCCAAAAAAAAGAAGTATGAAAAAACGCACACAGCCCTGACCAAGGAAGAATTGAAGCGTGAGCAAAACAAACTGCGCATGCGCAAACGTCGCATCGACCATCCGCTGGAACGTAAGTCATATTATAAAAAATTTGCCACCCTTACTCCGGAAGAGCAAGAAAAAAAGCGCGCCGACAATAATCGTCGTAACGCCTTGTATCGTGCCAAAAATCGCGAACGTTTGCGGCAAAAAGCCAATGCCCGCCGCGCCAATCTGAAAGCGGAAAATCCGGAATTGCTGAAAGAACTCGACCGCAAAAACAATACTCGAGCCAATCGTAGCGAAATCGATCGTCGCTATTACCAAAAACACAAAGATGAAATTACTCTGAAAGCCGGACGTAATCCTATGGTTAAGGTTTATAAAAAGCGTTATCAAATCAAAAAGCGGCTGCAAAAAACCGGCCCGATACTGGCCTCTCTGGTGGCTGCTCTGGCTGTTGCCAAAGGTCACGGCAAATAGCTTATGTATTTTATCGACATGCCTTAATATTTTGCTTGAAATTTTTATCTTTAATGATAAATTATGCCCAGTTTTTACAATTTTTTATGCCCGTGCGGGGCTGTCCGCACAATATTTTTTAGGAGAATAAATATGGTTGTTCGCGTAGGTATTAACGGCTTCGGTCGTATCGGACGTTTGGTTTTCCGCGCAGCTCAAACAAGAAATGATATTGAAATTGTCGGCATTAACGATTTGATTGATGTTGATTATATGGCTTATATGCTCAAATATGACACCATGCACGGTCGTTTCAACGGCACGGTTGAAGTTAAAGACGGTAAATTGGTGGTTAACGGCAAAGCTATCCGTGTTACGGCAGAAAAGAATCCGGCTGATTTGAAGTGGAACGAAGTCGGCGCCGAATATGTGGTTGAATCAACCGGTTTGTTCCTCACCAAAGAAAAGGCTCAAGGCCATATTGATGCCGGTGCCAAATATGTTGTTATGTCGGCTCCGTCCAAAGATGACACTCCGATGTTTGTATGCGGCGTTAACTCCGATACTTATGTAAAAGGTACGCAGTTTGTTTCCAATGCCTCCTGCACCACCAACTGCTTGGCTCCGATTGCCAAAGTTTTGAACGATGTATTCGGTATTAAAGAAGGCTTGATGACAACCGTTCACTCCACCACCGCCACTCAAAAAACCGTTGACGGTCCGTCTGCCAAAGATTGGCGCGGCGGCAGAGCGGCAAGCGGCAACATTATTCCGTCTTCCACCGGTGCAGCTAAGGCTGTGGGCAAGGTTATCCCGTCTTTGAACGGCAAATTGACCGGTATGTCGATGCGTGTTCCGACTCTGGATGTTTCGGTTGTTGACTTAACTGCCAACCTGATTAAGCCGGCTACTTATGAAGAAATCTGCGCTGCGATGAAGAAGGCTTCCGAAGGCGAATTGAAGGGTATTTTGGGTTATACCGAAGATGCGGTTGTTTCTTCCGACTTTTTGGGCGATGCTCATACTTCCATTTTTGACGCCAAAGCCGGTATTCAGCTGACCGATACATTTGTAAAAGTTATCAGCTGGTACGACAACGAATGGGGTTATTCCAACAAAGTATTGGATTTGATTGCCCATATGGCTAAAGTAAACGGCTAAAACAAAGCTCTTAATTCCCCACCGCGTTATCATTTAACCGGTGGGGTTTTTGAATATATAAACGAAAAAGGAAAAATAAATGCAAGAATATAAAACTATTGATGATTTGGGTGATTTGAACGGTAAAGTCGTAATGCTGCGCGCCGATTTGAATGTGCCGATGGATGAAAATTTTCACGTTACCAACACCGCGCGTATTGACCGCACCGTACCGACCATCAAAACATTGATGAACAAAGGCGCCAAAGTGGTGGTAATTTCGCACTTCGGACGTCCGGAAGGCAAAGGCGATGTAAAAAATTCATTGCGTCATGTGGCACCGGAATTGGAAAAAGCACTTGGTCATAAAGTTATTTTCATAGAAGATTGTATCGGTAATGTTGTGACCGATGCCGTTAAGAATATGAAAGCTGATGAAGTTTTGCTTTTGGAAAATCTGCGCTATTACGATGAAGAAAAGAAAGGTGATGAAGCTTGGGCTAAAGAATTGGTTAAGCCGGCAGATGTTTATGTTTCCGATGCATTTTCAACCGCTCATCGTGCTCACGCTTCGATGGTGGCGGCACCGGAATTATTGCCGTCTGCCATGGGTTTGTTGATGGCGGAAGAAGTTGCCGCTTTAACTTCAGGTTTGAATAACCCGACGCGTCCGCTGATGGCTATTGTCGGCGGCTCCAAGGTTTCCACCAAACTCGATTTATTGAATAACTTGGTTAAAAAGGTTGACAAACTGGTGATTTCCGGCGGTATGGCTCATACTTTCCTCAAAGTTTTGGGCGCTGACGGTATTAACGAAAACAACTCTTTGGTGCAGATGGATATGCTTGATACGGCTAAAGAAATTCTGGCAACGGCCAAGGCGCACGGTTGTGAAGTTATTTTACCGAATGATTTGGTATGTGCCGCGGAATTTGCTGCCAATGCCCCGCACCAAACCGTTGATATCAACAATATTCCGGCAACCGGAACGCTGCTTGATGTCGGCGAAAAGACGGTTGCCAACATCAAAGCCAAATTGGCAGAATGCAAAACTTTGGTTTGGAACGGTCCGCTCGGTGCATTTGAACTTAAGCCGTTTGATGCCGCTACCAACGCCGTTGCCCAATATGCCGCAAAACTGACAACTGACGGAAAATTGACTTCGGTTGCCGGCGGCGGTGATACGGTATCGGCTTTGGCCAATGCCGGTGTGGCCGATAAATTCAGCTACATTTCAACGGCCGGCGGTGCCTTTTTGGAGTGGATGGAAGGTAAAGAACTTCCGGGTGTGGTTATTTTCAAAAAATAATCATAAAAATTGACGGGAATAAGCGATGATTCTGCAAGCGATTGATAAAAACGGACAGCCGACGGAGTTTGATGAGCAAAATCTCCGCGGAAAAACAATGGTTTTGTATTTCTATCCGAAAGACAATACCTCCGGATGTACCAAAGAAGCCTGTGATTTTCGCGACAATATGAGCCGATTGACGGCGTATGCCGAAGTTGTCGGTGTAAGTCCGGACAGTGTTGTCAGCCATCAAAAGTTTCAGCAAAAACAAAATCTGAATTTTATGTTGGTGGCGGATAGCAAGCACGAACTGGCGGAAAAATACGGCGTTTGGAAAGAAAAATCAATGTACGGGCGCAAATATATGGGAATTGAGCGTTCCACTTTCCTCCTCAACGCCAAAGGCGAAATCGTCAAAGAATGGCGCAAAGTTAAAGTTGTCGGACACGTTGACGAGATTCTGCGTGCGCTGCAATCGCTGAAATAAAGTCAACCCGCTCGCTATAAGTTTAATAAGCCCGACCTTTGGTTCGGGCTTATTTTTTGGCCGCCATATACAGATAATTCTTGACTCCGGCGCTGTTTAAGGATTAAATTAAACCTTACAAACATATAATTAATTTATAATTTTTTTGCTTATGGAATATTTCGTAAACATGCTGAAAAAAGCCGCAAAATCGGCACTCATTGTGAATGCGCTGATTCTGACGTTGTGGGGCACTCTGTATGCGCTTACCGATTTGGAAACCGTTGTTGACTATTTCTGGATTGGGTTTGTTGTGTGCTTGCTGAACTCGCTGATTATTTACCTCAGGCGCACCAAAACGAAAATTATTTTCCACGTGCAAAGTTCTTGGTTAATAATGGCGGGTGTGGTGTTGGTGCTGTATCATGCGGGGTTTGCCGCCGCCGCAGTTGTCGTTGCCGCCGCAATTCTGGCGTCACCCTTTTTCTGGGCCTCGATTTATGAAGGAATTGTCGGGCTCTCGCTGTTGCTGATGTTGGCCAAATTGATGTTGTGATTTTTAATCTCTCGCCGCCGTAAAAGGTCGCGAGAGATTTTTTTGTATGTTGCGGCAGATACAGCCGCTTTAATTTCTTATACGTTAATTTGTTTCTGTTTCAGCATTCATCTGAATCTGCCACAGTTCGGCAAATTTACCGGCTGACTTAAGCAAATTCTCCGGAGTATCATCTTCAATAATACGTCCTTTCTCTAGCACCACGATTCTATCCATATTTTTGAGGGTTGACAGGCGGTGAGCCACGGCAATTACCGTTTTGTTTTTTATCAAATCGTCCAGCGCTTTTTGAATATAAAATTCTGTCTCACTATCGAGTGCCGAAGTAGCCTCATCCAAAATCAATATCGGCGAATTTTTCAAGATTGCCCGAGCAATTGCCACACGTTGCCGTTGTCCGCCCGAAAGTTTTACTCCTTTTTCGCCGACTTTGGTTTGATACCCTTTCGGCAATTCTTTGATAAAATCATCGGCATAGGCTTGTTTTGCCGCTTGTTCAATCTCGCTTTGTTTGGTGTGCAGACGTCCGTACGCTATATTTTGACTGACTGTGCGATGAAACAGCGAAGTATCTTGCGGAATAAGCGCAATCGCCTCATGCAAGCTGTTTTGTTTAACTTTAGCCACATTCTGCCCATCTATTAAGATTTCTCCGCCGTCGATATCATAAGCGCGTTGCAACAGATTTATCAGCGTTGATTTGCCGCTCCCCGATGCGCCGACAATACCGACTTTTTCTCCGGCTTTAATTTTTAAGGATAGTTTATTGAATACCTTTTTGTTATCATAACCGAATTTTACATTCTTAAATTCTATCTCTCCGCCGCTGATTTTGAGTACTTTGGCGTGTGGTGCGTCGACAATCTCATGCTTGACCACAAACGGCATCATTGCCGCCTGCAATGCACCCAAGAGCGTATTAAGCGTGCTGATATTACCCAATATGGCGGTGAAACAATCCATAATCATCCCCATCAACATCAGCACCAAAGTTACATCACCGATACTCACTTTTTCGTGATACCACAAATAAATCAACAGCAATAAAGCACTGATTTCAAACAGACATACCATTGTCCGCTGAATGCAAATACTGTTTTGAAACTGATATATGGCATCAAAACGAGCCATTTTGCACTTATTGAAAATTCTTTTCACAAATGAAATCTCGTATTCTTCGCTGCCGCTCGCCTTCACATTCAGGGCATTACCGATACTATCGGCAACCACACCATGAAAATCGTCAAATAAATCATCTGTTTTTTTGTTTAATTCGCGTAATTTGAAACTCGATTTATACGAGGCATACGCTGATATGGAGCCAAAAATAACAACGAGTAATAAAAACCATAAACTGACACACCCTATGTAAAAAAAGTTAATCAAAACGTTGAAAATATTGCTGTAAAGACGCGAAATATAACCACGAGCCGCGGCTGCCTTTTCGGCGCAGTTTGTCGCTTTTTGCGAGAGCTGACCGGTTTTTTGTGACGAGAAATAATTCTCAGAATGCTTGGAAAGATAATCAACCGTAAACAGCATAATTTTTGCACTCATAAAGTTTTCGACATTGTTTAAGTCTATCAGCTCGCGGACCATTCTAAACAACGATTGCCCTATATAAGCGGCAAAGATAGCCGCCAGAAACCACCACATTTTTTCCCACGCAAATTCCTCCGGCGTTATTGTGGTAAAATAATCAATCATCCGCGAAAAATACACCGGCACATAGATTTTCATCAACTGCAAACCAAAGGCCAATGCCATACCGATAAAGGCCCATTTGCGTGCGCCGTATATTGCTTCCCACATAAACAACAGCGGATTTGACGGCACTTTACGCATATTCGGTATATTTTCAAATAACTTCATCATCCGCTTCCTTTTTTGCTAATTGTTGCATTTTCCATAGTTTGGCAAATTTTCCGTTTTTCTTTTTCGCCAGCTCATCAAAAGTGCCGACTTCCGCAACTTTACCTTGCTCTAAATAAATAATTCTATCCATTTTGCGTAAAGTTGAGAGCCGGTGTGCAATTGCAATCACCGTTTGTTTGCCGAGTAAATTATTGATGGCTTCGGCGACAATGCTTTCGGACTCGCTGTCCAGCGATGACGTAGCCTCATCCAAAATCAATATCGGGCTGTTGCGCAATACCGCCCGAGCAATTGCAATACGCTGACGTTCTCCGCCGGAAAGTTTACAACCTCTGTCGCCAACCATTGAATCGTATCCGTCAGGTAAAGCTTTGATAAATTCATCGGCGCAAGCAATTTTGGCGGCTTGACGGATTTTTTTATCGGTTGCTTTAACCCCGTAACCGATATTATCTTTTAAGCTGCGATGGAACAACACGGTTTCTTGCGGAATAATCGCCAGATTTTGGTGCAGACTTGATTGCGTAACGGTTTTAATATCCTGCCCGTCAATTAGAATTTGTCCTTCTTCTATATCATAAGCACGTTGTAATAAGTTAATAAGCGTAGTCTTGCCGTTGCCGGAAAGGCCGACAATACCGACTTTCTCGCCGCTTTTTATTTCCAGATTGAAACCGTCAAAAATTCTTTTTTGCTCCGGATAGGCAAACCCGACATTCTTAAATTCGATTTTGCCATTTTTAACTTTTAGCTCTTTAGCATCCGGTGCATCTTCAATTTCGTGTTTATCATTAAACGGCGCCAAACCGGCTTGAATGTGTGCCAGATTATTCATAAAACGTCGATAATGGATACATAATTCCATCAGCCACATAAAGCCGCTGTTTAAGGTTAATAAAACAAACACGATATCGCCGACATTGATAAGCGATTTGCTCCACAAGTATACGGCAAAGGTTAACATTATAAGCGAACATAAATGCACAAAACAGCCGGAGCCGGTATATGAACCAAACCATACCAATGTGGTTTGTGTTTTGAGCTTTATATATTGACGCAATAGCGTTGATAAGCGTTTTTTCTCATATTCTGCCCGATTAAACTGCTTAACCAAACGGATATTGGAGATGGCATCAACCAACCAACCGGAATATAAAGATTCCGCCTTACCCTGCATTTCGTGTAGGCGATCGCTGGTTTTGTTGGCATAATAATTGACTATTGCCACCACCGCGGAACATAACACAAACAACACACCGAGCCAAATGTTTATCAGTGATAATAATACTATTTTCAAGACTATATCACAAATCTGCCACCAAAAACTCGTAATAATTATTGAAAATGTCGGTTGTAAAGAGTTAATCTGATTGGTTTTTGCAAGCAAGGTACCGGTCTGCTTATTGACGATATAGTTAACCGAATGACCGAAAATATAAGATAATGCACGGCCGTAAATGTTCTCTTGCACCGGAAAATAAAGATGTTTTTGCCGATACACCAAAACATATTTGGGTAAAAATATATTGATGATGTCGCTTATCACCAGCGCTCCGATTATCCATAACGCACGACGCAAAGTTTCCGGTGAAGCCCCCAATTTAATACTGTCCACAAAACGAGCTACCAACCAAGTAACCAAATTATGAATGCCTGTTTCAGCAAAAACTAACAGCAAACACATCAAAAATGCCCACTTATATGGCATTATACACTCTTGTAGCAAATATTTAAGAGCCGTTTTCGGAAATGGTTTAATAGTCACAATTTTTAGTCCTTTCAGTTAGATTCGGGGATAAATTTTACTTTGCAAAAACTCCCGTATCTGTGGCAACATTCGCAGTGCATCGGTACGTCCCAGTTCGTACACTTCTTTTAACACCTTCAAATTGCGCTCGGTATGGCTGATTTTAATTTCTTTGCTCGGGCGAATAACCAACACTTCGCCGTTTTTCTGCATTTGCTCAATATCATCCAGTTCATTGTTATACATTATATGCCGATTGGTTACAGCCTCGGCAAATTTCGGATATTTACGATACAATATTTGCGCAAGCCACGCCAATTTATTGGGCTTTTTGCGATATCCGGCCGCTCTGGTCTGCACCACCACACAACGGTCGTAACCCATTTTTTGAAAGGCACGTACCGGAATACTGTCGGCAATGCCGCCGTCGAGATACTTTTTTCCGTTAATTATGCTGATTTTCGAAACCAGCGGCATTGAAGCAGAAGCTCTGATATATGACAACTTGGTACGTAATTCGTCACAATATAGATATTCGGCCTGCCCGCTTTCCAAATTGGTACACACGGCATAGAATTTGGTGGGTGATGCCTCAAAAGTCTGATGGTCAAACGGAAACAGTTTTTCCGGCAAGTCGTGATAACAAAACTGCTCGCCCACCAGATTGCCGGTAAGAAGCCACGAATAAAAACTCATATACCGCCAGTTATGGGCGTATTTCAAAGTATAGCCGATACTGCGCCCTTTTTGTTTGGAAACAAACGCGCAACCATGAATGGCGCCGGCAGAAACGCCGACAACCCCGTCAAACATAATGTTGTTCTCATTTAAAACATCAAGCACACCGGCAGTATATATCGCCCGATGTGCTCCGCCTTCCAAAACCAATCCTGTCGTCATTTTGCCCCGCAAGTAACAAGCTGATTATATTCAACAGTGGAATTTTTGTTAGGATATTTAATTTTGCTGAGCCCCTTATGCTTGCAATATCCCCATTTCAGATTTCCTCTGTCATATTTGAACTTGCCGCGGGTTTGACCTCTTTGGTCATATATATCAACCGAACCGTGTAAAAAGCCGGTAGTGTACGGAGCAGCTATCCAAACTTTGCCGTTTTTATGATAATATAGGCAAACACCCTCTTTCATACCGTCGCGAAAATACATTCTCTCGATTAAATTGCCGGCACCGTCATAAACCAGACTCTCACCGTTGCGATATCCTTTTTTGAAGTTGCTGATACTACCCAGATTACCATCTTCACGTTGAACAGCTACTTTTCCGTTCAAAATGCGACCGTTTTCAGAGGTGCAATATTCCTTTGAATCGTGCGTGGTACAATTAATACGTTGCATTTTCATAGTGCGAGCCTGTACCGAATCCAATCCGGCAAATATCAACAACAAACTTAATATTAAAAAGCGACGAATCATTTTTTCTCCTTATATTTCTTTACCTGAACCGAAAAAATCGTGTCCGCTGGTTGATGCCCGTACAAATACCATATCCGCCCCTTTCTTGTCCTCGGTACCGTATTTTTTCTTCAATTCATCCAATTTAGCAACCGTTTTTGCATCACCGCCGTTAGCTTCAATGGTCTTACGGAATTTCGCATCCAAATCGTCATACAACTGGCGGTCTTCATCATCAATACCGCTGAGTTCGTAGAACTCGTTAATCCCGGCCTTAAATATAAACGATTTAAGTTTATAATCATCGGTTTCATCGACTAAACGACTGTATTCTCTGATTTTGGCACGATAACTCAGGAGTGAAGCAACTTCCATCCGCGTACGGATATATCCGGGCTTATCAATCTTTTTTTGCTGCGCCGAAATTATATCAAGTATATCGATTTTTTCTTCTTTATTTTCGGTATAATTTACTGCCTTACGATAGTGTTTGATAATTGAAGCCAAGCGCTTTTCGCGTTGATTGCCGAAACCATCGGTACCTCTGAAGTCTTGCAGAGTTTCGGCATAAAGCATATGAGCTTGATACAGACTGCGACTGTCGCCGGAATTATCAATTACACGATGGCACGCATCCAATATTTTTTGCGGTTCATAGTCATAATGTGTACTCCAATCGCGATGAACATTCAAAATCAATTCCATATTCTTTTTGGTTTTATTCAATGCCTTACGCTTATACTTAAGAGCCAAATTACGAGCATCTTTCAACATTTTTTCCGTCACGGTACTCCGTTGCGGAGGTGCATCATAGACACAGCCTATGTTATAATAGAACTGGGCAAGTTGTTCACGCGTTATATCTTTTTGAGAATAGTATTTTTCCATTTGCAGGATAATACCGTTCAAAGCCAACGTATCACTTTTGTTAGCATAAATACTGTACAAATTGCGGTTAAGCTTCAGAATTTCATATTCATCCAGCAACTCAGGTATCTGCTCGCAACGCGTTTCAAACAGCTGGTCATAAAAACTTTCTTTCAGATTCTCGGTATTGACAGACACACCGACCAAAGTAAATATTTCATCAAATGCATTGTTTATACTGCCCGAATCGAGGCTCACCACATCGGATTTAATGAGTTCAAGCTTATTATCCAAAAATTCACAGACCAGAGTTTGCTGCCGTTCATCTTCAATCGGCGCGTTAATTGCTTCTTTCTCCGGTACATCCGGACCAAAATATTCTTCACGCAGACTCTTGTAATATTCCGCAACAGCCGGCTTTTTCTCCGCCGATGTCTGCAATATTGACAAGCCGTGCTCAAACAATTCGGTACGGCTGATAGGCCTGAGTGTTTCTGCCAACATTTGCAACGATAACTCCGGTGAAATCGTAGTTTCTTCCTCTTGCGCGGCTTCCTGTGTGATATCTTCCGCAGCCTGTGCTTCCTCGATATCTTCCGCTATCTTTGTATCTTCGGTATCTTCTTTGATTTCGTCTGTCATTAGTGTTCTCCTACTCTGGTCTTTCTATATAAACATATTTTGTACAAAAAATCAAGTAAAAAAATTGTCAAAAAATAAAGTTTTTGGATAATATATTTAAATAAACTGATTTAGGCAAATATCAATCAAATATCGGCAGATTCATTTGTTTTAAGAAACATAAAATCAAAAAGGAGCGGATAATGTCCGCCCCTTCCAGCAATAGTATCAGATTCCGCTTATTCAAACGTATATCTCAAACCGAGATAAAGTTCGTGAGCATAGGAATCGATTCTGGTTTTGGCACCGTCGTGATTTCTGGATATATGTCCCAAGTCAACAAAGCGATAACCGGCATCGGCTGCGATGTTGCTGTTAAACGCGTAAGAAATACCGGTACCAACCTGCCAAGCGAAACGATTGTTACGATCGCTGACATCTTCAACCGAGTATTTCACACTCGAGCCACCCAAACCGGCGCCGATGTACGGCGTAAACGGAGTGCAAGTTCTGAAATCATAATACATATTAAGCAAAACATAATGAATTTCAGTTCTGGCTGAGCCATCATCTACGGTTTTCTTAATGGTTTTATTGTGGTTATATTCCAATTCACCGCGAAGTGCAGGAAGAGCTGTCGGACGCAAACCGAAAGCAACGCTACCGGCAAAAACGTCTTTATCCATATTGATTCTGTGATCAATATCAGTCTTTTCATACTTTACCGTACTATCAACGAAATCATACTTTACTTTTGCGGACAAATACGGAGTGAATATCGATGCTGATGCATTAGAGGCAAATAATGCGGCAACACCGGCTAACAATAAAATTTTTTTCATATTAAGGATCCTTTCATTTTGTTATATGCCTTCGCATATAATAAAACATATATATCTTAATATATTCTTAATTGCAACACTTATTTGTGCTGTGTACATAATAAGCGGTATTTATATCTTTTTTAATGTATAATCTCGAATTTACTGATTATTCTGAATATATTTCACGACTTTTTCCACTTCGGCTTGACCGAGTTTATCCAAATCGGCCACGCTTTTGTTATTTTTCACGGCGTAATCGGTAGCCGAATTAATCAGATTTTCGCAGATTTTATCGTGCAAAATAACGTTAACCAACTCCTCATGCAAAAACGAATTTTTACCGGCATTGAAAGTCATATAAGTTTCATCATTAATGCCGACGTTATATTGATTAACACCCAAGCCCAAAAAATAATTGACCATTGCCGAGGCCGTAATCGGTTTGGCTACCGACATCGCACCCATGGCAAATGCGGCGCAAAAATAATATTGTTGCGGTTCACTGAGTTTTTTAAACTCTTTTTTGAACAATTCCGCGTCACCGCCGACCTTTTTGGTAAATTCGTCTTCATAAACGTTAACCGGAGCAACTTTTTCTTCCTCGGCCATAATCTCAATTTCTTCGGTTGACATTACTTCCGATACTTCGGTCGGTTCCGCCGCTTTTTGCTGCTTATCTTCATCCTTTTTGCCGCAAGCACTCAATAAAAATGCGGCACATCCCAAAATAACAATGATTTTTTTCATACCAAATCTCCCGTAATTTTTTCTTTAAATTACAACGGATTTTCTAAAATATCGTTAACGCGTTAATTCGGCCACAACTCAACCATTATAACATCACTCGGGGCAAACAGACGCAACGGCGGTCCCCAATATCCGGCACCTCGGGAAACCAATAAAACGGCATTATTCAACCGATATTCACCGGCAACAAATCCGCTGTTGCCGAGTTTGGTTAAAAAATTAAACGGAAAAATCTGCCCACCGTGCGTATGTCCGGCCACCGTCAAATCTACCCTACCGTCCTGCATTTGTGCCATAATCGTCGGCGTATGCGAAAGCAGAATCCTATATTGTTCCGGCGTTGCCGCTCTTAATGCCTGCCCGACGTTGGCGCCGAAAACGGTCAAATCCGGCACACCGCCGATATAAACACCGCTGTCTTCCGCCGCCACACCGCTGTTATGCAAAACCCGCCAACCGAGTGCGGCAAATGCGGCCTCCCACGCCGGTGCAAAATGATAAGCCTCGTGATTACCGATGGTATAATAAATGCCGAGAGGAGCGGAAAGTTTTTGAAGCGCTTTTATTTGTGTACGCGTTGCCTCAACATAATCGTCGGCAATATCTCCGGGCAAAAGCATAATATCCGGCTTAAGGCTGTTGAAAAATTCCGCCAGTTTTGCCACCCTCTGCGGCGAAACCGTCCGATTTATATGCAAATCGGAAATTATCAGCAGTTTCAGCGGCTGTTTGATGCGGGCGTCACGATATTCATAATGCAATACCCGCGGCAGTTTTTGTGCCGCATATATCCCATACAAGCAGCCCAATACGGTAATTGCCAACGTTATGGCATTAGCTGCGCGCGCCGCCTCAACCGCAAACGGCGACGGCACATTAAACCCGAAAATATAGGCCGCATACCATGCCATATCGCGCAAAATCAATAGAGATGTCAGCAAAAACGCGAATCCGAACAGCAAATATCCGGCATAAGCAAAAAAATTATATGTTCGCGACGGCAAAGTGCTCCGATGTTGCCAATACCAAATCGCCGGCATGGCAAGCCAAGCCGCAAAAAGAGCACCGTAAATGCCCGCAGAAACCCCAAACGGATAGTCGGCATTCGCTGTCAACGCATAACCGCCGATGGCGCTGCACAACGTTCCTATGAGTAAATAAACAATCCAAAATCCCATTTTTGTTTTTCCTTTGTTTTTATTTTATGCCGCAGGCGCAAAAAATCAACCTTTTAAAATTCTAATACCCGCAAAAAGCGGGTATTTAAGCGCATAAAAACATTATTGAAATTACATCGTATCTTTCAGATATTTAGAAATTTCATCGGTTACATCAACCACATTCGGCGTATGCACGGCGATTGATTTAGCCGTAAATATGGTCGGCGCCTTGTATTTGTCGGTTACGGCCAAAAGTGCGCGATTGACGTTTTTCAGCAAGTTCGCCATAAACTTTTCGTGCGTTTCAACCAACGTATCGCGTTTGAGCGTCAGCGACTTCATATACATATCCGAATATTCCTGTTTCAGCTTTTTATCTTTCATACCGTTGAGTTTTTTCTTTGCGGCATCAATTTCTTTTCCGAGCTTATCCATTTCTATCTGATATTGTTTATTTTCATCAGCCATACCGGCCAAAAGCAACACATTTTCCATACTGTAAACATAAACTTTACTATCGTGGGCAACCACCTTTTCCAACTTATAAATTTTATACATTGAAAAAACGTTGGCCGCCAACAATCCCAAAATCACCAACAGCACAACCCATTTATAGTTGTGTCCAGATGACTGCGGTGTCGCCGCGATCGGAGTTTGTACCGCAATCGGTTCCGCTACCGGAATCGGAGTTTGTACCGCAATCGGTTCCGCTGCAGGAATCGGAGTTTGTTCTGTCTGAACTTCCGGAGTTTCGGTTGTTTCAAACAAAGCCTGTTGTTTTGCTGTTTTAGTTTTACGAGCCATAATATCCTCTTCTTTCAAAAACACGGGGAGAGTTTCCCCTCCCCGCATTTTTTTGTTTCAGACTAAAATTAGAATGAATACGTTACACCTACACGGTAAACAGCATCGCGGCTGTTGCTCCATGCGGCACCCGCATTGAGCATAAGGTTGTCTGTCAGGTAGTGGAAACCACCGACTGCGACAGCATTATGTCCGCTGTAAGCACCTGTACCGAGAGACAGAGATGTCTTACCAGAGATGTCTTACCCGTAGAGCGAGAGTTCGGTACCAAAGCCGACATAGCAGCCATGGAAGCCATACCTCTACGCAATTCGTGGTGAACATCCTTCAAGTCTTTTTCAGCTCTTTCCATACGACCGTCTAAGTTTTGCAACTTATCGTCGATTTGGACAACCGCGTCAGACAAGTTGTCGGCACTTGCATAGGTTGTACCCTGCAGTTTGGAAATATCACCCACAGCCATGTCGAGAGCATCGAGCGATTTAGCAGTAGATTCGTTATTCTTAATAACGTTCTGCTGTGTATAAGCTCTTCTGTCACCAATGCTGGCATCGAGAGCCGTCAAGTGATTTTCAACCGTGGTGCCTTCAGCCAAGTTACCCATATAAGTACCTTTGCTTTCAAGCTTCGCGGCCAAACCGTGGATTGTACCCATAGTCGAATCGATGTTGTTGAAAGCATCGAGAATCGTTTCCGGTTGAAGTTTTCCGCCATTAGTCAAGTTGCTGCTGATCAATTCCGGATCAACCAGATCCTTATTCAGACCTGCAGGGAAGTTACCGATGATGTTATCAACTGCGGTCAAAGCCTCGTTAATGGTTTTAGCATCAACCGTGGTATATGTACCTTGTTGCCGTGTATACAACGCATCTTCCGCATTGTAGTAGATAGAAGACGTTGTCGCCAAAGTATCAACATCGTGACCTGCGCCGCTGAAGTCATTAATCTTGGCATTGCTGTCATCGATTGCAAGAACAGTAGTACCGGCCAAGGTAAAGCTGTTGGTAGCCTCGAGGTCTTTACCTTTAACCTTACCGTCAGCAGTTACGTCACCGCTGTCAATAACAACTTGCTTACCGGCATCCTTACCGAAGGTGGCAACACCGTCAACTTGCGAGTTGCCGCCAACATAAGAGTTGCCTGCAGCAGAGATGTTTTGGCTAGTGTAAATACCGTCCAAACCAATGTTGGATGTATCGGTACCATCCGTAATGAATAAGGCTCTTTCGTTGAGGCTTGCAAATGCTGTTTCAGCTTTGTTTCCAATCCACAAACCATCGTTGCCATATGATGATTTCTTGCTGTCGCTCTGAGTCCACAGACCGGTTTTGCTGACACCTGCAGAAGCAATCACACTTGTAGGATCTGAAGGATCCAATTGGCTAACGCTCAAGCCTGTACCGCCGAGGGTAGCCGCGTTGTCACCGGCTTTAGCCCACATACCGCCGCTACCGTAAGTAGCTTGGTTGTCAGCGTCTTTAACCGCAACAAGACCAGTCTTGTACAGAGCAGCAATTTCACCGGCCGGATCACCAACATAGAAACGAGTCTTAGCTTCGATTTCATCTGCGGTAACCTTGTGGTCAGCTTCGATACTGCCGTCGGCAACTCCAACCTTGCCGTTAGCAGATTGGAAGGTAGCAGAGCCGTCGTTCTTCATCTGAACGCCGTTGCCGTCCAAAGCACCTTGAGCATTAGTCTTGCCGATGGTCGAGCTGTTAGATGCAACTACGTTACCATCTTTATCCAAGACAACGCTGTTGTCGTTACCTTCTTGGCCGCCTACTGTAACTTTGTTATCAGCAGTAACTTCGCCCTTGGCAATTTCAACAGCACCTTCAGTAGCTTTGAACTTAGCAGAGCCATCGTTCTTCATCTCAACACCATTGCCGGTCAAAGCACCTTGAGCATCAACTGCACCAATCGTAGCGCTGTCAGTAACGTTCATATCACCCTTATTCATGGTAACGCCCTTACCATCTTGGTCTTCGAACTTGGTAACGCCGGCATTGGCATCCATGGTCATACCATAAGATGTAGTTTCACCGCCGGTAGGAGTATTGCTTGCACCCAACTTAAATACGTTAGTATTATTATCGAGCTCTAAGCCGGACTTCTTGGTACCTGCGGCATCTTTATTAGTCGAAGTCAACGCAATCTGGTGAGTATCAGCATCGATTGTCAAACCATCATGAGCCGTAACAGTATTCGGAATATCCTTGTCGTATGACAACCCAATGGTATGTTTGCCGTTGGTTTCGTCATTAGTGATATTCAAACCGGTAGAGGTCTTAGCATCGCTGTTAGACGAAGCAATTTTGATGGTGTTGTTCTTATTATCAAGTTCAAGATTTGTAGAGGTCCTAGCATTGATATCAGATGCATCCATCGTAATCTTGTTTTTAACGGCGTCAACCACAATGTTGGTGTTGAGCGGATCGCTCAAGCTGTCAGAGGTCTTACCAATGGTAGTGGTTTCAGCCAAATCACCCAACTTAATATCCTTATGGGTTGTGCTGTCACCATGGATTTGACCTTCGATATCGGCAACAATACCGTTGATGCTGGCCTTAACCGTAGCATTAGTAGCCAAAGTAGCCTTATCAACATCGGTCAGGTCATCCGGTTTGGTCGGAGCCAAAACAGAACCTTGGTCAATAGACGTAGCACTGTAATCACCCAACTTCAATTCTTTGGTATCGACTTTGTTGGTGGTTACACTGCCTGCGGCGATTGTTGTGGTATCCGTACCGTTGGTAACCGACATACCGGTAGCGCCAACAAGGGTTTGGTTATTGTTTTCATCAATAACGCTCAAACCTGTCGAGGACAAGCCGGTTGTGTTATCGGTATCCGTCAACGAAATAGCACCCGCAGCAACCAAAGTGGTCTTGTTACCATCGGTTACAGCCACACCGGTAGCATCCATCGACGATGAATTGCTGCCACTCTTAACAGACATAGCATCAGCTGCAACTATTGCGGTGCTTGTACCGTTGGTTACGTTTACGCCGGTCTTATCCAAACTGGCCGTCTTGGTACCATCGGAGGCCGAAATAGCACCGGCACCGATTAAGGTTGTATCAGTACCATTGGTTACAGCCACACCGCTGGCAGCCATCGAAGAAGTGTTAGTTCCGTCGGTTACTGCAACGACTTCGGAAGAAATAACAGACTTCTTGTTAGCATCAGCCGAATTGATGTTGGTCATAACACCGTCTTGGATTGAGATACCATCAAACTTGCCGTTTGAAGTTGTACCAATCTTAACGATGTCTTTATCAACCGAGATACCGTTCGAGCTGTTTTGGGTGGTATCAACCGAAACGATTTCAACCGTGCCTGTGTCGGCGCTTACTTTAACGCCGGCTTCAAGCGAAGCAACATTGTTGGTAATGGATTGTTTACCCATAACAACGTTACCCGAGTTAGCATCGATTTCAATACCGTTGGTCAGATTTGTAACATCAGCACTTGTAGCTGTTCTGCCGATAGTAATCTTATCTGCGGTATCGCCCATAATGATGCGACCTGCATTCGGGCTGGTTGTATCTTGTTCACCACCGCTGAAGTAAGCTTTGGTAACGAACTTGCCGTCCAAATCATCGATAGCTTTCTTAACGTTGCTGTCGATATTTACAACAGCTTGAGTCAGGTTTGTTGCCGGAGTAGCTGTTGTATTGGCATAGTTGGTAGCCCCAGACAAGTCTACATCGCCGACTTTAGCAAATACGTTGGTATCAAGATTCTTGATAGCTGCAGCCAAGCTGGTCTTGGTGCTACCCGTATTGGCATAATGTGTATTATTATACCAGTTGAGGTTGCCCATATAAGTATCAATGCTCTTAACAGCATTCAACAACGAGCCTGCGGCATAGTTACCGTTTGTACCGGCAGCTGTCAGATAGGTGTTATCATAAACTGTCTTGGTGGTAGCTATTGTATACTTATCAGCCGGAGCAGCCGTGAATACACCGCCTGTATTGTCGATACCGGTTGCATAAGCCGTATCGCTGAATGCGAACTTATTAGCAGTTACCGTACCGTCAGCAATCGTTACCGTGCCGTTAGCACCCTTGAAGGTTGCTACGTCGTCTTCGATTTCAGCATAAGCAGTACCGGTGGTCTTATCGCCGACAACAACGCTGTCAGAAGCTGTTACGACACCTTCGCTGACAACAACCGTCTCAGGTGTAGAACCGGAGCCGACAAATGTTGTGGTCAAACCGCCGTTATCAACTTTGATACCCTGACCGTCTTTATCACCGATAGTGATTTCCGTGCCGTTAACGGCAACTTGCATATCGGTACCGGCTGTCATGGTAATGCTCTTCTTGGCATCATCTGTAACATCGAGTACGATTCTGGCCGAATCATCAGCACCGATGGTAACTTTCTTAGCCAAGCTGCCCATCGAGATGTAGTGATTGGTGTCATCGCCGCCGTTGAAGTATGTCTTGGTTACATAATCTTCGGTAACGTTGAAGAGAGCATCATCCAAATTCTTAATAGCCGTTGACAAATCTTTATCATCAGCTGTCGGGTTAGCATAATGCGAACTTCTGTAAGCAGATCTCTTGCCGATTGCGGCATCAATGTCTGCAACTGCGGTCTTAACCGTACCTGCGGCATAGTTGCCGTTAGCAGCGGCGTCAACCTTAACAGCGCCTTCAACAGTGTTCTTAACTGTCAGCGTAGAAGCGAGTTCTTCGCCGTCAGCGGTTACACCGGCAGCCAAAACATCTTTACCAGTATTATCAACAGATGTAGCTGTTGTAATGGTCGGAGTAGCTGCGCCGTCGGTAAAGGCCAAAGTCTTAACCGTAGCTTTTTCAGCCGTAACTTCGCCGTCAACGATGGTAACATCTTTGTTGGTACCCTTGAAGGTAACAGTCTTACCGTTTTCGGTTACTTGAATACCGGTAGAAGCCGTAGCACCGGAAGCCTTAATGGTAACGCTGTCGCCGTTTGTGGCATCTGCCAAAACTTCAACACCGCTGTTCAAGCTGTCCGTACCGCTAACCGACTTTTTGGTACCGATACGAATATCGCTGGCTGCATCACCCATCCAGATTAAGCCCGGATGTGCTTCAGTAGCAGCTTCGCCACCACTGAAGTAAGCTTTGCTAACATATGTGCCATCCAAATCATCGATAGCTTGTTTAACATTGGTATCCATGCTCTTAATGGCCTTTGTCAGGTCAGTATCAGCAGAAGATACATAGTTCATGTTATCATCAAAGTCAACAGCGCCGACTTTAGCATAAACATTGGCATCCAAGTTCTTAATGGCTTGAGCCAAACTTACTTTTGTTGTACCTGTATTGGCATATTTTGTTTCATTATACAAAGCGAGGTTGCCCATATTCTCATCGATACTTGCAACAGCGTCTTTAACCGAGCCTGCGGCATAGTTGCCGTTAGGAGCGGCTTCAACTGTGGTTTCAGCCTTAACAGCATCATAAACTGCCTTAGCTGTCGGCAATTCGGCATCCGTAGAGTTAGCTGTGATTTCTTTAGCAACGCTCTCAAAGGTGTTGTTACCAAAGGTAAACTTACCGCCAAGACCTAAGTCCTTAGTGATAGAAGTGTTACCGGATACACCTAAGTTTCCGCCGATGAAAGCTTCACCGGTTACGCCCAAATTAGCGCCGGAGTAAATGCTGCCACCGGTAGCGATATCACCGTTAACGAGGAAGTCGCCATTTGTCCAGATTGCTTCATCAAAATCTTTCAAAACTTTGCCGTTGTTGAAAGTGATAGTGCCGTCAGCAACAGAAACGGTCTTTTCATTGTTGGTAACTTTACCTTCTGCGTGGTTAACATCGATGTTTGTGCCTGCTCCTGCACCTTCAGCAACGTGACCGATTACGATATCAGAAGCATTTGCGCCCATAGAAATCGTAGCCGGAGTTGTAGCCGTACCACCATTGAAGTATTCTTTGGTTACATAGTCATCGGCAACAGTCTTCAAGTTTCTGGCCAAAGCAACCAACGAAGTAGCAACGCTTTCGTTAGCTGTCAAATACGGTACTGCAGTAGCATATACTTCAGTATTGGCATAGTTTCTCTCACCGATAGACGCAGCCAATTCAGCCAAGTGGTCATCGGTAGCAGAACCCGGGAACAAGTTGCCCGCACCGTTCTTGTACCAATTTTCCGGCTTCTGTTGAGTAGCGTACTTGGTATCCAATGAACCGTTAGCGGCTGCAGTAGCCAAACCGTGAACATTACCGACACTAGCCGAAATGTTGTTCAAAGCTTCAACAATGTTGGCAGCCGGATCGCCTGCTACATCGCCTTCACCGCGGTTAACCATCGCGTTGTCATTACCATGCAACTGGCTCATATCGCCAATGTTGGTCTGGTTGGTCGTGATTTGCTTAATCTTAGCAGCGTTCAAGGTCTGAGCCGCTTGGTCAGAAGCATCTTTCAAGGTCAAAGTACCTTTAGTTTCAACGTTACCATTGTTTTGAATATTGAAATACGGGTCGGTCTCTCCGCCTTTCTTCAAGTTCAATCCACCGTTATTGCTTACGCTAAAGTATTCTTTGCCTGCACCTTCGCTAGAATCAAGAAGTGTCATAGAATTATTGGCAAAGATAGCAGAATTTTCGCCGTTAGAACTGCGAATCGACAAATTGTTGCCGCTATTCTTTACTAAAGACCAAGCATCGCCTATGTTAACCTTGCTGAACGGTGTTGTACCGTTGAGTACATTAGCCAAGTCCTCAGCGGCACCGGAAGAAGCGAAATCAATAGCATTCTGAACGGTTTCTGCATCGCCTTGATCAACAACCAAACCGGCCAACTTGGCTTCGTTAGCAGAAATTGCGTTTTCAATGGTTACCGCTTCAGTATCTGCTGTTGCCGCCTTATAAATACCGTTCTTAGCAGTACCGATTGTAGCGAGTTCATTCTCCGCCACCAATCTGTCAGCAGTTGCGGCATTACCTACAGTGTAGTAAACACCCTTGGTCGTAACGTCGATACGAGAACCGACATTAGAAGTAGAGTCTTTAGCATAGATTTGTGCTGCTATCTTATCTTTACCATTGCCACTAACGCCGACAAACGACTTAGTACCGTCATGGTGAGTGAACATAGCACCACCGCCGCTGGCTTCATTCCAAATCATGGCTTCATCGCCGGCAGCATTTACGATAACATTATTCAAATGATCGTTGCTATCCAATACCTTACTAATACGGCTGTTCAAACCAGTGGTAGCCGTGTCAATCGAAGCTTGAACCGTATCATCGGTCATACCGACAAATTTCGCTTCGTTAGCAGCAATTCTGCCTTCGTTGTTAGCAATCTTGCCGGCAATGCTGTAAGTAGCGTCGTAAGTAGCATCGGCAGCCAAAGTCTTAATGCTGTTCTTTACAGAACCTTCTTGTGTTTCATCACGATTCAAGATATTCAGCTTGTTTTCGCTGTCTGTAATCTTGTTTTGGATGCCTAAGCTGAGGTTACCCCAGAAGACTTCGTTTGCACCAATCTTGTCGTGTGTAATAGTACCATCAATAATGTTGGAACCATGTACCAAGTTGCCCTTGTTGGCTGTAGCCAAATCAGTTCTCAAAGTATCAGCAGCACCTTGAGCGTTAGCAATCGCTTGAGCAATGGTGGTTGTACCTGATTCACCTGTTTCATAAACAGCATCTTTGGCGTTGTTATAAACTTTGTAATCAACAGAGTTTTCAACTGTCTTGCCGCCGTTCAACTTGGTGATAGCATCGGTGTTAGCTTTAACTTCAGTATCAGCCAAAGCCTTAACCGTGTTGATTACGGCAGCGTCGGTAGCCATTACTTTCTTATCGGCATCGGTTGCGTCAGCAGCATAGCTCAGAGCCGCACCTGCATCAATCGAAGTAACTTCTTTGTCACCGAGCTGGAAGCTTTCAGCTTTAACTGCACCATCAGCAATCGTTACAGTCTTAGCAGCCGCAGCGCTATCACCTTCCTGAGATGTAATTTTAAAGCCATCGTTGCTCAATTCAAACGATGTTGTTTTGGTAACATCACCAGAACCGGCAGACGGCTTAAATACTTTAGCCGAAACCTTGCTGGTAGCAGTATCAACCGTGAAGCTTGTGCCTTTTTCGGTAAACACCGTAGAATCCTTACCTAAAACAACTTGACCGTTAGCCGGTGTCAAATCTGTCTTAGCAACATACTTACCATCGGCAGCAGTACCGGCAGTGGCAATTGCGTCATCAATAGATGCTTGAACAGTAGTCTTGCTCAAACCGGCCAATTTAGCATCATTAGCTTTCATTGCCGCACCGAGCGTACCGGCAGTATAAGTTTCCGTTGCGCTATAAGGAGCGTTTACGGCAAGCTTTTGAACCATACCCGGCAAGGTATCTGTTGCTTCAGTACCACCTAAAGCACGAGCAATGGAGGATGCGTTGTCACCGTTATCCATCAAATCATGCTGAACAGTAGAAAGTTTCTTCGACAATACCTTGAATGTTGTTGTCACATCAGCAATATTGGTACCATTAGCTGCAACCCAAGTGGCTATATCCGTATCATGATAATCTGTAGGAACCGGAGTAAAGTCAGCTGCAACATCGCGTTCCGAAGCTGAACGTAAACCGGCCAATTTATCGGCAATGGTCGTTGTGCCGCTGTATGTAGCACCGGCAGCATTGTCCTTAATCATCTTCAGAACAGAACCGGTTGTATCAACATCGCCGTTCAACTTAGTGATAGCATCAGCGTTGGCTTTAACTTCGGTGTTCTTCAAAGCAGCTACCTTAGCAGCCGAATCGGCCAACAATTCTGTCTTGTAGTCGGTCAAAGCAGCTTGAACCGTAGCAGCAGCGGTTGTACCGTCATACTTGGTCAAACCGGCCAATTTGTCGGCGTTATCTTTAATACCGCTCTTGTTGGTTTCAATCGCACTACCGGCAGCTTCCAATCCGCCCGTAACGGTTGTTACGCCGTTATAAACTTTGCCCTCACCTTTCAAAGCATCAGACGGAGTATAAGTTGTAGCCGCAGTTTTGGCTGCTTCCATCGCATTATAAACAGTTGCGGTAGAGGCCAAAATTGTACCGCTCTTACTGGTTTCTGTCGGAGCGGTGCCTGTATTATCAATAGAATCTCAAGGTTGCACCTTCAACAGAAGCACCCTTAATTGCACCGGTAGCAGTCAAAGCACCGGCTTTTGCCGTAACCGTATTGTCACCGGAACCGATAACAACGCCATTGGTCTTGTTATAAGTAATACCGTCAAAGGTACCGGCTGTGTCGTTACCGATTTTAATGTCGGTACCGCTAACAGCTACGGTATTCTTGATACCGGCAGCAGTTCTAACTTCCATCGAAGCACCTGCAGTATCTTGAGCAACATTAACGCTGGCACCACCTGTAACATCCGTAGAACCCAAGCTGGCGTTTTTAGCGTCTTTACCAAGGTTAGCAGCATGAGTAGCATCGCCAAATACGTCTACTGTGGTAGCATATCCATTGAGTGTGTCGCTAACTGCTTTAACCGTGTTATAAACTGCGGAAGTTGTAGCCAAGGTGTCATTAGTACCTTCGGACGAAATAGCAGCAGCAGTCGAAATCTTGCTGGCGCTGTTATCACCCATTTTCAAACCGGACAAAGTAGCCGATTCAGCAGTGATAACACCGTCGGTAATAGTAACGTTCTTGTTGGTACCGTTAAAGGTAACAGTATTACCGCTTTCGCTGATTTTAATACCATGA
>CADBEI010000002.1 GCA_902793695.1 uncultured Pseudomonadota bacterium | reverse complement strand
CGCCAAAGCCAAGCGTTTGGAGCAAAAATTAACTCAGCAGGGCTTATCCGTTCGCTCGGGTGTGAGTTTGGGAACAATCAAACGTTTTGAACGATTCGGTGAGATTTCCCTGAAATCTCTGATTGATATTGCTTTGGCTTTGGGATGTTTGGAAAATTTTGAAGATTTGTTTGCCTCCAACCAAATGCCGAAAAGCCTTTTTGAAAGCAAAACCGATAAACCGCGCAAGAGAGGAACAATCAAATGAGATTAAATGTATTTTTGAATACCTATGGTAATCGTCTGTTTGTCGGCGTTTTGGAAGAACAAAACAACCGGATATTTTTTGAATATGCGCCAGAGTTTATCGGCACAAATATTCCTTTATCTCCGTTTATGCTACCCTTGAAACAACAGGTTTATGAAGATGAAAAGCGCACTTTTGATGGATTGTTCGGCGTATTTAACGATAGTTTGCCGGATGGTTGGGGTTGCTTACTTCTTGATAGAAAATTGCAAAAGCAAGGCCTGAGCTATAATGCTATTACGCCGTTGCAAATTGACAAGGAATTTACCGGAGATATTGAGCTCGATTCCTTATCAATGGAAGCCGGAAAGATTTTGCAAGGCAACGCATCAGAGGTTTTGGATACGCTCCTGAGCCTGAACGGATCTTCCGCCGGTGCCAGACCGAAAATTGTGGCGTTGGTTGCAAAAGATAAGCAAACTCTGATACACGGAAGTTTAGCGCACGAAAACTATGAGCCGTGGTTGATAAAGTTTAACTCATCGTTGGATGACAAAGATATCGGCGCCAAAGAGTACATTTATTCGCTGATGGCAAAAGACGCGGGAATCGATATGCCGGAAACATATTTGTTTCCGTCGCAAAACAGCAGCGGACACTTTGGAGTAAAGCGTTTTGACCGCACGGCCGAGGGGAAAGTGCATATTCGGCGGTTTTAACCAAAGATGTGCGAGAAGTCGAGAAAATGGTACGGTTGATGATATTTAACGTCAAGTCCGGCAATAAAGACGACCATAGCAAAAACTTCTCGTTTATGCTGGGTAAAGATAACGTTTGGAAAATGACGCCAGCCTACGATTTGACACCGTCTCAAGGCATTAACGGCGAGCAAACATCAATGGTTAACAGCAAAGGAAAAGATATTACCACGGAAGATTTCATCAAAGTTGCCGCACCGTTCGGATTTGATGCCGCCAATGTGCGTGAAATGGCTGAACAAACCGACGATGCTTTGTCCGGATATCAAAAATATACGAAAGATATCGGAATCAAATAGTTGTCTTAAATACGAAAGAATATCGTTTCTCTAACATTTTTTGCATTTACAGGAGAAATCATGGAATTTTAGGCACCGGTTCGTTTTTGAAATCGGTGTTTTTTGTCGCCAAAATGCGTAGCACCAGCGTAGCACTGGTAAAAATTAAAGGCTCTCACAAAATCGTGAAAGCCTTGATTTTACTGGTTGCGGGGGAAGGATTTGAACCGACGACCTTCAGGTTATGAGCCTGACGAGCTACCAAGCTGCTCTACCCCGCGATAGATTATCTGCTAGATAATATATTTTTCCTGCCTTGTCAAGCCATAAAATGAAAAAAGTGACATATTTTACGCTTTCGGCCGATATTATGCACAAACCTCGTTTTTTTGCGCAAAAATTGACTTTATTTTTGTGATTTTGCGGTTATATTGATTTTAAGGAGGGGCAGATGGCACCAGAATCTTTATTTTATAAATTTACCGGTCTGATTAATTACAAAAACAAAAAAAACGGAGGCAGTACGCTCTCCGCCAATCAGGCGCTTGATGCTCAACGAGACTATGTTTCTGCCGATAATAAGCCGAATTTGGCACAATTGTCGCCGTATTCGGAAATAGTAAAACAGCTTTATTCTCCCAAAACCGAAATTGTGGCGGCCGCTTTGTATTATTTGCAAAAAATTGCCGCCAACGAACCGACTGCCACCGAAGGCATTTTGGCAGAATTGAACAATTGTCTTAACACCAAAAACAAGATTACCGCAGCTCATAAAGTTCTGATTGCACAAGCGCTTAACAGGTTAACAGCCACTCAACAATAAAAAACGGCCGACTTGTCGTCGACCGTCGAATTTTATTTCTTTTCTGTGTGCGATTTCATGAAGTTTTCCAGCCAGTGGATATCGTATTGACCATCCAAATATTCTGGCTGCGCAATAATTTCCTGATGCAACGGAATGGTGGTTTTAACTCCCATAATCACAAATTCTTCCAACGCACGGCGCAACCGCATCAAGGCGGCATTGCGGGTGTTGGCATGAACGATTAACTTGGCAATCATACTGTCGTAAAACGGAGGAATCGTGTAGCCGGAATAAATTTCTGAATCTACGCGAACCCCTAAACCGCCCGGCGCGTGCCATTCGGTAATTTTCCCCGGACACGGCGTAAAAGTCGCCGGATCTTCGGCATTGATACGACATTCAATGGCATGACCGTTAAAAGTAATATCATCTTGCGAATATCCCAAATGGGCACCGGAAGCAATACGGATTTGTTCTTTGACAATGTCAATGCCGGTAACGGCCTCCGTAATTGGGTGTTCTACTTGCAAACGAGTGTTCATCTCCATAAAATAGAACTTGCCGTTTTCGTACAAAAATTCAAGCGTTCCGGCATTGCAATAACCTATTTTTGCAATTGCTTTGCGTACTATTTCGCCGATTTCGTGACGTTGACTTTGGTTGAGCGCCGGAGAAGGACATTCTTCAATAACCTTCTGATTGTTGCGCTGAATAGAGCAATCACGCTCGCCCAAATGCACTACATTACCGTATTTATCGGCTAAAATCTGCATTTCGATATGGCGCGGGTGCTGTAAATACTTTTCCATATACACTACATCGCTCGGGAAAGACGATTTTGCCTCGGCTTTGGCCATAGTGAAAGCTTCTTCGATGTCGTTGTCTGAATAAGCGATTTTCATACCCTTTCCGCCGCCGCCGTCTTTAGCTTTTATAATAATCGGATAACCGATTTTTTCCGCCCAGTTTTTGGCATCTTCCACACTTTCCAACGCCGGAGAGCCCTCGGTAATCGGCAAGCCGGCCTCTTTGGCAGCTTTGCGTGCCGTAATTTTATCGCCCATCAACCGCATTTGTTCAACCGTCGGGCCGATAAAAGTAATACCGTGTTTTTCCACCATCTCGGCAAAATCGGCATTTTCCGACAGGAAACCGAACCCCGGATGAATGGCATCGGCGCCGGTAATCACGGCTGCCGAGATAATCGCCGGTTTATTTAAATATGAATCCGCCGAACGAGCAGGTCCGATGCATACGGCTTCATCCGCCAAGCGCACATGCATGGCGTTGGCATCGGCTTCGGAATGCACCGCCACCGTACGGATACCCATTTCACGACAGGCACGATGAATACGCAATGCTACTTCGCCACGATTCGCTATTAAAACTTTTTCAAACATAATTAATCCTGTGTTTATTCAATGATAATCAAAGGTTCGCCGTATTCCACCGGTTCGCCGGTTTCCACTAAAATTTTGGTAACTCGGCCGCCTTTGTGTGCCTTAACCGGATTGAAAGTCTTCATTGCCTCAATCAAACAAACCGTGTCGCCGACTTCAACCGTGTCGCCTTCTTTTACATACGTCGGGGAATTCGGGTTGCTGGAGAGGTAAACCACACCGACCATCGGCGATTTTACCGCGTTCGGAGAGTTGGAAAAATCTTCCTCTTCTTTAGCCGGTTCTTCTGCTACGGCGCTCGGAGTTGCCGCAACCGGAGCCGGTTGTGCCGCAATCGGCGCGTAGGTCGGGACATAACCGCCGACATTTTCACGCGACAGCGAAATTTTGCAGTTTTCATCTTCGTAATTCAGGCCCGTTAATTGGTTTTTATCAAGAATTTCCGCCAATTTACTGATAGTCTTTGTATCAATCGGATTTGCCATTTTCACTTCTTTTCCTTTCATGTAAATCACATTGTGTGTATCTATACCCTATTTTTGCAAAAAAACAACAAAAATGTGCAATTTTTAATCAATTTTATGCAAAAAAATGCGAATTTTTGCGATTTTTTGAATTTAAAAATGCGCGTATTTTCGGCTGAAGGATGATTTACCATATATATCAAGATAAAGAGTATAGGTAAAAAAATGCACAATTATGCAAAAAAAGTATAGACATTTAAGAAAAACTATAATATAAAGCAATCCCTCAGTTGGTAGAGCAGAGGACTGAAAATCCTCGTGTCGGGGGTTCGATCCCCTCTCTGACCACCAATAAGAAAACTCCCTCTTGCGGGGAGTTTTTTTATTGGTGATAGGGGAACGAACCATCCGACACGACGGGGGCCGAAGAAAAGAAAACCGCCACAATTTGATTGCAGCGGTATTTATAACAAATCATAACTAATTATTTTCTGGCGTTGTTAATAGCTTTATTCATCGCCGCTTTAATTACCTTTTTATCAGCATCCGAGCGTTTAGGTTTGCCAAGATTATCCTTTGCAACTTCGCGTAATATTTGTGTTTTAGCGTGTGGAATATCTTCAATATTATCCGTATGCGTTTTATCTTTAAGTTCTTGAAGCTTATTTGATATACGCAACTCTACCCTTTTTTCATCGTATTCAGCTATTTTTTCCTTATAATCAATGCTTGCTTTTGTATAATACTCGCCACCATTCTTTTTATCAGCTTTCAATCCTACAGTTAATTTTCCGTTTTCTTCATCAATTGAAATAAACTCAGAATCTAGTTTATTCCATATATCATATTTGGAATCAGTTGGGTGTCGCACGCGTTCATTGGCAGTTTCGCAACTTGCAATTAATCCGCAATTTTCCACATCGATAATAGCTGCCGCACCTTTCCAATACCATTCAATACCATTGCCACGAAAAGTTTCCTTTACCCAATGCCTATCTTCAAAAATAGCACCAAATGCAACTTTACCATCTCCCAAATCTTTAATTTGATATTTTTGCAATTCATTTTTCACTAACATCGAGCAACTGGTATTATATTTTCGCGGTTCAAAATAATTTAACGCCATGCACATTTTTAACAAGCAACTTTTAGCTTCATTCATATTACCTTTTTTCATCGCCTCTTTATAGCGTCCATTCATTTCTTTGGCAAATTTTTTATCAAATACAAACAGTTGCCCCATGTGCTCAAATGCAATTTCTCTTCCATTATTTTTTAAATCATAATGTGTAACTGTTACACCATTATCTTCTTTTGTTTTAATATTTCCATTTTTATAATATGTTTTTTTGATACCGCTTTTTTCATCCTTCTCACTTATTATTTTATCATCAGCATCATATATACTGGTTTTTTGTCCTTCGATAACTATCTTACCCGTATATTCATCATTCTTATATTTCAAAGTCTCATTACCTTTGGTAACTGATTTATAAGTATCTTCTCCTATATATTCCCAAGTAGTTGAGGTTCCGTTTGGTAAATCTTCTTTAATGATTCTGCCGTTTGTGTCCCATTCATAATAGGTTCCATCAGGATATTTCTCAAATTCCTTTCTGAAAAGACCATGTTTATCAAGCGTTTCCGCATCACTCGACGATATATGCTCTTTTGCCATGCTTGAATTTCGCGCAAGATAACCAAATATCTCTCGAGCAGCATCTGTGAGGTATAATTTTCTCTCCACTCCTTGCTCATCAGTGTGAATAAGTGATTTTTCTTTAGGATAGCCATCAAAAGTAATACCATTTTGGGATATTATGTACGAATATGCAGTTCCTGGTTCTGTGGAATCAAATTCTTCAAAAGTAATATCTTTATACTTGAATTGAAAACAACGTTTATTGTTTTTCCTATCTTCAGGATCACGTAAAAATTCACAATCATTAACACGTTCATAACGATAAGTAATAGTACTATAACCAACAGCTCGATCTTCCCACACCAGAATACCTTTTTCATCCCATCGTTGTTCATTATGATCAAAATCTATTTTTTCTCGTAGAATCAGTTTATCATCAGTAGTTAAATTCCACTTTTGTAAACTTTTACGATAGTTATCCTCTCCAAGTTCAAAACTATAAACCAATCTTCTTTGATTTTTTGAATCTAGTTCCCATTTTTGTTCTTTTGTGGGATGATTACTTTCATCTCTTTCAACATCCCAAATCAGTTGACGATTATTATCAGAATCAATAACCCATTGTTTCTCTTTCAACTTGACAACACCTGATTCTCGATATCCCCAACTGGTTATCTTATCATTTTGCTGATATTCATGAACTAATTGCGGTTCACCATTGGCATCTGGTTGATACTCTCTTGTTACACGATTAGGTAATTCCTCTGCTACCAATTGATCATTTTCAAAATATTTAATATTACCATCCTTGTCTTTAATTGATAAAATATTACCATCTGTATCTTTTTCAATTTTATTGCCTTCAGCATCTATTTCTCTAGTTCCTATAAATTTACTGTCCTCATCAAATTTTTTAGTTATATTACCAATTGTTTCTGTACGAAGTACATCATTTTTATCAAAAGTACGTTCAATACCATTGGAATATAAAATTTCCTTCGTCGTAGTACTATCAGTCCAATGAATTATTTTATGATATTCATCATCTTTCATTCTGAGTTCTTGGTTAATACGGTAATATCCTTCTACAAAATCTCCAGGTTTTTCCTTATATATGACTTTATCACTATCATAGATATAAACGCAACCATCATCCCCTTTTTGTGGTTGATTACCTGTTTTCTCTATTATTCTTTGTTTTAATTTTTCTGCATCTTCATTAAACTTTTCTACTGGCGTTTTACTCATGATGATGTCCTTTCCTGAAAATTGTTTTGTCATTTGTCTAAGTGTAACATAAACCACCGTTTAAATTCATCGCCTGAAAAACAAACATTTTGCAAACTGAATAGAAAAACAAAAGGTGCACTTAAGTCAATATTTGCAATGATTAGAGAGATTGTTAAAAATTTTTTACCATTTTATGAAAAAAGTGATTGATTTAAACGGTGGTTTAAATTGACCACCTTAATTTATATTTATCAACGTATTTTCAGTAAGTTATACGCTTTTATCATAATAAAAAGGTACACTAATCAGCAACAATTAAATTTAAAAATATTTTCATATTTTATTTAGATAAATGCATTGAAAATTAAGGTATTTTCCATGGTTTGTATATTTTAAATTTAAACTTGCCAAACCACACCACCAATAAGAAAACTCCATCATGCAGGGAGTTTTTTTATTGGCGGCAGGGGGACGAATATAAGTTCCAACGGACTATCTTAAAAATAGCGATAAAATAATCGTCATAAGTTGACAGCAATTTGAAAAATAAAGTTTTTTATTGTTTTTTTAATTAATTCTGCTTTATCATAAAGAGGTAAAGGAGATTAAAATGGTTGAAAAAATAATCAGAGGTTTGATTTTGGTTGCGCTGATAGTGTTTTATGCGTGCAACTTATATCACAATCGCGCCAATTTGTATGATGCCGTCGTGTTTAATCGCATTAATTTCATCGTGTTGGTTGCCATACTTTATTTGGCGGCGGATTACATAGATATATGTATGAATCTTTGCATACTGGTATTAATCGGCGGTTTGTTCTTCCACGGATATATGTATTATAATGCCTATGTTTCCAACGATAGTTCGCAACAACAAACCAAAGAGAAAAATTGTTACGGCGCCGGCAGTACTTGGTATTCCAAACTCAACGACAGGTGCTATTGAAAACACTCTCACAGCAAAACACAACAAAAAACGCCGTTCAAATTAAACGGCGTTTTTCATAAATCAGTTTAGAAAACTATTTGCTTTCCGCAACTTCGCTCTCTGCTTTTTCGGCTTCGGCGGCAGCGGCTTTTTCGGCAGCTACGCGAGCTAAGTCTTTAGCACCTTTGGCGTTAACATCGCGGTCAACCAACTCGATGATTGCCATCGGAGCGCAGTCACCGTAACGGAAACCGGACTTCAACACGCGGGTATAACCGCCGTTGCGTTCCTTATAACGTTCGGCCAAAGTAGAGAAAAGTTTGGAAACAACTTCATCGTTGCGCAAGAAACCGGCAGCCAAACGACGGCTGTTGAGGTCGCCCTTTTTCGCAAAGGTAATCATCTTGTCGGCAAAAGTTCTGAGTTCTTTCGCACGGGTTAACGTGATTGTGATTTGTTCGTGTGTCAACAATGCACCGGTCAAATTTGAGAACAAAGCTCTTCTTTGGCTTTTCGGCATACTGAATTTTTTATGTGCGTCACCATGTCTCATGGGATATTCCTTTCTTTTTCTCTGTGCTTTGCTGGGCAAAGCGGATTAATACAGTGCTTTTACTACGGTTGCCCGCAGGCTCATACATAAAAGCGATTCGTTTTTCGTTGACACTACTAACATATAATTTTTTGAAATGCAAGCGGAATCTGCAAAATAAATTAATAAAAAAAAGCCCGCCGAAGCGGACTTAAATTGAATTTTTTGATAATTACGCGGAGCGAACATGGTCTTTATTGATTTTCAACGGTTCCAATTTAGCTACCTTGGCATTATCCAAAACCTTAGCCTCGTTTTGCCCGTTGACGATAAGCGGATTATCAAAGCCACACTCGATGGCCTTAACCAGCGGATTCTGCAAAGACGGAACATTAACTGCTTCTAGCATAGGTACCATCGTTTGATTGAAAATATTTTTGAACGCATCCAAACTTGCACCGGAATATTTTTCAACCGCTTGTGCGTAATCTTTCATTGGTGTCAACGGCATCCTAAAATCACTTTCCAGCGATTCTTTGGACGCGCCGGAATGTTCACGAACAGCATAAGAAGTGTTCATTTCCAGTAGTTTTGCTCCGCCGATGGAGAATATATCTGCCTTTCTTTCCATATCTCTCATTCCTAAATTATAAGCCAACATTTGATGAATTTTTTCATCCTTTTGTCTAACTTTAACATGTATAAAATATTTTGTCAAGGGAAATCGAAAAAAAAATTACAATTTGTGATAAAAGTAACTATTTTGTTACGAAATATGCTTAAAATCAGCATAAATTGAACTTAAAAAGAGGAACGGTAAAATGTCTTTATTTAAATCGATTGCCACATTCGGCGGTTTTACGCTCATCAGCCGCGTGACAGGTTTTGTACGCGATATGGTGTTGGCGTATTTTATGGGAGCAGGGGCAATGGCAGATGCTTTTGTGGTGGCGTTTAAATTGCCTAATTTGTTCCGCAGTTTGTTTGCCGAAGGGGCTTTTACCAGTGCATTTGTGCCGTTGTTTTCCCAAAAATTGGTGGGTGAGGGTAAAAAGCGGGCGGTATTTTTTGCTGCACAAGCGATGATGATTTTGGCGGTAATTGTCGGACTGCTGGTTATTTTGTTTGAGCTGTTGATGCCGTATGTGGTAACGATTTTGGCGCCGGGATTTCATAATGATGCCGGCAAAATAGAGTTGGCGGTCGAACTTTGCCGTATCACGTTTCCGTTTTTGTTGTTGATTTCCATTGTATCTTTTCAGGGTGGAATACTTAATTCGTTTGAAAAATTTGCGGCACCGGCAGTTGCACCGGTAATTCTGAACATAACAATGATTTTGTCTGCGTTTGTTTTGGTACCGTTTATGCCGACCGCCGCTCACGGCTTTGCTTTGGGTATTACACTTGCCGGTGTGTTTGAAATGTTGTGGCTTTATTTTAATTTGCGGCATATCGGAGTTGCTTTGCATCCGTATTTGCACCTTGCAAAAATTATGCGTAATCCGGAGATTAAAACCCTGTTCAAGCGAATTGCACCGGGGGTTGTCGGGGCCGGAATTTATCAAATCAATATGGCAGTTGATACCATTTTGGTATCGCTTGCCGGAACCGGAGCAATTTCTTGGCTGTATTACGCCAATCGCTTGCAACAGTTGCCGCTCGGAGTGGTCGGTGCCGCCATCAGTGTGGCTTTATTGCCGATACTTTCCAAATATTTAAAAGCGGGAGACTTGCAAAATGCTCGTTCAACACAAAATCAGGCGGTGGAATACGGCTTGTTGCTTTCGTTGCCGGCCGCGGTTTTATTGATAGTTTTGGCGCGACCGATTGTAACTTTTTTGTTTCAACACGGTGCTTTTAATGCCGCAGATGCCCGCATGACCGCCTATGCCGTAATTGCTTATTCCATAGGTTTACCGTGTTACGTTTTGGCCAAAGCCATGATGCCTAACTTTTTTGCGCGCGGCGACACGGTAACACCGGTTAAATACAGTTTTTGGGTTTTTGTTACCAATCTCATATTTAACATTATTTTGATGCAGTGGTTCGGGCATGTCGGAATTGCCATGGCTACCACCATAGCAGCTTTTGTTTCGCTCGGACAGTATATTGTCGGACTTAAAAAGCGCGGATATTGGCAATTTACGCGTCCGCTGCTTATACAGTTTGCAAAAATTGTACTGGCTTCACTGATAATGGGTGTCGGTGCTTGGTGCACAAATGCCGCGCTTATACATTATTTCCCGTCATATCTTACTCGACAGATATGTCTTTTCGGCGGTTTGGCGGTTGTGGGAATAATTGCACTTGCAATTTTGCTGATAATGGGTAAAATATTGCATATTATTGATTTTCGGCAGATATTGAATATGGCAAGGAGAAAACATGGCTGAAAATAACCGGCAAAAAATTTCATATCTTAAAATCCGCCAAAAAGCTGTTAAAATGCTGCAAACCGCGCGCAACACGGACTTCGGTAAAATACGGAACACAATACGTCAATATATCCGTAAAGTGCTACCGCAGTTGCGCAAAATCAGAAAAGCAACCTTAAAAGTGATGAAGCATTGGAAATTTATCACGATTTTTCTGCCGTCATTTTTGTTTTTTTATTATTTTTTCGGCAGTATGTTGGCGGAAAATACGGATGTTACAGCCGAATACAAATTGCCGGATAAACGCTTGCCGATGTTTGAAACAACTGACGGAATGTCTTATTTGCTCAAGCGCGAAGTTGATGATAAAATGTGGACGCCTAATTTGCCGTTTGTGTTTCCGGCCTCGATTTTGGATAATATGCCTAATTTCCAAATCGGCATTGTTTCCGGTGTAAAAGAGATGATACCGGCAATTCGACGCTTTGAGCAAAATACCGATGCACAAAAAAATGATATAAAAGCGGCGTATGAACTGCTGAATTATCCTCCTGATGTGTGGTTGATGGCACATCGGGGAAAATTTAATCTGGCACCGTCTTCCAATGCTCAATATCGCAAGGCGGCCAAAGAGTTGCAAAATTTCACCAAGGACGGCGTTTTTCTGCCTCAAACCAAAGATTTGGATATTTTGTTGCGGCAAATTAATAAAAATCTGCAAAAAATCACGCTTCGCAACGAGGCTTTGCAAAGAGAGCATGCAACAGATTGGATAGATACATCGTCCGATGATGCGTTTTATTACGGCAAAGGATATGCCTTTGCTTTGTGGCAGATTACCGATACAATCGCCTTTGATTTTAAGGATGTTATTTTGGAACATAATCTGTATACCGAGTGGACTTATTTAAGCAATTCTTTGCGCAAAGCCGCCGAGCTCAAGCCGTTTGTGGTGCGTAACGGAGCGCCGGAAAATTTAACAATACCGAATCATTTGATAATGCAAAGTTTTTATCTGCAACGGGCGATGATTGCCGCTGAGCAAATTCGTAACAAATTATTGAAAGAAAACCATGCAGATTAAATTAGAAACACAGATAAAAAATCACATCATCAATTTTTATCCGGCTGAAACGATAAAAATCGCGGGCGTGTTTTGTGTTGCCGCTTCTGAAGATGAACCCGGTACGGATTTAAGCAAAAATATTTCGGAGCTTGCGGGAGTGGAACGCTTATTGATTACATCTGATTTGATCTCTGTTCGCCATAGTCCCGATGCAGATATTGAAGAAATAAAAATGCTGGTTATGTCGGAAATTGATGATTATTTTTCCGCGCCGTATGTCGTACCGGATAATTTATCCGCAACAACCGAAATTCAGTGCGCCGAAGCATTGGCCGATGCTTTGATTCGTCCGACTTTGAATCGCGATAACGGGGATATTACCATTCATTGTATCAAAGACGGCGTTATGGAACTGTCTTTCACCGGACATTGTGCCGGTTGTCCGTATGCGGAAAATACTTTACGGAATGTGGTTATGCGGACTTTTCTGCGCTATATGCCGCAAATCAAAGAAATTAAGCAAATGGAGGCAAAATAAGTGAAATATTGCTCAATAATTTTGTTTTGTTGGATTTTTGCCGCAACCGCCGCCTTTGCCGAAATGATTACGGAAGAAGCGGACGGAGCACTGATAGTGAAAAAATCTTCGACCGACGAGGTAAAATTGTTTTTTCGGCAGCACCCTTATGATTATACCAAGGCCGGTGCCGAGATTCCGCGGATTTATTTTCAGCATTTACCGTATGATTGGCGCGATTCACCTGAAAACGCTGCCAAAAATAGGACTTTTATTCGCATATTGTTGCCGCTGGTGCTTAAAATAAATGAAGAAATAACGGCTGAACGGAGCGAACTTATGCGGATGTATAAAAAAATAAGAGAAACCGGCGCTTTAACCGTCGCGGAATATGGAGTTATCGATACCACCGCCGAAAAATACGACGCATTTACCACCATTAAGGAGCAGCCGTCGCGTGCCAGAGTTTTAATCAAACAATTGCTTGAAAAAGTTGATATCATACCGGCTTCAATTATGATTTCCACGGCCATCATCTATTCCGACTGGGGAAAATCACGTCTGGCAACGGAAGAAAACTCCCTGTATCGCGAGGAAGTATGGTACACCAATCAAGGGGTGCGACCGAAAGATGATCCCGATTCCGACTATCGATACAAAGTGTTCTCCAATCTCGAAGATAGCATAAGAGCGCGAGCGTTGCACATAAATTCGAGCATTGACTACGATTATTTTCGCCATACGCGCCTGTTTCAACGTCGGATGAGCCAAGCACCGAACGGGGTAAACGTGGCGGCACAGATGATGCACGACAGCAATTTGAAAAATATCGGCGGAATGATTGATTACACACTTTCGTATTATAAACTGGCGTATACCGATCAATATCCGCAACTGATTGATTACAAGTCGGCAGACAAACACTGAAAAAAGGATAACCGCTATGTTTATCAGCTTAAATAAAAAGATTCTTTACAGTCTGTTTATTTTCACCATTTTATTGATTGTCGTATTTTTTGATATTTTCATCAACTTTTACAGCCAAAAAATGCAAGATAACCGCAACTCGGTATATTTGCGCAATCAATATGTGGTTGATTTGCTGATAGATAATGTTCAACTGCAAAGCATTGTTTCGGAAATTGCTCGGCAGAATCCCAAGCTTTTGGAAAATAAATATTATGATGCCAGCGGCGAAAAAATAGATATAATTCAACGTGAGCTGACCAAAGAGCAGAATCTTAACGAAGAATTGCGCAAAAATTATAACAGCAATCAGGAAGCAATAATCGTCGGCGCCAAAATTGTGCTGATAGGCTTGTTTGTGGTGTTGTTGCTGATTTTGCTGTTGGTGATATTTTTGGACCGCTGGGTAATACATCCGCTGAACAAACTTATAGATATCAGCAACGATGTGTCTTCCGGCGTTTTTTCTCGTCGCTTGCCGCTCAATAAAAGCAAATTGTTGCAAGACGAGTTTGATATTTTATATAGGACATACAATCAAATGTTGGACAGCATTGAAGATAATATTGCACAAACTCAAATGCGTGAACATTTTTTGCAACAACTTATCGATGCCATTCCGGACGGAATTCGTGTGATAGATTTGAATTACAATGTTATTATGGCTAATACGGCGTTTTATAAACAACTTCATCTGAAATCTCCGTGCGTCGGCCAAAAATGTCACGCGGCATACGGTTATGATTGCGAAACTTGTCCGCAAAGTCATTATAATTGCCCGATAAAATACATAAAAGAAAATAAAAACGAATTTCACGCTATTCACGAGGTTAATAAAGTCCCGTTGTATGTTAATGCCGCCAAACTTAATTTCGGGCCGAAAGAGGATGAATACTACATAATTGAGGCTATTCACGATTTGAGTTCCGACATACGTTATTCACACCAGCAAAAAGTTTCTTCTCTGGCATTTCTTTCCACTTCTTTGGCACACGAAATGAAGAATAATTTAGGTGCAATCGGACTGATTTTGGAAGGTATTTTAAGCGATGATGAACTGCGTGCCGCCATTAATAAGGATTATTTTAAATATTTGGATATGGCCGACAAACAGCTTAAAGAGGCTATGCAAATACCGGAAAGATTGCTGAAATTGGCGCAATACTCCGAAAAGGAAAACGACGTGATAGACGTAAAGATGGCGGTTAGAGATATCATCCTGATGGTAGATTATGAGGCTAAACGCAGTGGTATCGAGTGCGATTATGAAGTTGAGGATAATCTTACTTTTATCGGCAACGAGGCGGATTTCAAAATGATGCTTCTGAATTTGGCGCAAAATGCCTTAAAGGCAATGCAAGACGGAGGTATTTTGAAAATAACCGGGCGCAAACAAAACGGACAGGCAGTCGTTACGGTCGGCGATACCGGTGTCGGCATTGAAGCGAATAAGCTGCAGCGAATTTTTGAGCCGTTCTATACGGCCGGCGGCAAAAGTTCCGGATTGGGATTGGCAATTGTTAACAGTCTGGTGGCTAAGGTCGGCGGAACAATCAATGTAAAAAGCACAATCGGCAAAGGGACGGAATTTAAAATCAAGATTCCGCTGAAACCGAAACAAAATCGAAAATCATAATGCGCACGGACCTTCTATTCCGCTGTCTATACGTTTTTCTTCAATACCGTAAGGATCCTGATGAATAATTATCTGGGCATTCGGATATATAGCCGTTATTTTTTGTTCGGCACGCTCGGCAATTTCATGAGTTGTCAGCAACGGCAAATCTCCCGCAAACTCCAAGTGAATTTCCACAAAGAGTCGTGGACCGGAAAAACGCGAGCGCAAATCGTGATATCCCATAACTCCTTCGGTTTGCATAATTTCGCGCACAATATCGGCCTTAATTTTGGCATCAACTTCTTTATCGGTAATCTCCGCCAGTGCCTTTTCGGCAATTTTCAAAGCGGTAATCAGTAAATAGCACGAAATAAATATTGCTGCCAGAATGTCAAACCACTCCCATTGTAAATAATGTATAATCAATAAAGAAAGTAAAACGGAGGTATTGGCGGCCAAATCTATGACATAATGAGAATGGTCGGCCTCAATGGCCTGCGATTGTACGCGGCGAATGATATATTTTTGCAAAATAATTAATGTCAGAGTCAGCAACATACTGATGAGCATAACGCAAATACCGGCAAAAGTATGTTCCAAAACAACCGGATGAAAAAAACGATACACCGCATCATATAAAATAAAACACGCCGAACCGCTGATAAATGCGGCCTGAATGAGTGCACTCACCGCTTCGGCTTTGCCATAACCGTAGCGATGGTCACAAGTCAGCGGTTTATTGGAATAAGTTACGGCAATAAAAGTTATGACTGAAGACAAGATGTCGGCCAAACTGTCCGCGGTTGAAGACAATATTGCCAACGAACCGGTCGCGAAAGAGGCTGCGGCCTTAATGATTGTCAACAGACAGGCGGTGGTGATACTGGCGCTTGCAGCTACGAATTTGTATTGCGATTCGCTAAATTTTTTATTTGATAATTTCAAGAAGCATCTCCATTTTTTTCATATCGATAACCGCCGCCTTATCACCTAAGAACTGTTGCAACAGTTTTAAATGTCTGTTGGGATTATTCTTGTCTTGACTATAAGTAATATATGCTTTATCCGCGGTTTTATAAAACGCAATATCAACATAATTGCCGCCCTCAATATCGAGTTTTAGGATTTTTTGCGGCTCGCCGGCAGGTTTATCGATTATTTCTTCAAATGGCACATTCAGCAGAACCTTTATCAAATTGGCCAAATACATTTCGTCATTAGGATTTTGATAACGGTCATACGGTCTGCCATAGCGCAAATCCCAAATATTGGAGTAAGTCCATTTATGCCAATCCAAATCCATATCCACAAAATCGGCACTGATTTCCCAAACCTGAAATTGGTCGTCAAAGCGCATATAGGCGGCTTTGGCACTGCGCCCAATGTCAATATTGACATTACCCAACAGGAAGTGTTGTATTATCTCTTCACCACTGTTTAAATCAACGGAAATAACTTTGGATTTTTCATCTTCAATCGGCAGCAAATTAAACATTGCCAGATTTTCGGCTTTATTGCTTTTACGGGCAAAATAGCGCGCGTCGGCAACAGTGGTTAAAAGTCGACGGATACGTTCCTGATATACCGGCAGGTGCGGCATATTTTCCAATACCCATATTCCGTCTTTTAGCTTAAAGTTAAGTTCGGTTTTATTTGTTTTCAAAACAACATTATCAATCCGGTTAAGTTGCGCCGTAAGTTGCGGAAATACCGGTTTGTTTTCATAAGCATCAATACTGCTGCGATTAATGACATATAGTGAAAGCAACGCACAAACAAATATGCCCGAGCAGATACCTGCCAACACGCACAGTCTCCGGTTGAGGTGTAAGCCGAAAGTAAGAGTTTTTTTGCGCCGGATAAAGCGAATGCATAAAATCAGCAACAAAATGATTCCGAAACATATAGGCAATACCCAGATATTAAGAAAGTTTATTTTGGCGGCCACGGTTTTAATATCGTTGAATGCCTGACTGCGCACTTCACTTAATTGCTTTTTATATTCGGTCAGACGCGTTCTGATTTGCGACAGAGCCGCCATCTCGTCGGCAGTAAAGTTTTCGCGTCCTTCAAATTCTTTTTTGCTCCAAACTTCTTGCAGAGAACGCTTGGCTTCTTCTATTTTATCAAAAATCTTCCGTTCTTTTTGCTTATATTGCAAAGAATTTATGCGTCGCATCAATTCAATATCGTCAAAACGCCGCTCTCGCGCACGTTTTCCGCGCAAACCGAGGAGAGATTTATCGCCTGTCAGATAATCAACGGCATTGAGCAATAAGTTGGCATTATCAAAAATTGCCGTAACGTATTCGCTATCCAGCAAATACACTTTATCCATCCAAAAGCGGTCATACAAAAAGTCGGAATCGGTAAAAACAACCACATCGTACGGGTTTTCCGGCTCCAAACCGATGATTTCGGCAGCCAGAAATTTATTGTTTTCGTCCGGTTGAAAATTCTCGAGAATATCCTGCGGATTCAGTCCGTCGATAACGTTGCTTGCCGGAACCATTGCTGAAATATATCCGGCCTTAAGCAGCGGATAAAACACAATCTTATTTTCGCGATATTTTTGCAAGTCAGGCATAATTGCCGAAGCCGAAGCCATCATTATTTCTTGCAGATTACGGGTAATCGGATGTTTCGGATTCATCGCATCAGCGTGCAAACGGAACTGAATTACATCTTGAGAAAACACCGGATTTTTATTGTAGTCGGTAGTAGCATCTACCGTAATGGAATTTTCCAAGTCGGCCACCACAAAATCTTTATAAAACTTGAAATTCCAAAGATTTTCAAAAAATTCGGAATCCGAAGGCTCCAAGTTTCCTGCCACCGGCGCATATAAGCGCGATGCTTCGTTTGCCGGATCCAAAATCAACACGATTTTGCCGCCACTTTGGGCATAGTCTTTAACTTTGTTTAGAGTATCCTCGGTCAAATGTTTCGGATAAATAATTATTACCGCGTCAAACTTATATTTATCAAAATCGTCGGGAGCCATAATGCGGTGAACGTGATAACTTTCATCCAACATTTTTATAATTTCCCACGTGTCGTCAAAGATGGCGCCGTCTGCTTCCAAATCACGACCAAAAACCGGAATACTGCTTAAAATACCGATTTTTTTCTTATCTATTGAAAGCTGATGAATTTTTGATGTAATATCCTGTTCCAAACGACCAAACTGACTGGTAGCAAAAAACGGAATAACGGCTTTGTTCTGCAAACTGTCTTCGACCGTCATTCCGAACAGAGCAGTCTGATTCACGTCAATCAACGGGATTGATTGCACACCATCGGCAATAGCCAAATCTTCCTCTTTGCTTAAAAATTCCGGATAATAAATTTTATAATCAAAATTTCCGTCCGATACACTTTTGTATTTATGCAACAAAATGCGAATATTGTCGAATTGCTCGCGCAACTGGGAATTACGCTGTTCCAAAACCGGTGAAAAATACAGTCTTGCCATAACCGGTTCTTTAAGGTTTTTCAATATTTCTTCGGTATTTTCCGTCAGTGTGAAATTCTTTTCGGCAGTGCCGTCGTACTGCAGAGCAGTCGCCAAATTATCCGATATGATATTGATACCGAAAAAGCCGATTAACAACAGTAGCCATGCGGTTATGGTATAACTTTTGCTACTTGATTTTAACCACCCCGAAGTTCCCGCAGTTTTGAAATTGATGATCAAAATCGTTGTGTAATTGCCGAATATTATCAGAGATAAAAAGAAAATAATGTCACTTAATGCCAACGATCCGTGAGTTATGGTATTGAAGTGCGTAATAAAACTGAATGAAGCAATAACATCAATAACCGTATCCGGCAGAAACAGGCGGAAAAATGACAACACGTATTCAATACCGCTCCAGAAAAACAGCAAATTGGCAATCACCGCCAAAACCAGCGCAATAATCTGATTTTTGGTCAGCGCCGACATAATTTGCGAAACGGCAAGCATACAACCGGCCAAAATAAAGCTGGCGCAATACCCCATAAATATCACAAAATTATCCGGAGTACCGAGTGCATTTATCGTAATCCAAAACGGAAAAGTAAGCAACAAGGCAATACCGCTGAAAATCCATGCGGCAAAAAATTTTCCGAGCACCAGAGCCGTAATGGAAACCGGCATGGTGGCAATCTGTACAATGGTTTTGGAATGAAATTCTTCGGCCCATAAGCGCATCGAAATTCCCGGAATAAATAGCAGATACAGCCAAGGTTGAAATGCAAACATAGGCAATAAATCAGCTTGACCGCGGTTGAAAAAGTCACCGAAATAAGTGGCAAACGAGGCGTTGAGAATCACAAAGCAGAATAAATAAACATAAGCAAGCGGTGACACAAAATAACGAATAAGTTCGTTTTTGATAACGGTCAAAACTTTAGTCATTAGGATTCTCCTTTTGTGTTAATTTGCGGAAAGCTGCGGCAATATCTCGGGTTTTGGTTTGCTTTAACAAATCTTGCGCGGTGCCGTCGGCTTTTATACATCCTTTATCCAACAAAATAATGCGATTGCATATTGATTCGGCTTCATCAAGCAAGTGTGTTGAAATAACAATGGTTTTGTTTTTTGCCATCTTTTTAATCAGGGCGCGGATATAATCTTTTTGGTTCGGATCCAGACCGTCGGTAGGCTCATCCAAAAGCAAAATCGGCGGGTTACTCAAAATGCTTTGCGCAAAACCGACGCGGCGCTGATACCCTTTGGATAATGTTTCCACCTTTTGCGCGAACACATCGGTTATATTGGCGATTTCGGCTGCGTTTTGCACGGCTTCTTTGCCCAGTCCGCGCAGTTGTGCCATATACAACAAAAAGCGCTTGACCGTGAGATCGGCATACAGTGGCGCACCCTCCGGCAAAAAACCGATATTCTCTTTAGCAAAAATCGGATATTGCGCAATGTTTTTACCTAATACCTCGATTTTGCCGGAAGTCGGTGCCAAATAGCCGGCAATCATATTCATTAAGGTCGATTTTCCGGCTCCGTTCGGTCCGAGTAAAGCTATAACTTCGCCGATTTCGGCTTTGAAGTTCAGGTTATCGGAGGCTTGTATCTCCCCGTAATTTTTGCATAAATTTTGCACATTCAGAGTTATTTTTTCAGATTTTTTCATAAATTTCTCCTCCGCTCATCGGTTCATAAGTTCCGGTTGTTGTCGGGTAGGTCAAAGGCAGACCGTATAAACGGCGCACCGCGTTAAAGGCCGTTGATTGCGCACCCGTCGCAATTATGTTTTCATTAAGTTCGTTGACAAGATGAACTTCGCGCGGCGCAAAATTCTGCTTAATAAAACGCAACAAAGTCGGATTTTTACAACCCTCACCACAGATGTAAATATTTGACGGAATTCGCGGCAGAAAATCAAAAGCCGCCTGATAAATCGCCTCGGCAATAAATACGGTGGCGGTGGCCGCACCGTCTTCGAGCGACAATCCTTCCAGATGTTCTTTTTTATCGGAAAAGCACATAATATCCAAGGCTTTCGGCGGCATTCTTTTCAGCAGTTTATGCTTGAGCAACGATTCCACAATTTGCGTGTCGGCTTTGCCCGTAATTGCTAATTTGCCGTTATAATCCGTTTGCATATTGGCATGGCGAAAAGTCCAATCTTCAATCATGGCGGTTGCCGGCGCACAGTCAAAAGCCGATAATTCGCCGGATTGCCCGATATAGATTAAACTGGCAACCGTATCAACCGTAATAAACAGCGCCGGTTTTTCCACCGTTTGCCCCAAATAATCGATAAATGCCGGATACAGTGGCGAGGCCTGTCCGCCGGAGAGCAAATCGGCACGGTGAAAGTGTGTGACAACATTATGTTCCAAAGCGTTACCCAGCATACTGCCGTTTTCTAACTGATACGAACATTTTTCCGCCGGATTGCTGAATACGGTCAAGCCATCTATACCGTAACAATCTACTTTTTCATCGACCTTAAATTCGTTGATACATTCAATATAAAAACGGCTGATTTTTTCGCGCATCAGGCGAACTTCCGGATTTTGACGCAGTTCATCGTAGGTCCATTCTCTGCGTGCAATGAGCTTGCGAATACCGAGGCATAATTCATCCGGATAGTGCATGGTCGCGGTTTTTATAAATTGTTGTATGTCGATGCCGTCGGTTGTGATGAGAGCCAAATCAACCGAATTTAGCGACGCATTACCGTAAACGCCGAGTGAATTTAAACTTTTTATTATCATTAAAAATTAAATCCTGTTGCAATGGTAAAATAATATGCTAGTATACGTTAAAAATTGGTATAAATACGAAAGGACAGAGGATAACCCATGACAAAATTTAAATCGGAATTTTTGAATATTATGCAGGAGCGCGGTTTTTACAATCAATGCACCAATGAGGAGGGGTTTGATAACTACCTTTATGAGTGCGAAAAAACAGGCAAACCGGCAGTGGGATATTTAGGTTCCGATCCGACCGGAGACAGCTTGCACGTGGGGCATATTGTGCCGCTTATGATGTTGCGCTGGTTTCAAAAATGCGGGCATAAGCCTCTGACTTTGGTGGGTGGAGCAACCGCGCGTATCGGCGATCCGTCGGGCAAAGATAAGTTGCGCCCGTTTTTGGATGAAGCTACTTTGGCACACAATGCACAGGGGCTGAAAAAGTCGTTTTCCAAATTTTTAAAATTCGGTGACGGCCCGACCGATGCTTTGATGGTTGATAACTGGGATTGGTTCAAAAACGTTAATTATCTCGAATTTTTGCGCGACATCGGCACCTGTTATTCGGTCAACCGTATGCTGACCATGGATAGTGTAAAAAGCCGTTTGGAGCGCGAGCAGCCGATGTCGTTTTTGGAATTTAACTATATGCTGTTGCAAGGTTACGACTTCTGCGTTTTGTTGCAAAAATATAATTGTCGCGCGCAAATTGCCGGTGCCGACCAATGGGGTAATATAACCTCCGGAACCGAACTCGGTCGCCGCCGTTACGATACCGAATTGTTCGGCTTTACCAGCCCGATAATTACCGATTCGTCCGGCAAAAAAATGGGCAAATCCGAGGGTAATGCCGTATGGATTAATGAAGATAAACTGCCGTCGTACGAGTATTATCAATACTTCCGCAACATCGGAGATGCCGAAGTCGGAAAATGCTTGAGAATATACACCGATTTGCCGATGGAAGAAGTTTATCGTTTGGAAAAATTGCAGGATAAGGAAATCAACGAAGCCAAAAAGATTCTGGCCTTTGAAGCTACCAAAATTTGCCGTGGCGAAGCAGAAGCTAAGTCAGCACAGGAAACGGCTGTCAAAACTTTTGAACAAGGCACGGCCGGTGATGATCTGCCGACGCTTAATGCCGATTTGAATGCCGGTATAGGTGTTTTAGATGCCTTTTTGCAAATCGGTTTTGTGGAGAGCAAAGGTGAGGCTCGTCGTCTGATTAAACAAGCCGGATTAAAGATTAACGGCAAACCGATAACCGACGAGAACTATGTTATCACCAAAGCCGATATTGTCGACGGTGCGGTTAAAATCGCCCAAGGCAAGAAGAAGTTCGGACTGATTAGATAAACGGATTGCTATCAAAAATAAAAAGGCTCGGGAAACGCGTTATCCGAGCCTTTTTTACGACTTTATTCAATTACAACTCGGGCTTTTTTACCATAAAATTCCAGCAAACGCCGATAATATCTGAAAGGCATACATTTGCCGTTTTCCATACGTTTTAATACTTTGAGACTAAGGTTTGTGGCGACTTGCAATTCCTCAATACTGAGTTGATGTTCAATCCTTAACTGTTTAAATTGTGCGCAAATTTCCGTTAAAACTTCTTTGCTGAGCAGATTATGCGTACTCATTTTTCAGAACTCCTTTTTGCAGTTATCAAAACAAAAAGACCACTCAAAAAAGTGGTCGGGAGTTCGAAACTGCCAATAGTCAGTCCGGTCTATTCAATATATTCAACCGGCTCCCCACCATCGAGGAGTTATTTTCTATTGGTGAAGCTTCGACACTCCGCAAACAATCTCTTATCTGCAACAGTCATTGTAATCAGTTTGCTTAAAAAAAGCAAGTTTTATTTATTAAACTGTTGCGAAATGCTGTTGATTGGTATATATCGGATACAACGGAGAAAAAAATGGCAGAGAGTAAATATATCGAAATTAAAGGCGCACGACAGCACAACCTTAAAAGTCATTGGCATTTGATACGATTTATGCCGAAGGACAGCGGCGCTATGTGGAAAGTTTGTCGGTCTATGCCCGTCAGTTTCTCGATTTGATGAACAAGCCGGATGTCGATTCGATAGAGGGTTTATCGCCGGCTATTTCCATTGAGCAGAAAACCGTTTCTCACAATCCGCGTTCTACCGTCGGCACCATTACCGAAATCTATGATTATATGCGTTTGCTGTGGGCGCGTGCCGGAACTCCGTATTCTCCGGCCACCGGTTTGCCGATTGAGGCGCAATCCACCACGCAAATGGTTGATAAAATTCTGGAATATCCGCAGGGCTCAAAACTGATTTTGCTTTCGCCGATAGCACGCGGCAAAAAAGGCGAATTTAAAAAAGAATTTGCCGAGTTGCAAAAAAAAGGTTTTCAGCGTTTGGATATTGACGGCGAAATTTATAACATTGAAGAACTGCCGAATTTGAATAAAAACATCAAACACAATATTGAAGTGGTGGTCGACCGTATTGTGATAAAAGAGGGAATTCAAACCCGTGTGGCACAATCGGTGGAAACTGCGCTGAAATTGAGTGACGGACTTTTGTATGTTGAGAATATAGGCGATAAATCGCGCACTACGTTTTCTTCCAAATTTGCTTGTCCGGTGTCGGGATTTACCATTGAAGAAATCGAACCGCGGTTGTTTTCTTTCAACAATCCGCAGGGTGCTTGTCCGCATTGCGGAGGTTTGGGTGCCAGCTTATATATGGATCCGGAGTTGGTGGTGCCGAATGAAAATCTGAGTCTGGCCGGCGGCGCGATTGCCCCGTGGTCGGTCAGCAGCCATTCGATTTTTTATCGTCAAACCTTAAATTCTTTGTGTGAATATTTGGATATTTCCAACAAAACGCCGTGGAAAGATTTACCGGCCTATGCACAGGAGACGATTCTCTACGGTTCCGGCAATCGTTGCGTGCCGATGGTATATTCCAAATGGGTTACGGATAAACCGTTTGAAGGTGTGATTCCGAATTTGGAGCGGCGCTTTGTGGAAACCGATTCGGCGGCGGTACGTGATGAACTTTCTCACTATCAGTCTGCCGCACCGTGCGAAGTTTGCCACGGTAAGCGCCTCAAACAAGAGGCTTTGGCGGTTAAAATTGCCGGACTTGATATTATGGATGCAAGTAATATGTCGGTAAAACAGGCTTTGGCTTGGTTTAACGGAGTGGAAGAACAATTAACTCCGCAAAAACGCGAAATTGCCCGCAAAATACTAAAAGAAATTAAGGAGCGTCTGAGCTTTTTGAATAATGTAGGGCTTGATTATCTGACTTTATCACGACAATCGGGAACCCTTTCCGGCGGAGAAGCACAGCGGATTCGCTTAGCCTCACAAATCGGTACCGGCTTAACCGGAGTGATGTATGTTTTGGACGAGCCTTCCATCGGTTTGCACCAACGCGATAACGATAAACTTCTCGACAGTTTGCGCCGTTTGCGCGATATCGGCAACACCGTGATTGTGGTGGAACACGATGAGGACGCCATGCGTGCTGCCGATTATCTGGTGGATATGGGGCCTCTGGCCGGCACTTTCGGTGGCGAAGTCACAGCTTGCGGCACAGTGGACGAAGTTTTGCATAATCCAAACAGCCTGACCGCTAAATATTTAAACGGCGAAAAAGAAATTACCCTACCGCTTAAGCGCCGTAAAGGTAACGGCAAATTTTTGGAACTTAAAGGCGCACGTACCAACAATTTGAAGAATGTTGATTTAAAAATACCGCTCGGCACTTTTACCTGTGTTACCGGTATTTCCGGCAGCGGCAAATCTTCGCTGATTTTGGAAACGCTGTTTAAGGCGGTGGATAAAGAAATGAACGGTTCTCGGGTGCCGCCCGGGCCGTATGATAAGCTCATCGGCTTGGAAAATATCGATAAAGTGATAGATATTGACCAATCTCCCATCGGGCGTACTCCACGCTCCAATCCGGCCACTTATACCGGTGTGTTTACCAATATTCGCGATTGGTTCGCCGAGTTGCCGGAAGCCAAAGCGCGCGGCTATACTTCGGGCTATTTTTCGTTTAATGTTGCCGGCGGTCGTTGCGAGGCTTGCAAAGGCGACGGCGTGATGAAAATCGAGATGAATTTTTTGCCGGACGTATATGTTCCGTGCGATGCTTGCCACGGCACGCGTTATAACCGCGAAACGCTGGAGGTTAAGTTCAGAGACAAGTCAATTGCCGATGTTTTGGATATGACCATTGACGATGCCTACAAGTTTTTTGAGAATATTCCGGCGATTAAGCGACGGTTGGATTTGTTGCGCCGTGTGGGTTTGGGATATGTCAAACTCGGACAGCCGGCACCGACACTTTCCGGCGGTGAGGCACAACGCATTAAACTTTCCAAAGAGTTGAGCAAAAAAGCCACCGGTAAGACATTATATATCTTGGATGAGCCTACAACCGGACTTCATTTTGAGGATATTCAGCACTTGCTTGATGTGTTGGAAATGTTGGTGGAGCAGGGCAACACCGTGGTGGTTATCGAACATAATCTCGATGTGATTAAAATGGCGGATTATATTGTTGACGTGGGGCCGGAGGGTGGCGACGGCGGCGGTACGATTGTGGCTCAAGGTACACCGGAGGAAGTAGTGAAAAACAAAAAGAGCTTTACCGGTAAATATCTGAAAGGCAAGTTGAAGTGAACGTGGAATTCGATATAGTGCCGCAGAATTTTGCAGGTAAGTTTTTATTGCTTTCGTGCTGTGCGCCGTGTTCGTGTGCCGTGATTAAAACGCTGTCCGAAGCTGGGCGTGATTTTGCGGTGGTGTTTTATAATCCTAATATTCGTCCGCTTGCCGAATATATTAAGCGCCGCGCTGAAAACGAGCGCGTGTGCAAACTTTACGATGTGCCGTTTATTGAATTAGAGTATGATAATGAGCGTTGGTGTGAATTAACCAGCGGTTTGGAAAACGAGCCGGAGCGCGGCAAACGTTGCTCGATTTGCTTTTATATGCGCTTGAAACGGGTGATGGAATATGCCAAAGCAAACGGTTATACCGCGGTGGCATCGGTTTTGGGGGTATCACGCTGGAAAAATCTGGCGCAAGTCAATGAGTCAGCCTACAAAGCGGCCGGACGCAAACACGGAATGCAGGAACTTCGCGCCGCACTTATCAAAGAATTGGATTTATATAATCAAAACTATTGCGGTTGCAAGCCGCTTATCAAACAGGAGGAAAAATAAATGCAAAAAATTATTCCGCAAAAATTGCAAAAGGGCGATAAAATAATGATAATTGCACCGTCACGCGGTCTGAAACTTATCGGGCAGGATTGCCGAGAAATTGCTGTCAAGCGCTTTAATGATATGGGCTTAACGGTGGAATTTGCTCCGAATACCACCGACGAGAATTGGAATATGCAAGGTTGCGGCTCGATTGAACAACGCGCCGCCGATATTATGACCGCCTTTAAGGATAAGTCGGTTAAGGCAATTTTTACGGTTATCGGCGGTTTCAATTCCAATCAAATTTTGGCGCATTTGGATTATGATGTGATTAAAGCTAATCCGAAGATTATCTGTGGTTTTTCCGATATTACCGCTGTGCTTGACGCTATTACCGCCCGTACCGGACTGGAAACCTATTACGGACCGCATTTCAGCTCAATCGGTATGAAAAAAGGCTGTGAATATACGCTCGATTATTTGCAAAAAATGCTGTTTACCGATGCACCGGTAGAAATTAAACCGTCTGTCGAATGGAGCGATGATTTGTGGTTTATTGACCAAGAAAAACGTGATTTTATCAAAAATGATGGCTTCTGGAATATTCATAACGGTAGTGCCGGAGGTACGATTGTCGGCGGCAATTTATGCACGTTTAATCTGTTGTTGGGCACATCGTATCGTCCGGAATTTCCTGCAGATACGATTTTGATGATTGAAGATGCCTGCGATACCAATGATGTGGTGTTTGATCGCAATTTGCAGGCACTTTGCCATCAGCCGGATTTTAAAAACGTTAAAGGTTTGGTTATCGGTCGTTTTCAAAAAGGCTCAAAAATGTCGCGCGAAATGCTGGAATTCATCATTAACAATAAACCGGAACTTAAAAATATTCCGGTGCTTGCCAATGTTGATTACGGTCACTCGACGCCGATTATCACCATTCCGCTCGGCGGCACGGCCACGCTTGATAACGGCAAACTGATAATTGAAAAATAATATCCTATAAACAGAGAAAGACGCGCCACCTTGATGATGGCGCGCTTTGTTTTGGGGTGTTTGCTACCAAATAACTGTGTGCATCCGTTATACCTTTTTGCGGAAGCAATCGAAAATAATCTTAAATAATCTTAAATAATCTTAAATAATCAGAAAAGATTACCTTGTTTTGATTAAGAGTAAAACAGTATGTTAGTTGTATTTAAAAACAGATGAATCGCAATGTTAATCGGATATAATCTACGGAATTTTTTGTCATTTGATTTGAACACAAATTATTAAGCAAAAACAATCGGTTGTCGCCGATAAAAAAGTGTGAAAATCAGCTTAATTGAGTTTTATAAAGTGCGGCATATTCTCCGTCTTTGGCGAGCAACTCTTCGTGCGAACCGCGTTCGACGATTTCTCCGTTGTTTATAACCGCAATATAATCTGCATTGCGAACCGTAGAGAGCCTGTGTGCTATAACCAACACGGTACGGTTTTTCATTAAATTATCAATAGCCTGTTGTACGATTTTTTCCGATTTGTTATCAAGCGCCGACGTAGCCTCGTCCAAAATCAGAATCGGCGCGTTTTTCACAAATGCCCGTGCAATGGCAATTCGCTGCTTTTGCCCACCCGAAACCAGAACACCGCGTTCTCCGATTTCGGTATCCAACCCCTTATCCAGTGAGTTAACAAATTCTTCCAAACAAGCCGCTTTAATCACTTCATGCAAACGTTCTTCCGAAACATCGGTACGGCCCAGCAAAATATTCTCTCGAATGGTGCCGCCGAACAGAAAATTATCTTGGAATACAATGGCGATATTGTCGCGCAGACTTTCCAGATTTATTTTGCGAATATCAGTGCCGTCAATGGTTATGGCGCCGCCGGTTACTTCATAAAAGCGCGGCAACAAAACCGAAATGGTAGATTTTCCACCGCCGGAATTACCTACCAACGCTATGGTTTGTCCCGATTTTATGCTTAAATTTATGTGTTTGAGCACCGGTTTATTCGGAACATAAGCAAAAGAAACGTCTTTATATTCAATATTGCCGCGGCAAGATGGTAGCGATACGGCATCAGTCGCATTCGCAATATTGTTTTTGCTTTGCAACAATTCGGCAATTCTATCAACTGCCATCAACGACATAACGATACTGCTGGCGTTGTTGCCAATGGATTTAAGCGGGTTATAAAGCATCACCAACGAGGTGACGAATGAGGCAAAGTTACCGACGGTAATTTGCTGCGAAACAATCAAATAACTGCCGTACCATATAACAAAAGCAATACCGAAAGACGAAATGGTATGCATAATCGGTGAAATTGTGCCGGTTTTGCGCTGTATTTGCAAAGAAAGATTAAATATTTCATTCACACTGTCAGCGAATTTTCGTTTGCAATAATCAAACAGATTATATGCTGTAATAATGCGGTTTCCGCTGAACACCTCATTGTAATCTTTCAAAACTATCGCCATAATATTCGCATCTTTGGATACAACGGAGTTCAAGCGTTTTTTTACCTTTGTCAGCGGTAACAATGCGCCGAATAAAACAACACTTGCCACCAAAGCCAGTTTCCACGAGTTATAAAACAACACAGCTAACAAAGACAGCGAAGAAAAGAAACGTGTCGAGAACAAGCGAATACTGTTTAACAGACCGCTACAGGCAGTTTCCGCATCATTATGGAAACGAAGCAGTATAAAACCGGAGTCATTTTTATCAAAAAATGCGGCATCGTGGCGGATAAGTCGATTGAACAACTGCCGTTTCAAATCGGTTGATATTTTATTGCCTACCCACGCATTCAGATATGTTGCTAAATAAGTGAAAAGCGCTTGCAAAACACTGAAAAAGATAATCATCAGCGGTATATACATAGTCCAGCCGGTTTGTTTTTCAATCAAAACCACATCCATAAACGGCTTAAGCGACCAAGCAATTACCGCGTCCATTGCCCCGATGGGGATGGTTATAATAATGGAAATAACCGCCCGAATCCAATAAGGTTTTGCAAACGGCAGAATAAATATATAACTTTTGAAAGCTTTTATTTTTGACAGTCGTTGCATAATTTCGTCGCGTTTTTTATAAATAAAAACCGCAATCAGCCACAATAAGACATACGGCACGCATAGCAACAACATCATCATCGGTTTGATGTTTTCCACGGATATCAACAGCGGAAAGGTCAGCTTTTCCGAATACCATAACGGATGTCCGATCAGCAATATTACAACCAATCCGATAACAAACATCAGAAAAAATCCAAATACTTTCATTCTGCTTTCCGCCTTATACGGTATTATAGTCCAATTTATGATAAGCAATATAAAATATTTTTTGCGCGCTGACAATAAGAATATGAATGTTTTGCTTTTTTATGGACATTTTATAAAATAAAGCCTATAATCCGAGCAAAAACAGGAGGAAAATATGAGCCGTATCAATGATGAATTTTATTCCGATATATATATTACACCGGATAAACAGGTGTTTGTGCCGGACAAACGTACGGAAAACGGGTTGCGACAAATTCATCCCGATGATTTTGATGCGTTTTACGACTTATTGGAGCGCTCGTTTACCGGTCGCTCAAGCTATTCCATAACTTATGAAGACTTTTTCTTCCGTGTTGAACGCACGGTTTCGATGTACGGAGTTTTATTTTGTATGCGTAAAATGCCGAAGCAGGTTCCGGATTTAACCTCACTCGGTTATCCTCCGGCGCTGATTAATTATTTGGCTACGCTCGGCAATGCTTCCGGCCTGATTTTGCTTGGCGGTGCCACCGGTTCCGGTAAAACCACAACCGTATCCAGTTTGTTACGCGAATATTTAATCAGAAATGGTGGATTCGCATATACTATCGAAGATCCGTTTGAAATGCCACTGGACGGTGAATATCGGGCTATGAACGGCTCGGTCGGGATGTGTAAGCAAACACAGCCGATTAATGATGACTGGGGTGCATCTTTGCGTTCGGCTTTGCGCTCGCGTCCGCGTTATATTCTGGTGGGCGAGATTCGTACTCCGGCAACCGCGAGCGAATGTTTGCGTGCCGCTACTTCCGGCCACTTGGTCTTATCAACCATTCACGCCAACAACGTGGCCGATGCTATTGATGCCATAGTTAAACACGCTTCCGCCGGTGAAATGAGTGAGGAATTGGCTTTTGACTTGCTTTCGCGCGGTATTTTGGGAGTTATTCATCAACAGTTAATCGGTACCGGTAAAAAGCGTCCGGTGGTACAGTTCTTATTTGCCAACCCTATTACGACACAGGGCGATCAAACGCGTAACATCATCAAAACCGGAAAAATCAACTTGGCCACTACCATCGAAATGCAGATGACGCGGATGAGTCAAGGCCGTCCGCTGTTTGATGTGCCGGAAAGTAAAAAATAAAGCTTTTTATTGAAAAGTCCAAATAACCGTATTGCCGTCCGGCGTGCATAAGCGACGGGTGGCGTAGCGGTCTATCGGCAACGGGTGCTCCTCGTTGCCCCACGAAAACTCGGTGTTTCCCGCGTCATTGATGACGGTAATTTTTTGTAGACTCAGCTGTTGCTTTTTGCTTACGGATAATTCGCTTAAATTGATACAGGCCGATTTATTGAGCTTGTTCAATGCAATATCGAAGCTGTTGTCATTCGGCATAGAAGTGTCGCCTTGTGCGCCCTGACCGATTTTCCAATCATATTTTGTTTGTTCAAGCAGTTTTTTATCTACCAATGAAGCCGCTGTCGCCGTTTCGGTTGATAATTTCCAATAATTCGGCTGATCGCGGTAATAGTTGTGAATGTTATCGGCAGTTTTGAAAATTGCGGAATGCAAGTCTTTATGCGGATTATGAAATAAAACATAACTCAAGGCAATAACGGCAAGCAACAAACACAAGGCAATGATGAGTCCGTTGAAACTTTGCGAGCGAATATTTTTTAAATTCAAATATATTCTGTTCATTATGATTTACCCATCGAGCTGGTAATTTGGTCTTGCATATCAAAGGTGCCGAACACCGCCCAAGCAATAATGCCGGACACGAACAGCATGGCCACAATGTTCATAACTTCGGCTTTTTGTTCAATTAAATATACGGATTCTTCCAGCCACTCATTAGCCAGTTTATCCAGCGCCTCTTCAAAGTTATCCAATTCCGAATACACTTTTAAGTCGGAAATAATCTGTTTATCCGGAAATTCTTGTTTGGCTTTGGACAGGGCTTGACCGAGGTTATCACCGTTTTTAATGTGGAACAAAGCACCGTCAATACGGTCACGCAAATAACGGCTGGCATCTTTGCGCAAAGACGTTAATGCCACTGATACCGGCACACCGCCTTTTACCAAAGCGGAAAGCGCCAACAACCAAGTAATACCGGTAAATATTTTATAAAGAGACCATGGCGGAAAACGGTCAAACTTAACTCTGATTTTGCCTGACCAAATGCCGATAGTCAAATAAATAGTCAAACCGATTGCCGGTAAAATGGCAAATGCAATAGGCCAGTTTTTCTGAATCCATTCCGAAAGATTAACGAGCGAACGCGCCGTTCCCGTCCATACCGTGTTCGGAGCCGCACTGAGCATAGGCGGAACCATATATACACCGATGGCGTACAAAATCAACACCGCCATCATCATCAAAAAAGACGGGTAGGCAATTGCACTGACAATCGGTCGAATCATACGGGAAGAACCTTCAGAAACCTTAATCAGGTTCAATAAAGCACTTTCCAAGTCTGACACATCGCCGACGGACAGCATCAAACGTTCACGATCCGGTGCCCAACCCTTTAGGGCGTCGGAAAACGGATGACCTTCCTGCAACGAGCGCCCCCATGCACTTATGGCAATAGCCATCGGTTCGTTTGGGTGTGCACCTTCTTCCGAAATACCGCCGTATATCATATCAAGAGAGTTCATCAATGAAAAACGGTTGCGCAATAACGCTGCCAGTTTGCGGTAGATTTTCAGCCGGCCTTTATTTGACATATTGCACATAAATTTAGCGTACGTAAGCATCCACTTGTTAGTGGTTCCCATGGCTCGATTAAAGGCACTTCTTTTCTTTATCTCTGGCATTTTCCGTTATCTCCTAGTAAATAGGTCGCTGATCCAACAGACCGCACCACCGTTCGACTTCATCCAAATCAATATATCCCTTAAGCATACGTTCAATAGCCGCCTCACGCAAAGGACGTCCGTTAAGTTCGCTTACCCAATAATCAATGGCGTCTTTGGTTTCACCCTTAATCATAAGCTGCAAAAAGTGAGCATCTGGCAAAATAATTTCCGGCACGGACATTCGGCCGATAACGCCCTTATTGTCACAGAATTTGCATCCCGGACCGCGGACATAGGTATTGTCTACGCCATATTCACCGAGTGCCGTTTCCAAACGCTTAAATGACGGATCAGACATTCTCTTTTTAACCGGAACACGGCAGTAAGGACAAATTTTTCGGAACAAACGTTGCGAAATAAGCCCCTTCATAATTTCCGGATCTTCCAACATATACGACTGCACTCCCATATCGCGCAGACGAGTAATAATCGCCGGTGCCGAGTTGGCGTGCAAAGTTGACCACACACTGTGACCGGAAAGCGCACCGCGGAACACAAGAGTTGCGGCAGACAAAGTACGGATTTCGCCGACCATAATAACGTCAGGGTCGGAACGAAGTGCCGCTGATAACGCTTTATTGAACGCATCATCTTTTTCTTCTTCAGAGCTGGCATTGGTAACCGGCATTTGCCTTGCCCCCGGAATCGGGTACTCCGGCGGATCTTCCACGGTAATTACGTTAATTTCGTTGTTATGTTCCTGCAAAAGTTTAATCATGTTACGTTGCAGGGTAGTGGATTTACCGGAACCGGTCGGTCCGGCGATGATTTTCAGGCCGGTTGCACTGGCTCTCAAACGATAAAATAAATCTATTTCGCGGTCGCCCAAACCGAGAGAACGCAAATCGCCGTCTCCGTTAGGATTATCATCGGCATACAATAGACGCATAACCAGATATTGCGAACCGAATGCCACCGGATTAAATTGTAAACGAATAGCCAGAATGTTGTGCGGCAAACGCAATTTACCATTTGTGCCGCGTAACGGTGTTGAACCCAACTTTTGGGCACCTTGGAATTCGTTTTGCGCATAGTTGGCATCGGAAATATCTGCCGAAGCAAAAGCCGCACGCACGAAGGCTTCGCCCCATTCTTTTGAATATTCCAATTCGCGCTCCATCATACCGCTGGAACGGAAATAAACAATGGTGGAATTGCCGACTATAACGTGAATATCGGAAACTTTATGAATGGCGGCACGACTGATAACGCTCAAAAAGTCGATTTGCATCTGATAGTCTGACGTTTCCGCAGCCGAAATATTGATTTGACCGGTACCGCGTTCGGCGAAGGCATAAATTGCCGAAATTTCCGCCGTAGAAACATAACGCGGATCCGAAATCGGAATCTTACGACGACGAGCTGTTGCCGTAAAGTTCAGAACTTTACCGTCAAACCTGTGTCCTTCGTCAACCAGATAAGTACCGTCGGAAAACAAAGCCAACATACGGCGTGTTTCCGGATCAACCACGATTTCGCCGTTTTCGAGCGTCAGTAGGCGATTATCATTGGCAAACAGATGTCTGAAAGAGGTTTGCGGATCATCATCTTCTTTTTGGGCGATGTTTTCATTTTCTTCAATATCGGATATGTGCGCCGCTTCTTCCTTTTTCGGAGCATTTGCCTTCGGTGTAATTACGGCAGCAACGTCAACAGGAGACTTATCGACAGTGATTCCTGCCGATAAGTCTTGATTTTGTTCTGTTGTTTTAACTTCATCTGCCATAGTATTTATATGTTATCTTACAAACATTCCTCTACCGAATGAAGGGGCCGAAACATGTTTGCTGACCGGAGTAGAACTTCCCGGAGGGATAACTTCTTTCTTAACTTTGGAAGCACTGCTCTTCTTAGGCTTGGTTTGTTTGGCTTTATCGTTGTTCTTCGGTCTATCCGAAGCCTCTGCACCTTCCAGCAAATCATCATCTTCAGATAAGACATTGGAGAGGATATCGTTAGTTCCGCTGAAAGATGCTTCCGGTTCATATTCAACAATGGTATTGCCGGTATACAGATAACTTTTAACACCTTTATTTTCAAAAGATATATAGTGATCCGTAATGGCGGTAACCACTTCACCGTTTTTCAGCATGGAGCCTTTGTGAACAATAAACACTTTACCGTCGGTATTGATAATTTTAGCCACAATATCATCACCCTTACCGGTAATATCCATAATGGCGTATTGCTGCGACATATCCTTATCGTTTTTGTTCGGACCTTCTTCACTTACTTCTTCATTGGCCTTATTTTCGGCGGCTTCCTGCAACTGTTTTATCTTCTTGCGGTTCACACTCAATTCGAGGTTCAAGTCGTTAATGGTGCCTTCCAAATCTTTAATCTTACTTTCGAATTCGGAAACGACTCTTTCGTGTTCCTTTACCACCAAAACCGCGTGCTCTTTGGTTTTTAAGATTTCCTCATCAACGCTTGTTATCTTGGTTTTGAAAGTTTCGATAAGGTCAACACGTTCATCTTCCAACTCTTTAATACGACCTTGGAGTTTTGCACTCTTTTCCACCCATTGTTGATTCATCATCAACATCTCGTTCATATAATCGTTGATAACTTTTGCTTGTCTGAGCTTTTCGAGTTCCATTTCTTTTTCTTTAAGCTTGCGTTCTTCTTCCAAAATTCTGGCTTTGCGCTCGGCTTCGGCTCTCAAACGTTCTTCTTCCAGCTGCATCTTGGCACGTTTTGTGGCCTCAATGATAGCCAAACTCTTCTGACGTTCTTCCAAAACTTTTGTACGGAGTTCTTCGCGCTTTTTCTCCAATTGTAACAAGGTTGCCTCTTTTTCAATGTGAGACATCTGATTGAACAAGTTGTTGTCAACCTTGGAGAGAATGGCATTACCGAATTTTTCCAGAGGAGACTTCGGAGCTTCTGCATCAGGCAAAGCCGGATCCAGTTCTTTAAGTTCTTCAAATCCCGCGTTCAAAGATGCATCATCCAAAGAGGCTTCGCTCAAGGACGCTTCATCCAAAGGATTATCTTCAGCATGGGCTTCTGTCGGTTGATCTGTGGTTGCAACCGGTGCAACACCGGCTTCAGACTCAACTGTTACCGGTGCCCCAACAGTGTCAATCGTCACTTCGGAATTGTTAAGAAAATCATCCGGTTTTTGCTCATTTAAGAAATCTAAACTTTCATCGTTGCTCTTTTCCGGCAAAGCGGCAGCTATTTCATCTTCCGTCGGAGCAAAAGGAAGTTGTTCCACACCGGCCGTATCCGCGCCGGCGGCTTCCGGAGAAACTTCGGCAACCTGAGCAACGGCAGCTTTGGCATTTTGTATGTCATTGGTGACATCATTTACGGCATCGGCAGCCTGATTAACCGCATCGACTGCTTTATCGGCGGCGTCAGAAACCTTATCCGCTGCTTTAGCAATTTCATCTGCGGCAGCTTCTGCCGGTTGAATTAATGCATCGGTCGGTACGGAAACCGTGACCGCGTTTTCTGCGCCGGCAGCGGCAATTTCGTCTGCGGCAAAACTTATATGATTCAGCGTCAGCGTAAATGCAAAAGCCAACGCGATGACAACCACTGCTTTATTTTTCAGATTATAACTCATAAATTTCTCCTTTGTAAGTCCACTTTGCGTCATTAGAGTGGATATTGTATATTATACTTTTAATCGATAACCCTGAAAATTTCATTAACAAGTCAATCCATTCCAGCGGATCGTTATTTGAAGTAATGGTAAATTCCAACAACTGATATTTTGTTCCGCGCGGAGAAACCCAAGAAATCGGATTAAGCGAGATTTGCGAATTGAACTGCTGCAGGTCAAGAGCCTGATTGATATCATTGATGGTGTCAATTAATTCATCTTCGGTATATTCCGGCGGAGAATTGAAAGTCTTTGACTTATCAATCGGTGTTGTTACAATGATTTCATTACCGTCTCTGGATAAAACACGCGACGTAAACGGAACACCGGAAACATCCAATGCCTGATGAATCCAAGTCAGACGTCCGTGTTCACGAGTCCAAGAGGTTACGATTCCCGAATTCGGAGCACAGGTTATAGGTCCCAGTACCCATCCCGGAGTTAAAATTTGCACCACTTTTTGTACGCCGTCATAACAATTTCGCATTACATCAACCGGATTATTCAAATCTTCCCATGGTTTCGGTTCCGGAGGCAACTCGGCCTGTTCTGCTTGTTCAATCGGCGCAATCACAGGTGCGCTCGGTGCAGAGAAAAACAAATCTTTCAGCGTAGAATAAGCAAACCAGAGAATAATGGCAAAACATACTACGATAACCGCCAACATAATGGTATCATTACTGGCGTCAATTTTATCAAGTTTAACTTGCAAACCGCGATTTAAAAGCGGACCGAGTTCGGTTGATTTTGTATCTTCTATAGCCCATTCGGCCGGTGCATAAATCGCGTCCCAATCCGGCACAGCCAACATTGAGATAAACTGATTTTTGGCATCGCGTTCATTAATAAATAAAGTATCGCCGTCGGAGAGGATAACATCGTTTCTGTAACAAATATACCACCAACCGGTATCTACCTTAAATACACCCAGAAACGATGTGACGTTTCCCAACCCGGAAATTAAAGCAATAGCGGCAGAAGGCAAGCCTTTGGTGAATCCTTGCGAAGAAGCCGCCAAACCAAACTGGGCTGATTTGCCTTTACGTGTGACGTAGAGGTCGGCACCTTCCATAATATTTTCGGCCGCTTCTTTGACTTCGGGCAAAGGCTTATCTTCGTTCAGCAACGGTTGCCAGAACAGACTGGCGGCATAAACCGTACCGTCGCTGCTGAACGTCGATTTCCAGGCCTTTTCTTCAGTTTGCGTATCGTCCACTGGTTTTCTCCCTTATAAGTGTTAGTCGCTCATTCTGGATTCCGGAGACAACGGAGTTTCCAAAACCACAGGGGTAAGCATAATCACAAAGACGTTGCGTTCCATGGAAGCTTGATTTTTACCACCGAGCAACATATTGTCCGGACTGCCCGTGCCCTCTTTACCAACTGTATCTTGCGCTCTTTCATAACCGGCAAGTACCAAAGTTTGACCGGATTTGAGTGTCACTTCTTGCGTAAAGCCGCGAGTCTCAATCTTTGGAACTTTTAATGTCGGCTTACCGACTGCGTACTCAATTTCTTCCCATTGAATTACTTCAGACAAAGACAGATTGAAGAACATCATCAAGCGTCCGTGGTCGAGAATTCTCGGCAATACGCTCATCATGAAACCGACGGTATAATCTTCAACATCAGTGGTCGAATCGGTATTATCGCTTCCGGAAGTGGTAGTTGTCTGCATATTTTTGTTATAGTGACCGGTTTGAACAACCTGAATCGGTGCCGGTTTATTGTTCATAGTCGTAACGGTACCGCTTGTAACCAACTTACCCTTATTTTGTTTTGAAATTGCTCTAACCGCCGCGTTGATATCCCAATGGTTACCGGAAATCAACATGGAAAGTCCGTGTCCGGAAATATCACTCGAACCATCGGCTGTAATTCGAGTAATTCTGTCTGAACCGTTGTGATAAACCAATTCATTTAAATCGAAACCATACTGGTCTTCATCGTTCAATGCAACGCTGAACACCTTAACGCTGATGGCAACCTGTTTGCTCAAGCGATCGTTTGTTTCGTTAACAAATTTCGCAATACGACGAATGTTGGAAGGTGTGTCGGTAACCGTAACCGTACCGTTGGCCTGATTTACGCTGTAGGCGCCGCCACTGGTGGTCATGTTTTCCAAAGTCGCATTAATTTGTGACCATATATCCAAGTCGCCGGATGAGTTGGATTGGCTGATGGAAGAACCGCCGCTGGCACCCTCACCGGAGCCGCCATCGCCGGAAACATCAAGATTCACACTGAGCGAAGGATTGGTCGGTAAACTGTAAATAACGAAAGTTTTGGTAATATAACGATAGAAATAAATCTCATTCTTTTCATATTTCCACCATACGCCGAAACGATTGGCAACTTCGTCCAACAAACCGCTGAGCGGGCCCTTGTAATTTACAAGCATTTTGGTGGAATCGGTCCATTGTGCACCGATTGTTTCAAGTGTCGGAGGGTTATCGTCGGCAACGCCTTTGATGTCATCGGTCTCTTCCAATTCCGGCGCATAACGTACGGACAAAGAAGTAATCTTGTTTATCATAGAGCCGATTTCAAAAAGAGTGATAGGACGGTTACTGATTAAAGTAATGCCGTCTTTGGCCTCCAAATACGACGGAACCTGCTCGCCTTCAAACTCAACTTTTGAAGTGTCACCGAGCCAAATGTCGTTTTTTACCCGTACCACATCATCCGGAATCGGAGTATCCGGCACGGAAGCCTGTTGTTTTAAGGCCTCGGTATCTTTGGTAGCCTGTTCAATATCCGCATCCAATTGCGGCGACAGGGAACACGCAACGGTAATCCCCAGAAGACCGAGAACAGTCAGTTTAAACAAATTAGTCATACGCATTTTCGTCCTCCATTGTTTCAATTACCAGAACGCGGTTACCTTTATAGAAAGTGGCAATCGGTGCCGGTTTTGCACGGGCAAAAGCCCTGACGAGCGCAGATGCCACATCGGCAAAGTTGCCACGGAACATTGCGCCGGCGTTCAGCGTATAATTACGATTTGTCTTCCAAATCAGCCGCCAACCGGCTTCGTCACTCCACTGAACTAATAAATCTTTCAAACTCTGACCTTCTTCTGCCAACCAATCGCGATTAGGATCATCGGCATATTCTTCTGCCGGCTCATTATCAATGGCTTCAAACTGCTGAACTTGTGCCGGTGTTGTCTGCGGATTTCCCGAAACCTCAGCTTCGTATTCGACTACTTCGTCATTTATGCTCGGCATAACGGTTGCAGAGATATTGTTTCCGGCCGCGGCCTGTGTAATACGATGATCACGCGCCGTTCTTTCGCCATAGGAGCGGAAATCAGCCTGCGTTCTGGTATAGTTAACCGGAGCGTTATCGGTGCATTCGCTGTACCCTGCCGCGTTTTCGACGCATACTGCAGTATATTCGCTGTTGCTGGTGCATATGCCGTCACTGCACTGTTCGTCCGGATATCCTTGCATCGGGCGCTGGTTATTGTTGCTGACACAACCGGCTGTACCCAGAATACAGCATACCAAGCCGGTAATCGCAAATTTGTTTGTCATTGTTTTTCCTTTAATATTTTGTTTCATCGTATTTTCCTATAATACAGGTTAAAACTTAACGTCTGCCGATTAAAACCACGGATTGTCGGCATGTTTTGTTGCCTCTATCCGCGCCTCATCCGTAGCGTATCGTACATTCCTAATAATAAAAGAGTTTGGCTCTCTGTCAGTAAACATAATATTGACCTTGCGTTGCTCAACGCCGCTGTCTTCCAAAATTTTATACAGCATTTTGAGACGTTTTTGCTGAATTTCAAACGAAGCCGAACGATCAACCCTGATTTCAACAACGACATTTTCATTGTTGACGGCGTTATCGGCAAAAGCGTGCAACCATTCCAATGTCTGTCCCGAAATTTCGGCTCGATTCGGCTGGAATGCCAATTTTAATTCCGTCGGCATAATGTTTTCCTGAGCTTCTTTCTTGCCTAAAAGGCGCTGAAAGATAGAACTTTGTTGGTCTTTTCCGGCGGAACCGGCCTTTTTCGATTTTGCATCCGAACCATCCGTTTTGTTGCGGATACTGCCGCTGAACCACGAATTTATCCGGTCAAGATAACCGTGAGCCGCTTCGTCGTTTTTATCAACGGTTTCCTCATCATCGCCATCAAAATCTTTCTCGTCATCAATGCTTTGAATTGTTCCGTCCGCGTTTCTGATACTACCGTTATTTCCGGATGAGCTGCCATTTCTGTTTTGAATCCTTTCTTCCGGCAGCAGTTCCGGCAGTTGGTGTTTATCACGCAACTCCTGTTCTATTTCAAGATTTTCCTTTGAAGTAGAGAATTGCGGGGTTAAATTTTCATCATTTAAAATATCTTCCGGTATCGGAATCAAAATATTCTGCTGCGGAGTATAGGCTACTTTGGCCTCTTCTTTGGCTTGCGCATCCGGCAACGTAACATCTTTTTGCAACGGTTCACTCTTTACCCCGAAAGTGTTTTTGTTAATGTGCTTATTACCGGTTTCGGCAACTTCCCACGGGTTGTCTTCAATCTCTTGTGTATAAGTTTCTTCATCCATAGCTGTGGATTGTGAGGATAAAGTGTCGTTTTCAACTTCGGAAGCGAGCGGTTCGGTTACGGCTGCGGTATTTTCCGTGCCTAAATTATAAATGCTGACATTTTTGGAAGCTAAAGCAATTTGTCCGCTGTCAGCTTCGTCGGAAATCGAAACTACGCCGGTTTCTATTTTAAAATTATGTTTGAGCGGAATGGCAAAATTAGGAGCTGTCGTAGCATCGGCAATCTGCAATTCGTCGTTTTTCGGCGTATTTGCTACCGTTTCCGCTAAATCAACAGTCGATGTCGTTTCTGTGGAAAAAGCTGTGGATAAGTTGTTATTATCTGTCTGTTCGGCAAAATTTTCGTCACCTTTAATCCAATCATCTGCATCATTTTCCGCATACAAAACCGTGCCGCTCTCGCTGTTTTCTTCAGAGGCGGAACCGGTATTTGTCGCAACGCTGTCGACGGTGCCGAGAGGAGCTTCCGCCGCCGATAATCTCTTATACTTTTCGTATATCGGATCATTTTCTTCGGTTGCGGCAAACAGCTCAATGTTCTTGGTTTCGATGACGGCAGTTTTTTCTTCCTGTGTTTGTGCGTTTAAAGACATCACAATGTAAACTTTCGTGGCAATAAACACCGCAACCAGCGAAAGAAAAAAACTACCCATAAAATATTTCAAATTCAGCTTTTGCATATTTAAAATCCCGTAGAATCAGCGGATACGGCCGTTTTCGGGCGGCAAATATCCTACTCTTTTGGTTGAAGATACACCGAATAACGTTAAAATACAGTTAATGGATGAAATAAAGTTAATAACGGCATTTTCAAAGCATAAAAACGGATTCGATTCTTAAGTTTATAAAGTTAATAAAAAATGAGCCGTTTTTTGTAACGATATGCACTTAATTATGTATATCTTTTTGCTCTGTTGCCTTTTTACGATTTATTTACGAATTAGGAATATTATGAACGCGTATACCCGTAATACGCACGCCGCTTAACCGCGGAATCAGGGCGTTGAACCGTAAAAGTGATTGTAACAAAAAATTCACAAAAAACTTGTACAATTATGAGAAAAAGTGTGTTATTATGAAATTGTAAAGAATAGAAAAGGAGAAAAAACATGAAATTCTTAAAAAATAATATTTGCACCGTATTGGCCATGGCATTTGTTTTTTCAATGGCTATGATTGGCGATGCATGTGCTGCTGACTCTGTATTCGATACGGCTGTTAAGAAATTAGCGCTTTTGTTCGGTGATGCCAAAAGAGTTATCTTTTTAGTCGGCGGTTTCGGTTTGATGGCTTTGGCCTTCCAAGCTATTTTCGGTAAACTGAAATGGGCGTGGTTTGCTGCCTTGGCATTGGGCTTGGCGGTTGTGGCTGCGGCAGGTAAGATTGTTACTTACGCAAGTAACACCGGTGAGACAGGTTCCAACTTTGAAACAGATGGTGCGCCTAAGGCAGTAGATACACTGTAATAAAGATATGCTACGCGCAGGCGTAAATACCAAAATTAAGCCGATGTGGGAGAAAGATCTTTCTTTCTCCCGCCGGCAAAGAAAGGAGGGCAATATGTTGTACAGAAAAATAAAGAATTTTTTATATGAAAACAGATATACCATCGGGTTGGTGCTTTCTTTATTTTTGTATGCAACCGAGGCCTTTGCCGTTGGCGGTGACACCGGAACATTCAGCGCGTTGAATGCGGCCGGCAGAACGATTTTCAGCGGGTTGCGGAAAGTTATTTATCCGGCGGCGACAATCGGTATCGCCAGTGTTTGTATCGGCGGAATGTTCGGTAGCTTTAACTGGAAATGGTTGGTCGCCATTCTTATCGGTGTTTTTATTATTGCCTATGCCGAAAAGACCGGTTCTATTGCTACCGGCACGGAAGTCGATTTAAGCGGTTCGAATTAGGAGAAATACCATGAAAGCAATGCATTTATTTATATTGTTGTCATTGATGATTGTCGGTATTACACCTGATGCGTTCGCCGGTGAGGAAAATGAGATATTCGACCAGTTGGCGGCTCGGGCTGCCGGTGTCGGTGTGGGACTACGCAACAGCGGTTATATGATTGCCGGTTTTGGTTTGATATTCTTTTCCTTTATGGCTATTTTTAATAAAATATCTTGGAAGACCTTGGCGTACATTATGTTGAGTTGCTTCATTTTGAGCGTAATGTTTGGGGTTATTACGTACATTGCCAAAGGCGGAAGAGGTATACCTGATTTACAATTTGATACACAAGGAGATTTAGCTACCGACGGTGGCACTATATGGGATCAGATATTCCAAGTTATTGTCAGTAAAATCGGTTCTTAATAAGAGTGGGTTTGTTTGATGAAGTTTATTTTTTTGGTTGTTATTTTTTGTTTTGCATCGTATCCGGCTTCAGCTTATATTGAAGATAGTCGTGCCGGCGAAACACAAATGACGGCCGGTGAACAGAACAGCAACTTACACAGATTACACAGTCGCGGCACCGAAATATTGAAAAAACTCAAACAAGCGGATGAATATATCGGACGTGCACAAGCCTCCGGCAAACAGGTCAATGCGTCGGCATTGGAAGATTTACTCAATTCGGAACAAAAAGACAGAGCGGAACACGAAATAGAAAGGCTTTCTGCCGGTGTGGGACAACAAACCGCAGAATATGCAAAATTGCGTGTTGTTCCGGACCATAATACTTTTGAACTACTGACCAAAATGCATCCGCAACAACAAAAAGACAGAGAAATGGCGCAACAACTGTCGGTGGTTTTGCAACAAAGGAGGGGCAGATGAGAGAAGAACTGTTGAAAGCAGTGGCTCAACCGCCTAAAGTTTTGTGGGCACCGATGGTTCCGGCCATTATTAATTTAGGGGTACAGTTTCCGGTAATGTTTATGGCAATGGCGGCAGTGGATGTGAACCCGCTTTTCTTTGTTATATCGATTATTGCCGGTCATATAGCCCTGATTTTTGCGGGAATTAAAGAGCCGCACTTATCCAATATGCTTCGAGCCTATGGGCAGACATATATAAAAACAACCAATTTGTATCCTGTAAAAGGGAGTAAGTTTGAGCCATGAATGAATATGATTTTTTCAGCCTGTTTGTCCGCGGATTGAGCAACGTTGAGGTTATTGTCGCTCTTATCGGTATTGTATCGGCGGCCTCATTTGCGGTTTTGCTTTCAACCAAGTTCGGTAACTGGGTGTTGCCGCAGCCGCGAGAATCTCGTGTTTCCGACTTCTTACCGTTTCAAAAACTGATGTCGGACGGCGTTACCATTCAATGCCGCAACAATTCGTATGCGCGTGTTTTCAAGTTAGATGGTATAGATTTATCTTCGGCAACGGCGGAAAAAGTTTATTCAATGATGGAAGCGCGCAAATCGTTTATCGACGACTTATCCAATATGCAGGTTATCGCCCGCGTGATTACAATGCGCGAACACGATGCGCTGGAAAACGAAAAGCGAGATTTTAATAACAAATTGTTGGATACGATTTCGCAAATATGGTATAATCAAATGAACCGTATTTACAGCAATAAACACTATATAATATTGTCGGTTATCGACCGTAAAGATGCATTGAAAGATTTAAACTATGCATCGCAAAGTTTGATGTCTACTTTGGGCGAATACGGTGTGAGCCCGATGTATGAAACGGAAACCAGCAATCCGGTTGACAGTCCGTTTTATTTGTTTTCGCGGTTATGCAGTCCGGTTTCGCAACCTACGCCGAAGGTATTTGGTGCGGAGGGGGCTCGTCTGTGTGAGTCGCTGACTTCCGACCACATTCATTTTACACAGGAAGAGGGTATTATTCACTTCTTTTCGGGGGATAAAGATTTATACGAAATTGCTTTCGGCATTCGTTCTTGCGGCGAAGCATGGGATGAAAGTATGATTTATTCGTTGAACGCCATTGATTGCGAATTGGTGCTGTTGCATAACATTCGCCCGATGTTCAGAGCGCAAGCGCGCGGTTTGCTGATGCAACAACAGCGTATGGCTATGACAACCAGCTTTTCGGCCGGTGTGGTGGAGCAATACTCAACCGCATTGGCTTCTATTGATGATAGCGATAATGACTATCAATCATTGTCGGAATATGCCATGACCATTATTGCCAAAGGACATTCCAAAGAAGAGCTTGATTTTGCCGAGTCGGAAATACAACGTATTTGCCGCGCTTTCGGTGTAACTCCGGTGCGTGAGGGCTGGGTTGCACAAGCCGTGTTCTTTACACAATTCCCGACTTATGATACTTATCCGAGAACCTATATGTATTTGTCGCGGGCAATTGCGATGGGTATAACTTTGGATAAACCGGCGGAAGGATTTGGTAAGAGTGACTGGGGTAACGGCGCAATTTCCGTTTTCCGTACCATGTCGGGTTCGGCCTATCGTTTTCAATTCCACGTCAGCAGTGAAGAATCCGCAGTGGCACACTGTTGTATTATCGGTCCGACCGGACAAGGTAAAACAACGTTGCTTACTTTTTTGGCCGGACAAGCAATGCGACACGCCGATTTACGGGTATTCTTCTTTGACCGTCACTTGGGTGCGCAAATTTTTACACGTGCGGTTAAAGGTGCGTATGTCGGCTTTGACGGCGATGAAAAGAACGTTTCGCTTAACCCGTTTGACTGTGCCAATACTTCGGAGAACAGGGCATTTTTGCGGCGTTGGTTAAAATCCATTACAATGGTGGACGATGCATTGGCGGATCGTGAAGTGTCGCGTGCGGTTACTACGGCGTTTGATTATTTGCGTCCGGAAGAACGACTTCTCTCTAACTTGTATAAGAGTTGTTTTTCGCCGACCGGAAATATGCGTCGTGAGTTGTATCGTTGGGTAAACCCTGACCAGTACGGAGCTATCTTTAACGGTCAGGACGATAGTTTGGATTTGAAGAGCCGTCGCTTTATGGCATTTGACTTTACGCATATTTTTGAAGACGAGAATTTGGCACCGGCAGTAATCAGCTATATTATGCACCGTATTCAATCTGAAACCGGCGAAACCGGTGTTCCGTCGTTAATTATGATTGATGAAACGGCGCCGATGTTAAAACATCCGATGTTTAGAGATTATTTCATCATCGGCCTACAAGAAGGACGTAAAAAACGTCAGGCATATCTTTGTGCCTTCCAACAGCCGAATATTGTGGATAAGTTGGGCGTAGGCGAAGTGATTCGCGGCCAATGCCAAACCGTTATCTTTTTCCGCAACCCGCAAGCTCAGCCGGAAGATTATGCCAACTGGAATCTGACCAAGAACGAAATGGACTTTATTTTCGGTAAGAGTTATCGTGATTTTCCATACGCCATTTTATTGTCACGTCCGGTTACGGGTGAGTCGGTAATTTTGGATGTTAACTTGGGCGGTTTGGGCAAATATTTGCGCATATACAATTCTGGCCGTAAAAATGTGTTGCTGGTACAACAACTGATAAAAGAATACGGCGAAGACGGTTTCTTAACCAAATATTTGGATATTTCATAGAACCAAAATTTAACAAAAATTTCACACAACACGCCGTGAAAATGTGTTATAATGAAAAACATAGGAATTATAGGAGGACGTCATTATGGGTGAAAAATTGAATTTGCGGCGCATAGCGGTTTTAGCCATTATGATGTTTTTCTTTGCGGGAATAACGGTTGTTTATGCCGAAGCACCGACGGTTGATCCGGCCAAAGACGCCGAACACTTTGAAAGTCAATCTAACGAAAACGAAGAAAATACCGCTGAAGATAATAAAAAAGAGGATTTGGATAAATCCAAAGAAGACCGTGGCTACGGTCCGTTCGGTTCCACAGATTTGTATATGGACGCGATTAATATGGTCGAAGGTATTGCCAACGGTGGCGGTATGTTTAGTGAAAATTTGCAAAAAATGTTGGAAAAATACGGCGCCGAGGTGGCTAAAGAACAAAAGTTGAAGGCTGAAAAGAAAATAGAGCAGTATGAGCGCAAAAAAGAAGCCACCAAAAAATTACGTGAAGAAGAAAAGAAAAAAGAAAAAGCTGAAGAAGAAATCGTAAACGAACGTCAAGGAAAGCAGGGCAAAGCAAAATGGTATAATTGGTATAAAAGAGGCAAAAACTGAGCAACTGGGAGGTAATGGCAATGACAATAATTAAAATGCATAAAATCATCTGCGTAATTGCTTTTCTGGCAACATTTGCCGGTTTTGTCGGCGAGGCAAATGCTTTCGGCTTTCCTATACCTTTTAAGGAATATCTTGCTTCAAGTATGCGTTCGTGGACAACGTCACTTATCGGTAAAAAGAAACTCACCAAAAACACCAATAACCTTCAATTGGCGGAAGAAAATGCCGAACGTGGCAGCGGCTATGAAGTGGCAAAAATGTATAAATTTCTTGATGATGCACACAGCCGTTTCGGCGACGATCCGTCAACTTATGAAGCCACGTTCAAAAAAATGGTTAATGATGAAGTTAATGATATGACCAATGCTGCAAAAAATGCTGTTGAAGATCAGTTGATAGCTGAATTGGAAAAACAAAAAGCCGAAGAAGAAGCTCGGAAAAAAGCTGAGGAAGACGCCAAGAAGGCTGCTGAAGACGAAAAACAGAAAAATGCAACAGGTACCGAGTCGGATAAAAACGCGGAGGGACAAGACGCAGATAACAAAGATTCTGCCGCCGATGAAAAAACTTCGAAGAATAAAAAATTAGTAAACAAAGCCAAGTCTGCTGTTAAGGAAAATACTTATAATTGGCTGAAAAGCAACCGCTCTCAAGGCAGTGTGGACGGCAAAATAAAATTATTTTGATTAAAAAACAATTTAATGGAAAAGGAAGTGTGACATGATAAAAGAGAATAAAATTTTGAAAATATGCGCTATAGCGGTGTGTGCGTTGTTGTATAATTCATCTATTGCCTTTTCCGAACAGGTGGTAACAAATACGCAGACCGTGAACGGTGGCAATGTGTCTCGCGAAACGCAAACCGGATACGCTTCAGGCGGTGGTTCCGGCGGTGGCGCATCTTCGAGCAGTCGTTTATCCGATGAGGAAATTGCATCGCGAGAAGCAGATGAAGAAAGAGAGTCTATGGAAGATGCCAGAGATGTCAATTACAGTAACTTGTATAACGGTCGTCCGTTGCTTCCGGAAGCCATGATGATATATTGTAAAGTCAATGCCGAAGATATAGCGGCTGATTTAACTAAAATCGAAGAGTGCATCAAAAAATATATCAAGGCTATTAACAATGATAACTCGGCTGTTAAAGCACAAGGACTTCACGAATATGATGTAATGCGATATCAAGCACTTAATGATACTTTAACCAGTGCCACCAACAAATTAAAAAGTATAATTGATTTTGAAAATACGGCAAACTCGTATGCCAGTGCCACCAACGATTCGAACACGCAACGCGATACGGAAGCGGCAATAGCCAATTCACAAGTTTTTTCCACAAATGTTATTAATCATTTACGCGATTTGTATGCCGAAAACCTGAAATTGTTGGCACTTGAAGGGATTCGCAACATTGACCCGTCGGCTATTTTGACTGAAGAAGAATATCAGGAAAGCAAAACCGCGGTTAAAAGTTCTGCTACTACCGAATCTGATAATAAAAGTATTTCTTCTGAAACCACGATTACTCCTGACGATTCCGGAAACGGTACGGGAACAGGCTCGGGTACGGGTGCCGATACAGGTGCCGATACGGGTAATAATGCCGGCGGACAAAGCGGAGAAAATAACAGCAATGGTGAAAATGCAACAGCATCAAACAGTGCCAGTCTTCAGGAAATTAACAACAGGGTTAATGAGTTATCCAACATGAATGCGGAGGAAATTGCAAGACACGGTTATGAAATAGATAATTTGCGCACCGAAGCAGCCAATGTAATGAATGATCCGAATGCAACTCCGAGCGAAAGAGAGGCGGCTCGCAGAACAATTTCAAATATAAACAGATTAAACGAAAAAGTTAGTGACGCATCGCGAAATAACGGTAGCGGCGGAAATAGCAGCACCGGCGGAAATAACAACAGCGGCGGAAATAGCAGCACCGGCAGCGAAAACAATAGCAACCGGAACGAGAATAATAGCAATGGTGTCGACAACGAAGCCGGAGCACGAAATAATGACAACAATAATAATTCCGTTACTCAACCGGAGCAAAACAATACAAACGATACGGATGCATATGATATTATGATTGAGGCAGACAGATATAACAGTCTGGATACTGAAGACCTTATCCAACATAAATCTGAAATTGATTCTCTGTTGGATCAGGCAAGAAGAATGGAGAACGATCCTTCAATAGAACCTGATGATAGGGAGGCTGCACGGAAAGCCAGAGAAGATCTTGAGAGTTTGTCTTTGGAAATTGAGGAAGAGACGAAGGCTAATCAATAAACTATGACGAGTTCCGCAAGAAATGAATAAAAAAAGGAGGTTAAGATGAAAAAAAGCATACCAGTAATAATAGCGGTTATCAGCTTTTTGTTGCCGAAAAATGCGGCGGCGTCATTTGACCTTTTTAAAGATTTCATTGAAATTGTCGGCATCAGTGAAGAAGATGTTACCGTTGCGGTTAACGAATATATAGAGCACGAAATTGATTTGCAGGAAAAAACCACCGATACCAGAAATCAGAAAATAGCCAAGAAATTGGCGCGTAACGGCATTAGGGCCGCCAACAACAAAAGAGAAGGCCGGAAATGGATTGATGCTTTTGATTATACCGAGATTTATAATACAAAAGTCAATAATCTGCAATGGCCGGGAATTGATGCGGCAACCGATGCCGGGGAATATACCACACCGCAAACCAAAAAACAGACGGCGCTGGCTTATTTCAAAAAACAACACGTTCGTAACGATGTTCAGGTTAATTTGGCCAAAGATATAGCCATTAACAATATGGCAATCAATAATTTGGCAGCTGATTATGCCAATGGATTAAGTACCCGCTATAATTTACAGGAAGAAAAAAAGAAACTTGCCGGCGAGGATAATTATACGGATTCCGGTGAGGATATTCAAACTTTGGAATGGAATTACAGTGTGGTAATGCGCCGTGCCAATAACCGCTGGCTTGATATTTTGAGATTTGAAGCAACGCATATGTCCAATTTGTTGAAAAATCAGGCAAACAGTATTCGTGTTGATGATATATCCGAGATTATCGGAGAGGATGTTTCCGAGGCGGTTGAACAACTGCAAAATCAAGGTGTCAGGGTGCCGGAAAGCGGTTCAAGCGGTGTGTATGAGGCAAATTCGAAGAAAGAAAAATCCGGTGGCTGGGCGGGAGATTTGACCGTGGGAGACATTGCACGAAATGCACAACGTGGGATTGATGCCATTAAGAACAAAAACTTTTCCTCGGCATTTGATTCCATGTCGACATTATACGGCGGTGCAAAAAGCAATCCGAAAGTGGTGGAAACCCTGAACAAAATTTCCGGAAAGGTTTCAACCGGTCAAAACATTTATAATAACACTTCAAACGGAGAATATGACAGAGTAGTATCCGATGTTTATGATGAAGGCAAAGGGTATTACGATAAATATAAAACCAACCAAAAGTCCAAGGCAAGCGAAGGTGGAGCGGACGCAGGCAAAAACGGTAACGCAGGAGGTGGCAGTGATGAAAATAAGTAAAAAGGGAGCATTATTGCTCGTTGTATATTTGTTGGGTTCATTCTGTATATACACGCCGCCGGCGCGGGCACTGGCTTTTTTGGAAATCACCACATTGCTGGAGGATTTGGCTAAAAAGATTTTCAAGGACAGTGATAATCAGGAAACCATAACTGCCAACATTATGGAGCAGTTGAATAAGAAAACTCTGCAAGCCGGCAATAATGAAAGTATGAAAATGTTTAAGGATGTTGTCGAGGAATCAGCCGATGTCGCCATTGCCGCGGCTAAAGGACAATATAAGGCTTCCGATTATTCTGCCGACGAGATGTTGCAGACTTTTGTCGATCAGTTGAATGACTTAAGTAAAGATTATGCTAACCACAAAAAACAGATGGAAGCGGAAATTGAAGCGGCAGAAAAAGCCAAACTTGATAAAAAAGTGGAAATGCAAAAGCAAATGAGTATCCTTGTTTCGCAACGTAATGCTCTGGATGCGTTGATTGCCCAAGAGTCTACTCCGGATAGAGTGGCTCAATTGGACGCTCTGGATAAATCAATCGCCGATTTGGCCGAACAAATGCAGCAAAACGACGAAACCGAAGTGTTGGATACTCCGAAAGTTAAAAAATCCAAAGAGAGAATGGAAAAACTGCAAAAGCAAATTGAAAAAGCAAAAGCAAAATATTCCGAGAAAAATATGACGGATAAAATGCAGACCGAGTTGATGAAATTGTTTGATGTCGATCCGGACAAAGAAGAAAAGGAAATGTACAAAACGGTTATCAGTAAACTGTTTTTGGAAGAAGACGAACCAGCAAATCCGGAGAATATTCGTCGAGTAGTGAAAGAACGTCAGAGAGAATACTATGACGCAGTTAAAAATGCGTTGGAAACGGTTGTGAGTACACAAGTAAGCATTAAGGAAACCAATGAACGCAGCATATCTTGTGCCGATGAATCATTAAGAGCAGACGGAGTGTTCGGCGCAATGGGATTGCGTCAATGCGTTGAGATGCAAAATTCCATAGTTGCCGTCGGTTATTTGGAAATTTTGTTGGCAATGATACAATTGGATACAACGGCGGAAATGCAAAAATGGGACAACAAATATGCACTGCGCGACTATGAAAAAGATATAACCAAGTTTAATTTGGATGATTATATGATGACAAAAGAAGATTGGCTGTCAAAATCAAAAAGAACGGCAAAAGAAACCATCAAAAGCAAGGTAAAAGAGTTCTTTTAATTGAGGGAGGGTACAATGCGTAACATTGTAAAATATATAACAGTTTTATTAACAAGTGCGGTGTTCTGCGGCAGCGCTTGGGCATTTATTCCGCCTGATTTCGATCCGTTAAATCCGGGGCAAAGCGTGGAAGCAAATTTGAGCGGCACACCGTCAGAAGCTTCATTGCTGACGTCCTCCATTAAAGAAGTCTTGGAAAACAAACAAACCTTGACCGGAGTTACCGACGTTACTCGAGTGAAGCAATTGGCTAAAAAATATATAGCCAATCTCGGTGATGGTATTTTCAATATGCTGAAACAAAATGAAAAGAAAAAACAAAAGGTTATAAGCTATTCCCGTACTATCGAAAATTGTAAAAAATATAAAGTACCGAATGAAAACGGTGCTATGACAAAGGTTGAAGTAAGTAACCCTTATATGGTGCAAAAAGCATTTGAAAGATTATTTTTCCAGTACCCTTCCCAAAACAATCAAACCAAGTATGCATATGCCCAAAAAGGCGAACAGCTGAAGATGGATACAACCATCGAGATGTTCATCGTTGCCAAAGAAATGCAAAAAGAAATGCGCGGTAGGGAAATCGAACTTTGGGGAGAACCGTTGGATTTTTCAAAAAGTGATGTGGAAAGCAAATTGCAATCGGTGAAGATGGAAGATTTAAGTATGTTGTCGCAGCTTCGCCTATACGAAAGATGTATGATTGGAGATAAATTTTGCGATTTTGTTAAATTAACCTCTTGCGCCGGTTCTAACGATGAAGGAGGCGATAATGACGGCTCCGGTTCGGGCAACAACGAAGATATGGTATGTTTTTGGAACAGCGCCATTAAAGCCGAGAAACTTTATGATACCATAATGATTTATAATGAAACCGTGATTGCGATGTTGGCACAATATCGTTCGGTTATGGGAATTTCCTCCGTTGCAAAAATTAAAGAAGCTCCGGATGAAGCAGAAGGTACTGAAGATAATACTTCCGCATTGGAACAACTTTACTACAACTATAATAACACCGTTGTTTCGCAAAAAATGACGGCAGATGCTGTGTTTGCCGATGCGGCGGTATCTCAACGGGTGTTAGAAGAAGAAATGGCTAAATACCAGAGTGTTCAAGAAGATCCATCCGATTTATTGGGCGGTGATTTTGAACTCAGCAACGGTGCCAAAGGATATTCCAGCGTAATCGACAGTCGAGCCGAAGGTTTTGCCGATTTGGCGAGTATTGCCTCGGCGGAAGAAGATTTACAGCGTGCGGAAAATATTCATAATGTGTTGCAACGCATTATGAGCTATGAAGATATCTATAAAAATTACAACTATATCAAGGAAATGCATAATCTCAGCCGCAAGACGGTGGCAAAATCAAGTGAATGCGTTATGCAAATGTTGACGCCGTTTTATGAAGATCCGGCCGAAGCTTTGTTTGGTCCGAACGGTTGTTCGCTAGAACATAACGATAAGGGTGTACCTGATGGTAAAGTTGTATGTCACTATATCAATGAAAAATCGTTTGACGACCTTTCGGCATCGCGCGGTTTAATGGATGTCGCATGTCCGGGTGATTCTCAACATAAATGCTATGTTGCCCGAATAGACGACTATATCGATGCGTTTGATGAGGGAAATTTAGACGAAGAGGAATACAGTGATAAAAATGAAAGAATACGGGAAAAGATAGATCCGGTAGATGCCTCAAAGGTTGGCGGAATTTTGCAATATTTGGTTGACCTATATCGAGCCGCGATTGATGGTAATGCAATATACGATCACGAAGAAACCGTATTGACCGTTGAAACCAACGACAGTGAAGGAGCTAACTATACATCACACGTCGAAATCAGTTCGGATTCCGAAAATATGGAATTCGGCGACAAAACCAGAGCTTCCAAATATATGACTTTCTACCAACCGAAAGAGTCTGAAACAGCCGAGAATGAGGATCCGGATAAAGACGCCATCGACAGAAGAAAAGAAGAGAAAATGAAAGAGCTTGAAGGCGAAACCGAAGAAGAGGAAGCCTCAAGTATTTATATTACTCAACGTGATGCATCCACCGATCCGGATGAAATCAACGAAATGAAAAATAATATTGATGAAGATGCCGAGGCAGAAGCTAAGGCTCCGGACACGAAAGACGGCGAATCACAAGACAGTATGTTATCCGATGCGCAGATAGAGGATATTCTGCGTTGGACCATCGGCAAGGAGGTTATGGGCGTGTTGGCGGTAGATTTTGCCTGCGGTTTGAATGTTGCCGGCGGCGAATGCTATTCCAATCCGATTCATTTTGCCGAACCGCGCTCTAAATTTGTTGCTTGGAAAGATCAGAAAGAGTTTTATGATCAATATGTTAACGGTAAATACGATAACATAAAGGATTATATCAAAACCGTTCCTGATTTTATTTTGTTGATGCAAGTTGCCGGTTTAAGCAATGCGCCGATAATAAAAGAAGCATTGGAAACTTATCAAGAAAACGAACAAAAAGAGATTAAAAAAATGATTGAAGCACAAGATGCGATGTTCGTGCAAATTGATAAAAAATATAAGAAAAAAATTGAACCTTGGGTGAAAAAGAGAAAAGAGTGGGTTGAGAAAAAAGAAGAATTCGCCGGAAAATTAAGCAAGAAAAACAGCGAATATAATCAGATGACTCGTGAAGTCGGAAGTGCCAAACTGGTTGAAGAAGCCTCGCAAACGGCTAAAGATGCCAACCGCAGATTGTATGAAGATGCCGGACGTGACGACGTTAATCCGGACGAAACTCCGCAGTCGAAGAATTTCAAAAAACTTGAAGATGATTCCAAAGAAATAGCGGAAGCGGCTCAAACCAAAAAAGATGAGGCCAAAGAAGAAGCCAAAAGATATGAGGATGAAATCGAAAAGTGCAAAGAAAAAATAGAAGAACTCGATGAAAAATTGGCTGAAGCCCATCATCAATACATCAAAGATATGAGCGATGCCGAATATATCGAAATGCTGAATATGAGAAACGCCGCCCAAAATATGAGAGCAGCTCGAGCATCATTCAGCCCTACATCCATATCGGTAAATGGCCAGAATATTGATTTTTCGACAATATTGCCGGGAGCCGGAGAATTTTTGACTTGCGTGCGTGAAAAACTGGTAAAGAAGGTGGAAGAATGGGAAAAGGAATATAAAGAACCGTGTATGGGTTACAATTATTCCGTAAGGAACTATGTAAACTTTACCAAAGCTCCGAAATGCAGAAGTATTCTCAAATCGCATCGTGCACTGTTTGATGAATATTTACTCAAATTCAGTCCGGCAGAATGTGGCGGTTTACCGGAGATTCCGGGCTTTTCTTCCGTGATGTCAAACAATGTGTTTGAATCAATCTGCGGAGAAAATGCCGAAAAATGTAAAGAGGCACCGGTGGAACTTGATTTTGAGAGTGACCGAGATCAAGAATCTTGTGATAATATTAAGGAACCGAGCGACGATGATGAAGAACCGGGCGGTTACTTTGTGGGCCTAATCGGACAGCCGCGTGACTTTATGGCACCGTATCCTATCGGCTGCGGTATAGGAGATGACGGTATGTTCCTGCGTGAAGCTTTCCACTTTTCCCGCGATGATTTTGATGCTATTTCAATATATCATAAAGTTTCGGACGATGATATTCCGGTAGAACGCGGTATGAATAAGCTTATGTTCTTCAGTCGTCGTCTCTTTTTGAAGGAATTGCTCAGCGCTCCGAATACCAATATTAATTCCACCGATAACTATATTGAGGGCGAGGATGCTGCGAGAAATGCCATTATGCCGCGGTGGTGGAAATATATATTGTTGCCGCGTACCTATGTTCAGAAACAATTTGATTTAGCTAAACTTATCGGTGTTGAAAACGGCACAAATGAAGAAGACAGAGTCAATGCACTTCGTGCCCAGCAGGAAGTTCGACGCTCCGGTTTGTATCCGTGTCGTTCTTATGAATACGATATGAAGGGTAAGCCGACGGGCAGAACATATATGAACGCGAATAACACGTCTACCGGCGTGCCTATTCAGTACTTTATTGATATTAACAGCAATTTCCAATATGCCGTTCCGAATACACCGTTGGAAAAGAACACGCGCGGAACAGTCAGATATCCGGTACCGTTGGAAGCGCGTGTTACCAAACATCCGGAGTGGTTGAGATTTTCTACACTGTTGACGGTGGAAGATGCCAGTGTTGCCGAAAAAATTGCGGCTGTACCGGAGTGCCAGGCACTGCAAGTACGGGTAGAGAAACCGGAAACCGGCGAGGGAATCAAAATTTATGATAAAGAAGCCAGCGCACTGATGGATAATCATACCTACGATTTTGTATATCCGTACGGCGGTGCCGATTATACGGAAGTGAGCGAACTCAGCAATATCATCACATATTATAATGAAGAAGACACCATGCGTCATTCGGGGTTCCCGCCGGTGTTGCCAAATCTGTATAATCAGGCTATTGTCATTCATCACGATGAGGAAGCTTGCATCTCAAAATGCCACGGCAATCCGCAATGTATGGCCGAAACTCCTGAATGCAAAGATGAAGTTGCCAACGGTGTTATGCGTCTGACTTTCAATGATGTTTTGGTACGCGCCTTGTATACGGCAGTAGAAGACTACGGTCAAGAGGGGCACGAAGAAGAAACTTCGCTTAAAGATGCGACAAATCGGGTTTTCTTGGAGAAAAATCAACTCGGCGATTATCTTGAGCAGATTGAAATAATGCGCATTACGCAAAATAATCTTCTCAACGCGGAGAAAAAAGCTAAAACCACAGAACTCGAATTGGCTGAAGTTTTAAAAGATGCGGATTTTGTGTTCGGCGAAGACTTCAATATGGCATGCGAAATAGATATGGATAAATTTGACGAGGAAGAAAATACCGAAGAAATCGAAAGATTCGTCGAGTGTCAGTCGGAAGATTATAAACGCTTGCGCCAGAAACTGCAGGAAGAAAAAGATGCGGCGATTGCAAGCGCTATGAATAAGTTGTCGGAAGTAAAAGCAACAACCGTCAAAAAAGAAGGCGAAGGAGAAAACGAAGTAGAAAGCGAAGGTGAGGCGCTCGAAACCATAAATCTCCGCCGTAATGAAGTTATGCGTTCTGCCATGTTGTATCAATATGATACTCCGGAGTATGCCAAAGAAAAACTGGGTATTGACGACTATCCGGGAGATTTGGTAATGATTATCGGTGATGAATGTTCGATTGACGGAGGCGAGCTGGATTGCACGGAAATGGACGAGAAAATAAAGAAAGCCTATGCCGATTGGAAAGTTGTTTCCGAAACGGCTAAGGAACAGGACAGAGAGCGTATAAGTCGCTTAAAACGTCATTTGCGCCCGTATTGTGGTGTATATCCACGTTATTAACAGACAAAGGGGAGTAAAAAAGTGGCTCAGCTGGGAGATGGCGCAAAGCGTATTTTAATAGCGGATGGTAATCGGAAATCAAATGCCGGTTACCGACCGCATTTTATCAACGATGTCAGACAAGAAACAACATCCAGTAAGGAGGTTTACTTCAGATGGTTGTCGCGTTTGGTTATTTTGTGTGCCATCATTTCGCTCGGGTTCTTTTTGAGTTCTACTTTGGTAATTTTCCGACTGTCACGCGAAATTGTGGTGGAACCGCTCTTGATAATCAATCAAAAAGATTCGGAAAATGTTGTTCGTTATGAGCCGATTGATAAAAAAATGCCTTCAGAAAAACAACTTACCGAGATGTTTATACGGCAATATATCATTGTGCGTAATACGGTGATTAATGATGAGCAGGAAATGCGAACACGTTGGGGACCGGGAGGGATTGTACAATATATGTCGTCACCGGAAGTTTATTGGGATTTTGTCGGTAAGAACGTGAAAACAATTGATAAAATGTTCGATAACGGCTACTCCAGCGAAGTTCAGATTGATAAAATCGGCAAAGAAAGCGAAGATTCACCGGCGTGGTTAGTGACGTTTACCACTTTTAATCTGTCTAAAGCGCGCAATTCATCCGGTTCGTTAACCTTGAAGACAATGCGCTACAAAGCGTCAATAACGCCGGCCTATATTCCCGAACGGCGCTTGTTAAGAACCAGATTGTTAAATCCGATAGGGTTTACGGTGATTAAATATAACCAAAGTGAAATAAGAGAATAATTTGTTTAATTTATTTTAATCTTTTTATTTTATTATAATGACCAGAGGAGTATCCGCGTTTATCGGTTATTGCCGCAGAATGCCGATATTTACTGGGTGTTGAGAGGATTCTCAACAACTGTCAAAAAATAAAATGAGAGATATGAAATGTATAAAAAATTTTTGATTTTTGCTATACTTTTAATTCTGTCGGCTTGCAGTTTGTTCGGTTCGTATTATGAACCGGAAGCCGTGGGAATCGGTAAGGACATCAATGAGCTGAAGTTGTCGCCTTGTGCCTGTATGCAAATTGATGTCATTAAAAACGTACCGGATTGGTTTTGGGAAACAATATAGACGGGATTTAAATAAATGGCGGATCAGTTAGGGGTAAATAACACACAGCAAAAGCTAATCGCCTCCGGACAAAGACGTCCGGCACAAGGTGCCCGTACCGCTATTCAGCGGGAAATCGCACGCGATGAAGACAGTTTGGTGGTTAATGCCAGTGAAAGAAGATATTTATGGACAGCACGCGCCTTTGCAGTTGTTACAGCCATCAGTTTATGCTGCAATCTGATTTTGTTGCTGACAATATCTGCCATTCTTCCGCTGTATCGGGTTGAACCGTATTTACTGACCTTATCCAACAAGGCCGAACAGGTCTACAATATTGTTCCGTACAGCCGCGATATGGAGGCCAAAAAATCCATTACGGAAACATTTATTCGTCAATATGTTTTGTTGCGTACGACATTGCTTTCGGATATTGAAGAGATGGAAGCGCGGTGGCAAAACGGCGGCGATTTGCAAAAGATGTCGTCTCCGATTGTGTATCAGGAATTTATGAGTGAAACCGGCCCGAAGTTGATGAAACGAATGAAAGAGGACGGCTTAACCAGTAATGTTACGATCATCACGGTGAATGAAATTTCCGAGGCTGTGTGGCAGGTTGAATACAGCGTGGACTATTATCTGCCGTCATCGTATACGCCAAAGAAATTGAGATATCGCGCCAGTATGCGCATACAGTATGTTCCGCAACGCGTTTCGTACAAAGAAAGACTAAAAAATCCTGTGGGATTCACGGTTATGACATACACGGTCAAACAAATCAAAGATTAAAGTTAGGATAAAACAATGAGAAAGAGCATTAAAACATTGATATTAACGATTACGGGAATGTTATTTATGCAAAACCTGTATGCCGCAGGTTTGGTCAGCGATGACAGTTTGAACCAATCGGCAGATCAAACACAGGGTAATTATCCTGCCCAAAATATGACATACACCGGATTCGGTACCGGTATGTTTCAGGAAGCTTGGCAAGATCCTCTGCAGAATTTAGGCGAAGGACAAAGCAAGCCGGCTTATTCAAAATATTATTGGTCGCCTGATTTGGTGTTGCCGATTCGTTTGCGTGAGGGTATGATGACCTTGATTAATTTTCCGGAGTGGGAATTAATTGAAGATGCACAACTGGGTGACCCGGCGAATTTCGGCGGAAAAATCAGCAAACCGAGTTCGCTTATGCTGTATCCGGTAACGCCTTATGCCGTAGGCAGCGATACCAACCTGATTGTTTTCGGCAGATCCGGTAACAAATATGTGTTTTATGTTCGCGGAGAGGGCGTCAACTCCGAAAGAATTACCAATTCCATCATAGATATTGATGTTGTCGACCAAAACGGCGCATCGGGAGGTAGTCCCAGGGGCGGCAAGATAGGCGGCAGTTCGGGCGGTATCGGATTTGACAATAACAATAAAAGAGTTGATGCCACCTACACCAGACGTTTTTTGAAAGAAGACTGGCTCAGAAGTATTCCGATGGATCCGGAAAAGTTTCGTTTTGATATGGAAATCTATGTTCCGAATCCGGATGATGTGATTATTGCACCGGAACGGGTATGGCATGATGATATTTTCACTTATATAGATCTGGGCGAAAAGGCCATAAATATGGTACAGCGTCCGATTGTAACAATGATTATCGAACGCTCGGAAACACCGGTAGGTTTTCGTACCAAAGGGCCGAATAACCGACTGATTATTGTGGAAGGTGTCGGCGATATGGTTATGCGTAGCGGTAAACGTATGGTATGCTTGAAAATGCGTCGTTCCGATGATGAGGGAACACAATATGTTACCTATGCCGATACCAGTAATGAGTGGGATGTTGCGCCGGCAATTCCGGGCGGCATAACAAACGGCAGCGGCGGGGCAAACGGAACCGGAAATGCATCCGGTAACGGCAGCGGAGCTTCAAATAACGGCAATGGCGCCGTAAGAGTTGACAGCAATGGTGGCGTATATATGCCTAACGGTGCGGCCGGCAGTTTCGGCGCGGGATCTGCTTCGTCTTCGTCATCGGCTAAAGATGCGGATTGCAATGGTATGACTCCGCTCAGTTTCAGTGATGATCCGAAATTCAGAAACATTCAATCACAATATCGTTACGGCAGCGGCTTTGAAGGCCAAACTTCGGACGTTCTGTCGATAGAATTGGGAACAGACTCCAATGTGAACAATTTGGAAGCGTTGTGGCATGATTTATCCGGACGTTATTCTTCATTGCTGGGCGGGTATGAACCGTTTTATTCGGTTGACGCTCCGGCAGACGGACAGGGTAAGGAATTGTTTCACCTGCGTATCGGTCCGGTCAAAAGTTTGGACAGCGGAGACGCGGTATGCAGTCAATTAGGGCGCAACGGAGTATTTTGTAGTGTAGTCAGGGTGCAATAGCAAATGAGTAAAGGTCCGTTAACAAGATCAGACAGATATGTAAGAAAAACCGATAAAATCTTTTTGATTATCGGCATAATTGCTCTTTTGTTTTTCTTGTTTGCCTTGATGTTAATAACATCTGGTACCGAAGAAGAAGAGCGTGAAGTCAGAATTGAACAAGACGGAATTTCTGCCGAAACCGATGTTAATATAAGACCTACGGAAGTGCCTGAAGACGTGGAATGGGACAATCCGAGCGAAGAAGAACGCCCGATAACATTGTCACCTCTCGAATTGAATATGGGGCAAATTGTTTTGGGTAACGAAGCTACCAATGTTTTGACAATAGGTACCAACGGCAAACGCGAAATCAGAATTTTGTCGGTGGAACTTGAAGAGGCCCCGTTTGATGGTTTCAGCTATGATTCCTCAAATTGTCAAAATAAAGAACTGCGCGGAAAAGCAACCTGTATGGTAACGACCAAATGGGTACCGACAATGGCGGCCAACGTGCAGAACAACTTTAAAATTATTTGGCACGAAACCAATGTTTCGGCACAGAGCGCCAAGCACGATGAAGTAACGGTACGCGGCAGCGCCGTAACCAAAGAAAACTGTAACTATTGCGATACCGGTCCGAGCAGTACGGAGGAAACATCTATTGACGGCAGTATGCGATATGCCGTCGGCCCTGACGGTAAGATTATCGGCACAATCGGCGATGATGGTATAGTCCGTGATGCCAATGGTAATGAAATCGGCAGACTTAATGCTGACGGAATGATTGTCGATAAAGACGGCAACATTATCGGTGTGGCTTCAAACGGCAAGCTGATTTTGGATGAAAACGGCAATGTTATCGGCTATGTTGATGCCAACGGAGTTGCGCACGATATGGAAGGTAACGTTATCGGTAATATGCTTCCGGATGGCACGATTGTCGATGTCAACGGCAAAATAATCGGTCGCGGTGTAGATTTCGGTATTGCGGTTGATGCCAACGGCAATATTTTGGGCAAAGTACTTCCTGACGGCACGGTTGTTGATGCCGACGGCAACGTAATCGGTCGCTTGGACGCAAACGGCAATGTGATTGACGTAAACGGCAACATTATCGGCCGCGTGGCTAAAGCCGGTGAAGTTGTTACGGATGCCGACGGTAATATTTTGGGTGTGGTTATGCCTAACGGTGATGTAGTTGATGCCGATGGCAATGTTGTCGGGCATATGAACGCCGACGGTACGGTTACCACCTATGAAAAAATCGGAAAACGCGGTGGTCAGGCACAAATGGTGTATGACGACGCCGGCAATATTATCGGCTATATCGATGAAAACGGCAATGTTCGTGATTTTAACGGCAATCTTATCGGTAAGGTTGATAAAGATGGCAATGTAATTGATAAAAGCGGCAAAATCATCGGGCACGTCAGCGATGAATGGCGCGATTTGGCAGTAGATAACGACGGTAATGTTATTGGCTATATAGATGAAAACAACCGAGTTCATGACAACAACGGCAGTATCATCGGCTATGTTGATAAAGACGGTAATATTATAGGTAATAAGCCGAAAATATCTGTCATCGGCACGGTTGGGCAAAAAGTTAAATTAATTGTCGATGACAACGGTAATGTTATCGGCTATGTCGATGAATACGGAGTTGCTCACGATATGAACGGTTCTATTATCGGCAAAGCAGATGAAAATGGTAATATTGTTGATGAAAAAGGCAATATTATCGGCTATCAGCGCGATTTAGCGGTGGACAGTCAGGGTAATGCCATCGGCTATATCGATCCGGACGGCAATGTTTTTGATTTTGACGGCAATCTTATAGGTCACGCGGATGAAGAAGGTAACATTTTTGACGATGACGGTAATCTTATCGGCCGTAAAGGTGATATGCGAATCGCATTGGATACAGAAGGCAATTTTATCGGTTTTGTTGATGAAAACGGAGTTGCACACAATTTTGACGGTTCTTTTCTCGGAACATTGGATGAGAATGGTCAGATTATCCGTAAAGATTATTCCGGCGATGTTATAGGACATCTCAGCGATAGCAGAGATTTGGTGGTTGATGAAAACGGAAATCCTCTCGGCTATATCGACGATGATGGTAATGTTTTCGGTTTTGACGGCAGTTTGAAAGGACACGTTGACGATAATGGCAATATAGTTGACGGTCAGGGAAATATCATCGGTCGTAAAGGTAACAAAGCTAAGTTGGCGGTAGATGATAAAGGTAATGTTTTCGGATATGTCGGTGAAGACGGTTTAATCCATAACGGCAGTGAAATTGCCGGTATCGTTGACGCAAACGGAAATGCTCGTACTCTCGGACAACGAGTCATCGGCGGAATAATTGATAAGCAGCTGCTGCCGATTACACCGGCAGGCGAATTACTCGGTACCATTAATAACCGTGGTGAGGTGGTTAATCAGCAGAAGGTTGTCGGTAAAATGCGTCCGAACGGATTGGCAACGGATGTATCCGGCGCCAAAATTCTGGCAAAAGGCGTTAAACAGGGTTATATCGTCAACTGGGGTTGCGATTATAGCTTAAAGCTGGATAAAGACGGCATAATCCGTCGTGACGGCAAAGAAACCGGATATAAAGTTTATCCGGACGAAACGGTCTGGACACCGGAAGGTACTTTTGCCGGACGCGCTATGATAACCGGAAGTGTTTATGATGATGACTGTGCTTATATCGGTGAAGCTATGGCCGATGGTTATGTACGCGACAGCAATAATCAGGAAGTGGGTTGCATCAATCCGGATGGCACGGTACTGGATTTGAATGAGCCGCAAATTAAAGGGCATTTGGTTAAAAAGAGTTTTGTAATATCGGCCAAAACGTGGAAACCGGTCGGAATGTTGGATGAAAGCGGTTTGTTGCGTGACGAAGAAGGTGAAGCTGTCGGTTGCGCCGATGCTTTCGGTGATGTGTATGATGCCGATGCCGCTTATATCGGTAAGGTATCCGATGCAAAAAATGTTTACGGATTTGACGGTAAACCGCTCGGAACGTTGGATCAGACAGGGCGCTTGGATTTGGTTGACGGCAGAGCGGTATATGTCGGTATCAATAACCTGATTATGGACAGGAACAATAAAATATACGGGTATGCCGTACCGGAAATAAATATATTGGCAGATTCGTCCGGACATATAATCGGTCACTTATTTGCCGACGGTTTGGTATATGATGCGGCGGGAGTGGTGGTTGATAACATCAATACAGGCGATATCGGATTTTATAACGGAGCCGTAGCAAAAATAATTCGTCCGGCGCATGTTGTTGATATGAACGGTAATAAGATCGGTGTGATAAATTATGACTTATCGGTTGTTGATTATAAAGGTACCAAAATCGGCAAAGTTAATACCAAAGGTCAAATGTTCGACGAGAGCGGCAGACTGGTAGGCGGCGCGGTTAAACAAGGTAGCGTTCGCGGGTATGACGGTGCTTATCTGGGATATGCGGTTTCCACCGGAAAAGTGATAGAACTTGAAAATATCAAATCCGGCTCAGATCGTAAATATCGTCGCGGTGAGATTACCGGTAACGTTACACCGGACGGATTTGTGATTAAAGAAGGTAAAATAATCGGCGAGGTATTACCGGAGAGTGTGATGGTCGACGTATACGGCAATCCGGTAGGTTTGGCCACAAGTTTGGGCGTAATTGTCGGTAACAATCGTAAAGAAATTACTGCACTGCTGCCGGGTGGAGGCAATAACAGTAATTTGGTTGCAATATCATCGGGTGCGGTTATTAATTCTGCAGGTGAGATTGTCGGTACGGCAACTCTGAGCGGAGAATACCTTGATACCAAGCATATTGTAGCCGGTAAATCAATGCCTGACGGTAAAATTATCAGCAGTACCGGCAAGTTTTTGGGCGAAATCGTCAGCGGGGATATCATAATCGGCAGCGATGACATCATTAAAGGTACTGTCGGCTTTGATGGTAAAGTATTCTCCGGTGGTTCGATTGTCGGTAAGATTTTGACTGACGGATTGGCGGTAGATAATCAAAACAATTTGATGGGGCACGTTTATACCATCGGTAACACCATATTGTCGGATAAGGGCGAATATATCGGCAGATTGTCGGCAACGGGGCGTGTTATTTCCAACCAAAACAACGAAGTCGGATACTTAAAGAGTAACGGCTCCTTTGTCGATGTCGATAAAAACGTTTCCGGATACAGTTTACCGGAAGTGGCACGCAATAGGAGGAATTAATAATGTTGAGAATAATAAGAAAAGCCAAAAATATATTATTCTTAGCGGGAATGTTCCTGCCACTCAACGGTTATGCCGCTGAGATTACGGCTATTGATTTTAACGGAGATATTATCGGACAGGTAATTTCCACCGGTATTGTTATAAATCCCGATGGCGATAATATAGGATATGTTACGGCTGACAGTTTGATTATGAGCGAACACGGAGCAGTTATCGGCGGTGTTGTGCCGCAAGGTGTTGTCATCGGTATGGATAACCGCTTGCTCGGAAAAATTCACAGTGACGGCGTAGTGCGCAGTTTGAGCGGTAAAACGCTGGGTAAATCTTTACCTAACGGACTGGTTATCAATGATAATTCAAATGTAATCGGTGCGGTGCTGTATCCGGGAATTATTTATTCGCCAAACGGAGAAGCTATCGGACGTTTGACCGGCGGCGGCGAATATACGAAGCTGGAAGGAAAACACATCGGTTTTGTTTCCGCCAACGGCTATGCTTATCGCAAATCCGGCGAAGACTATATCTTGGATGGCAAACTTATGTCTTCCAAAATGGTGGTTTCGGTTGACGGTAAGTTTATCGGCAGTATAGCGCCTACCGGTCAGATTATTGATTTTGAAGGAAAGTCCGTCGGCAAAATTCACGCCAACGGTTATGCCTATGATGCTCAAGACAAAGTTATCGGCAGCGTTATTTCCACAAGCTACGCTTTTACGCAAGCCGGAAAATATTTGGGAATAGTCGGCTATAACGGTGAAGTTAAAGACGGCGATAAAGTAATTGCCAGATATCGTGCTGACGGCAAATTAATAAATGATTCCGGCGATGTAATCGGGTTTGCCGCAGACATTGCCGCCACAGCCAATAATAATGCAGGCAAATATTTGGGTTACCTGGCACCGAACGGCAATATTATGCACGGAGATAAAGTTATCGGTCATATCGGTGCTAAAGGTTATGTTTACGATAAAAACGGTAATAAAATCGGCGATTTGGTAAAAACCGGACCGATTTATGACAGTATGGCGCGCCTAAAAGGGCAGAGTATGAAAAACGGCCGCGTAATTTCGCTCGGCGGCGGGAATATCGGACAAATGTCGGGCAATATGGCGTACAGCACCAACGGTACGCTTCTCGGCGGAACGGTTGACGGTATGATTGCCTTTGAAAACAATGGTCCGGTAGGTATTTCCAATATTGATGCCGGTGTGGTTGTCGGTGGCTCGGTAGTTCACATTTCACCGTTCGGCTATGTGATTAATGCTGACGGCAAGCCGGTCGGCACCGGATACTCACTTTCTGCGGTATATGGTCCGGAAGGTGTATTATATTCATACGTAGATCCCAACGGGGCGTTATATCGTGCGGGTGGCACACATCTGACCGGCTCCGGAATAGTTCAAGATGGTAAAAACTTTGTCGGTGAAATCTTGAATCCGCGTTATGCTTTGGATTATGACGGTAAGCCGCTCGGTACATTTGCAGATAGCAACCTGCTTTTGGATCAATCGGGGAATATTGCTTATAAAGTTATTCCGGGAGGGTATGTGGTAGAAACCAAAGATAAGCTTTCTCCGTTAACCTCACCGATTAAAGGCTTCAGCGGTAACAAACTTATCGCTTTGAATACCGGCGGCGACTTAATCGGTTATGCCGACAGCGAAGGTAATGTTATCGGCACTAACGGTGATGTTGCCGGCCATGTGATATATAATGAATATGTTACCGATAATAACGATATTGTTAACGGCAAATTAGTACCGTTCTCCACGGTAGTCAACGATAAATGCAGTATTATCGGCGTGGTTGACGGCAAGGGCGATGTCATTGATAATCACGATGTTATCAGCGGACACATTTTGCCGAACGGACAAGCTATTTCCGATGTCGGTAATTATATCGGTTATTCGGTACAGCAACACGGTTTGATAGATTTTGACGGTAATTTCAGCGGTACGGTCAGCGGTGCAACCGGTAGAAATGCCGAGGGAAAAAATATCGGATGTGTCGATCGTCGTGGTATAATTACGGACGAGGAACATCATCAGCGCTATGGTGTGATTTTACCGGAGCCGGTTATTGACTTTGAAAATCGGATTTTCGGTCATGTGTTGGCAACCGGTAAGGTTATTAACAGCGACGACTCGACGGTGGGCTATATGCAGCCGAACGGTAACGTTGTTTCTACCTCCAAAAGGAATTTGGGAAATGTGATGCGCTATAAGGTTGCATACAGAAACAACAATACATTCTTGGGAATGATTGACGGTGCGGGACAGGTCAGAGATAGTGGCGACAGAGTTGTCGGGCAAATTAATTTTGACGGCAGTGTTGAATATGAAGGGGCAAATATCGGATATGCCTTGTATGATTTCTATGTTTATGACGATAACTTCGTAGTTTACGGTTATTTAACCAAAGACGGTACGGTGCTGAGTATGGTCGGTAGTCAGCTTGGCAAATTGGATCGCGGCTTTGTGATTCGTCGTGGCGAAGTTGTTGCCCGCGGTAATCGTGATTATATTGTCAGAGACAGCAGTAATAACGTAGTCGGTGAGTTGCAACTCAATGATACGGTAGTCAATGCCGAAGGAGCAAATATCGGATATTTAAAAGAAAACGGTGCCATTCATGATGCCGATGGCAATGAGATTGCGCAGGCCACACCATATCAGTATTATATCGCCACCAACAAACCGGTGCCGGAAGCGGATAGGAAACGCAGACGTCCGAGTATTACTACCATAATACCGAATGAAACGGAAGAATTAGACACGCAAAAACCGGAAACCGGAGTAACGGTTCGTCGATCTGGCAGAAGCAACAGAAATAAAATTGTGGGTTTCTTTATTGATCCGTCCGGCGAATATATGGGAGACGTTTATGATAACGGAGAAGTTATCGGTAAAAATGGTGAAGTTATCGGATACAGACAAGATAATTTGGTGGTTGATACAAATTATAACCCTGTCGGTACCGTTGAAATAAATAAACCATCTATATTTATTCCGGAAACGGCCGGAGCTTGGGATACCAAGGAACAACCCGATGTCGGTCCTGACGGAGGTACCGGACCGGGCGGAAGATTAAGTCCGGAACGTGCTGCTTTGGTAATGAATTATCAAAACAATCGCCGAATGAATATGTATTCACAATTAAAGAGTTATATATCAACGCCACAAGAGAAAGAATATGATCCGTCCGTATTTACCGGCTATGAAGAAGACGGTTGGGATGGCGGACCTCAAGGCAATCAGATATCTTCTTGGCGTGTTGATATGAGTGAGATGATTCTCGAGGATAAGGGAATTCCGGCGGTTTTGGCGCGTTCGGTTTATGCTTCCGACGGCTTGGGAGAAAAGATTCCGGTAACCGCAATTGTTGAACGCAACGTATTTGCGGAAGAAGGGCGTAACATTATTATTCCGGCCGGCTCGAGAGTTATCGGCAGTCTTGATAATAAAAGCGATAGTCTTTCCGGCGAAAGCGGTGGTGCGGTCAAAATCAATATTACGTGGAAGCGTCTTATTCGACCGGATGGTTCACAATGGAGATTTAGCAGTGCTCAAACCGCAGATGCTCAAGGACGCGCCGGTGCTATCGGATATTTGGATGAGCAGTTGATGAAGCGCTACACTTTCCCTATCGTATCGACGGCGTTACAAGGCTTGGTTAACATAGCCATGGCATCAGGTGATGGTTCTACTTCTACCACCAACAGCAACGGAACAACCACAACGCAAGATGCACGCAGCGAGGCAATGTCAGATGCCCGAAATCAGGTTAATGATCAAATTACGAAAATCATTAACGATATAATTAAGAGAAAGCAAGCTATTAAATCCGTGGCTTATGTTCCGGCCGGCACGCGTATCATAATTTATCCGAATCAGGATTTGTGGCTCAACAACGAAGAGCGCTCGCGGCGTACCAGAGGTCGAAACGGAGACAGCAATGACAACAGAGAAGCCACGGTATTTTCAGATGGTGGCGCCAACGCTGATAATGTTGAAGTTACTTATGACGGCAATAATCAAGGTAATTATCAGCCGGTATCGGCACCGCAACCAAACAGGGGAGGCCTGAGTTCTCAGCCGTCGTCAAATGCTCCGCAGAACAATTACCCGACACAACCTCCGCCTGCTATTGACAGCAATAGCGACATACCTGATTTGGGTACGGGCGAGGAAAATATGTTTTAGGAGAAGGATAATGAGTGATTTTTCGGTATTGGAATCAGTTTTAAGACCTTTATCCTATTGGTATAATCAGGATAATCTGGAGGAGGTTGCCATAAATCGCGCCGGCCAGATATGGCTCCGTATGCGTGGAAAGCGCGCCTATCCGTGGGTTATGTATAAAGATGAAAAGCTTTCAAAAGAATATTTAACGGATTTACTCTATATCATTGCCAATACTTATGAGTTGGAGTTTGATCCGTTACAAGGTTCTCCGTTTGTTTATGCAACAATTCCGGGGGATCACCGTTTTTCCGCAATCTGCGGGAGGAACGTCATGTATGATGAAGAAGATTTAACCGGCGGTATCGCTTTGGCTATTCGTCTTCACGCCGATGACGTCGCTTTCGGTCTCGAAGATTACGGAATGAAGCAGGGGCAAGCCCTCATGAAGCTCAATCCGCTTAAAGATATTAAGGTACCGGACGATGCTTATGAACGGCTTCTTCTGTATATAAAGCGAGGTGAACACATTTTGGTGTCCGGCGCAACATCAACCGGTAAAACTACTTTTTTAAATAATTTGCTGAAAATTTTGGATATTCACAAACGAATTATTACGGTTGAAGATACTCGTGAGTTGATTGTGCCTCACCCGAATCGTGTTCACCTCGTGATGTCTCGTACTAACCAAACCAATGATATTGATTATGCCAGCGGTATTTGGCAGCTGATGGGTTCCGGTCACGATAATTGCTTTGCCACCATCCACGCGGAAAGTTCACAAGAAGCGTATTTGCAATTTATTAAGCGTATTATGGCCTCAACCAACGGCGCCGTAAACGTGGAGCAAACGCTTGATGAAATGCGACGTAAACTGCATGTGGTGCAAATTCAACGTATGGGTAACCAACGCGCCATTACCGAAGTAACCTAAAAACACCGTGCAAGTGTACAACAGACTATAAAAAACACAGGAAAATCGGCAAAATGTATTGACAGCGATTCAGTGCAGTAATAAGTTTATACTGAGTTATGGTAGCGGGAGAAAGTAATATGAAACACACGCGCACGGCAATCGGACTGTTATCCAATCAATATAAAAGCGTTTTGAAAAAATGCCTGATGATTAACTTAGGTATGTTTGCATATATGGGAACGGCGAGTGCCGAAACGGAGATTACGGCGGAATATTTGAACAGCGTAACACAGTTTAACGACCGCGTTGTTTGGGAAGATGCAACGGCTGCCGGTGAAAATACGGTGCAAATCGGCGATAAATTTTATAAATATACCTATACTAAGCCGAGCGATTATACTGCCGCTTCGGAGCGTCTAACCGATGCTAATATCACCCAAGATGCGGTAACCGATAAAGTGTTTGACGGCTTTACCGGTGAAAAAGGCGGCGCAATCTATAACAGTACCGATAACGGCAACATCAATATTACTTCGGACTTTTTGCATAACAAATCTGCCTCAGATACGACAATCGATCATATTGCAAACGCTATTTATAACAGTAGCAAATTGGGCGATGTTAGTGGTGTATTTATTGATAACTCTGTTACCGAAACCACTTCAGGCGGCGGTATTAGTGGTGGTGTTATTTTTAACGGTAATGCCTCTATGGGGAATATTACGGCTGATTTTATCGGTAATGATATTTTAGGCAACGGGCAAACTTCCGGCGGAATTATTCTGAATGAATACGGTAATAGCCGCGACTCTGCCATCAAGAATATATCTGCATCCTTTATCGGTAACGAAGTAAAAACCGGTCAGTCTCAACCGCTCGTCGGCGGTTTGATTCACAATTCCTCATCAACCATCGATGAGATATCAGCTGATTTTATCGGTAACTCCATTCAACAAGGCAAGCAATCAGGCGGAGTAATGGGTGGCTTAATTAATAATCATGGTGCTAATGGAAGGATAGAGAAAATCAGCGGTAATTTCTTATATAACAAAGTAGATTATGGAAATTACAATAATTCAGCTGTTTTGGGAGGATTACTCTATAACGGAGCTACTTATGCGTCAATGGGAGGCCGGTCTGGCTCTGCAAGCATGGGAGATTTAACCGGTAATTTCGAGCATAATGAGGTTTTGGGATCAACATTATTCATGTATGGCGGTCTTGTTTCTAACTATGGGGGCATAATGGGGAACGTCACCGGTGATTTTACAAATAATGTCGTTACTACAACAAGTGATATTATAGGCGGCTTCATTTTTAACACATCCTCCACAATCGGAGATATCAGCGGTAATTTTAAAGGTAATAAACTTACCGGTAAAACAGTATACGGAATCTATAATCAGTCATCACAGATGGGTGATATAAGCGGCAATTTTGAAGGTAATGAACTTACCGGTGAAAAAACAGTCTACGGAATCTATAATCGGACATCACAAATAGGCGTTATAAGCGGTGATTTCATAAATAATACTTACCAAGGAAATATCGTATACGGCGGTATTTTTAATAGTGGTGGAACGATAAATCAAATCGTGGGTTCTACTTTTCAAAACAATGTTGCCAATGGTAGTGCAACGGCGATTGGTGCCGGCATAACCAATCTCAGCACCATCACCAACGGTATCGTTAATGCTAAGTTTTTAGATAATGCCGCCTTATCCGATACTGATGCAGCAGGTGTCGCAATTTATACTACAAAAAGCTTGAATATTACTGCTGACGGCTCCATCGGCGATGGTATTTCTACCTTTAAGGGTAACTATTATCAGATTGCCGGTGGCGAGAAAAAGTATGAAGCTATCTATATGGGGAGTGCCGCTAATACTTTGACCTTGGAGGCCAAAAACGGCGGTACCATCAATATGTATGACTATATTTCCGGCGATGAGGGCTACACAACCACGATTACCGGCGATTCTACCGGTACGGTTAATTTGTATAACGATATTAAAAGTTCCAATGTTTCGATTAAAAAAGTTGATGTCAGCACTGCCGACGGTACTTTGCACGACTATGAATTTTTATCGCTGACGTCGGATGCCAATATTAAATGGAATATCGACCTTGCCGTCAAAGATAAGGCTGCCGATACTTTTGCAACAAACGGGGCGGCGACAACCGCTTCTTCCGGCACCGTTACTCTGGATAAACTCAACTTGACCAATGGCGAATATACCGATGTCGGCGGTCCGGATTTCAAAGTGCAAATTCTTAAAACACAAGGCACAACCTCCGCGGCTGCTTTGCAGTTGGCTCTTACCGACGAGCTGAAAGCTGAACTGGAAAAAGGTTATGTCGTGAGCAAGGAAGAAGATACCCACGTTGACGAAGTTACCGCAGATACCAAATGGAGCGATGAGTTCAAAAAAGTCGGAACAATTATTACCAAAACCGATAAACTCGGTCTGGCTACCATCGACACGTTCAACGATTCCATCGGCGTAATTTCGGAAGAAACGACGGAGGAACCCGTTGATGAAAAGGCCGGCGATACACTGGCAATGGTCAATCAGGCGGAGTTATCCGATAAAAACTTCAATGCCGATAAGGCTGATGAGATTTATAAGGCCGAGGACGACTTAGGCGCAACTTACGGCAACGTCACGATTAACGGTGTGGCGAGCGGCGATAAAAAATCGACCATAGATTTGGACGGCCACAACGGCTTTGTTATCGACGCGGGAGCAAGTGTTGCTCTGAATAATACCAAACTGACCGATTCTGTCGGCAAAGCGGAGATTGAAATAGCCGATGGCGGCAAAATGAGCCTGCAAAATTCCGAATTGAGCGGGGTAAATCTTAATGTTAACGGCGAGTTTGATGCGGCCGAAAACGAAGTTTCCGCTAAAAACGCGACCTTTGGTAAAAATTCGACGTTGAAGTTGCTTGTCAACAATATTAAGGACGACCACGGCACGTTTAAGGCTGACAGTTTTGATATTGCACAAGGTGCAACGCTCGATGTTACGTTCGGGCAAAATCCTCTCGGTGGCGAGAAAACCGGCGAAGTGGCTTTGCTCAGTTTGAATGATGGCTCGGATATCGATAACAACAACTTTAGTGACGAGTTCCACAACAATATGTATAAGTTCGTTCGCAAGTCGGAAAAATCAGGTATTTACGGCGTGTACCAAACCAAAACCGCGGAGGAAATTTCGCGCGAAAACGGTGGTACCAAAACCAATCAGGAAGCGGCGACCGCGTGGGTTGACAGACCGTCATTTGCCGGCGGTACGGCGGCAAAAATCGCCGACGGTTTGGCTGATTTGGCACAAAATAACGGCACATCGTTTAATGAAGCTTTGACAGCACTTGCTCCAAACGATGACGGTATGGTGCAGGCAGTTTCGGCCGACATCAATGACAGATTGTTGCTGACGATAGATAATCACTTGGTGGAAGCCTCCAAAGAAGAAGGTCTGTCCTCCGGCGACAACGGCAAAAATCGCGGATATCCTGACTTAAGCGGTGTCAAAACTTGGATTAAGACTTATTACGGCGAGGCCAAATTACAGCGTCGCGGCGACATTTACGGCTTTAATTCCGACAGCATAGGTTTTATTGCCGGTGTTGATAAAAAGGTTACGTCAACCGTAAAGGCCGGTATCGGTATGCAATATGATGACACCGACATTGATGCTTTTGAGCGTGATGGCGATGCCAAAACTTTGCTCGGATTTGTGTATGGCGAATATCGTCCGAGCAACTGGTTTGTGAATGCCGCATTAGCCTATGGCGTTACCGACTATGACGAAGATAAAACGGTGGTCGGGCAAAAAGTTGCTGCGCACTATAAGGCGGAAATGTACAGCTTGCAAGGCTTAACCGGTTATACCTTCAAATACTTTACGCCGGAAATCGGCGCCAGATATTATCAAATCAAACGCCACGGTTATACCGACAGCGCATTGCAAAGCGTTTCCGGTAAAAATATGGATTTGTTGCGGGCTACGGCCGGCGTAAAGGCGGAAACGACATACGGTATGTTCAAACCGCACGCTTATGTGGGGATATTGTATGATCTTGTCAGCGACCGCGATACTGCCATTGTGAACCTGACCAACGGTGCCGGCTATACCGTTCACGGCAAACGCTTGCCGCGTTTCGGAGTAGAAATCGGAGTCGGGGTATCAGCCAATCTCAATGAACATATTGAGCTGGGTTTGAGCTATGAAGCTAAGTTCCGCAAAGATTATCAGGATCACAGCGGTATAATCAACTTTAAGTATAATTTCTAAGCGCTGAAAATGCTTAAAAAAACGGCCCCGATGCCTAAAATCGGGGTTGCTTTTTTATGACTTAATCTTTGATATAAAGGTAATAGGTGTCGTATTCCGAACCGAGCGAAACGGTGTCGGCCGGTTTCCAATCCGGACAATAAAAACGGCAAGAATACAATCTGGCACCGGAATGCATATTTTGTTTAAGGTAAGGAGTCAAATCATTCATCAGTTTTTGCATCAAAAAGCAATAAATCAGGGCGGCGCCGGTTATATCTGTTTTGAAAATATCGTCACGCTCAAAGTGCAGATTATACAGGTTACGAGCGCGCCATTTGCTGACCATATACGGAAAAAAAGCATGTTCAATGCCGATAAAGCGATGCTGCGGAAAACGTTTGGCCAAAGGTAGCAACATCGTACCCCAACCGCTACCCAAATCCATTATCGTTAACCCTTTTTTATTTTGTAAATAGTCGCAAATATCTTGCAACGCCTTTTCTTTTAAGAGCCCCGAAGACGGAACCGGCGGCGGATAACTCATAAAACACGACGAAATCATAAAATAAATGCCGATAACGCTTAAAATCACACACACAATCACCGCAATCGCCATCACCAACAACACCGAGAACAGCAGAAAGTCAGCCATCTGTAAACCTCCGTAAATCAGATTTGCGGCATAAACGAACAAATTTCGGCCTTACACACATCCAAACCGATTTTCTTTTCAGAACTGGTAATGAGAACATCCGGCAACGCCGCCGCGTGTTTGGCAATTTCGGCGCTTGTACCCTTAATTGTTTCAGCCAATTCGGCAGCAGATATTTTATCGATTTTGGTTAAGATAATCTGATAGGATACCGCTGCTTCATCGAGCATTTTCATAATTTCAAGGTCTTCTTTTTTAATACCGCGCCGCGAATCAATCAGCAGGAAAACACGCCGCAAATTAGGGCGTCCGCGCAGATAAGTTTTTAAAATCGACTGCCATTGTTTAACCAGTTTTTCCGGCGCTTCGGCATAACCATACCCCGGTAAATCAACCAAATACAGCTTATTGTCAAAGTTAAAAAAATTAAGTTGCTGAGTGCGCCCCGGAGTTGATGAAGTTTTTGCCAATTTTTTTTGATTAAACAGCGCATTAATCAGGCTGGATTTACCGACATTTGAACGTCCGGCAAAAGCAATTTCGGCATAATCATCGTCCGGCAACTGCTCCAAACGCGCCACGCTGAGCATAAACGTAATCGGGCGCTTAAATTGTGCTTCGGCTGATTTTAACTGTTCTGCGCTGAATTTTTCGGCCATTATTTAACCCCGTTTTTGTGCATAATGATTTTTTGCTGAATTATCGACAGGATATTGTTCAAAGTCCAATAAATTACCAAGCCGACGGCAAAATGCGCAAACATAATCGTGAATAAAACAGGCATCAGAGCAAACATCCGTGCTTGGTCTTTATTAGCCGGTTTAGGGTTTAATTTGCTTTGAATAAACATGGTCAGTCCGTAAATGAGCGGCCAAACACCGATATCTATTACCGACGGAATATAAATATGCGACCATGCGGAAATCGTCAGCGGGTCCGGTGCAGACAAGTCTTTTACCCAACCGATAAACGGGGCGTGACGAATTTCGATGGCAATATTCAAAACCTTAAACAGCGAGAAGAAAATCGGAATTTGAATAAACATCGGCAAACAGCCGGCTGCCGGATTGACTTTTTCTTTCTTATAAAGTTCCATGGTGGCGCGTTGCAAAGCTACTTTATCATCTTTATACATCGCTTGCAAAGCCATCATTTTCGGCTGAATTTTCTTCATTTTCGACATATTATCATAAGATTTATTGGCCAGCGGGAACATCAACAAACGCAAAATTGCGGCAAACAGCAAAATCGCCCAGCCCATATTACCGATAAAACCGTACAGAAAATCCAAAACATAGAAAAACGGCTTAGTCAGAAAATAATACCAACCGAAATCAATATTCAAGTCAAACTTTCTAATGTTGTCGGCATATTTATCCAGCAGCTTAATCTCTTTGGCGCCGGCATATAAGCGCGTGGTAACTTCGGCAGATGCACCGGAAGCAATTTGCAACGGCTCACCTTTGTAATCCAGTTGATAATGCCCGTCTTTAACCTTGCGCAGATTGATTTTATTAATTGCGCTGTCGTTAAAAATAAACGAACCAAACCAATATTTATCGGAAAACGACACCCAACCGCCGGTAGTTTCAAATTCTTGCGGTTCTTCTTTGATGTTGTTGTAACGAATTTCTTTGAGTTTGTCATTCATAACTCCGACGAAACCCTCGTGTACCACACCGCGTGTTTGACTGTTGTCGTCAATGTGTTTGCTGAACAGTCCGTACGGCAACAAAGTCACGGTTTTGCCGGAATGATTTTCAATTTTTTGCGTAATTGAGAATAAATAGTGTTCATCGAGCGAAATTTGATTGATAAATTTGATACCTTGTCCGTTGTCCCACTCCAGTGTTACCGGCTTTTCCGACGTCAGTTCGGTATTGCCGACAACGCGCCATACGGATTCGGTATTCGGTAAATTAACTCCGGCATCGGTAGTGAGCCAACCGTAATCGGCAAAATAAGATTCGGCGGTTTTAGCCGGTGTCAGCAAGGATACATTCGGGCTGTTATCTTCAATCGTTTCTTTATATTTCAGTAATTTCAGATAATCAAAACGTGCGCCTTTTAAGCGGATTGAGCCTTCCAACACCTCGTTTTTAAGGTTTAAGCGCGCATCTTGCTCAACTGCTTCTTCTACGGAAAGCGGTTGAACTTCAGTTGTCTCATTTTCGACCGGTTCTTCTGTTTGCGGAGTAATTACTACTTCTTCCGTAACATCGGGCTGAGGTACAACCGGTTTCGGCATAAAATAATTAACTCCCAAAACAACCAACGCCGACAGGATAATGGCGGCATATAAACCTTTCAAATCTTCGTTCATTAAAACAGACTCCTTATATTAAACACTATACTTCTAGAAGATATTGCGCCGAAAATCAAGCAATTATCATTACTTATGCTTTGTTTCTTGCGGCGGCACCGGATCATAGCCCGAACCACCCCACGGATGACATCGACACAAACGCTTGACACCGAGCCAAATACCCTTAACAGCGCCGTGTACCTTTATCGCCTCAATCATATACTGCGAACAGGTAGGCTGATAGCGACATACCCCCGGACACAGCGGCGAAATAAAAAATTGATAAAACTTAATCAGCGCAATCGGCAGTTTTTTCATCATTTACCTCCGGTACTTCGGTAAACGCTTTATTGATTTTTTTGAAGGCACGGATAATGTCGCTGCGCAGATTTTCAAACGGACAGCAATGTGTGTCGTAACGTCCGACTAAAACATAGTCGGTATCAGGCATGGCATATTTTTCATATATATCGCGCACAACCGCACGCAACCGCCGTTTGGTACGATTGCGGATATGGGCTTTACCTAGACGTTTGGTAGCGGTAAAACCGATTCGCGCCGGTTGGGATTCGGTTGCGGATAAAGTATGAGCCGCTTGCAACAAGACGTTATGAAATATAACGGTTTCGGCTTTAGCGGCTCTTAAAAAATCTTTTCGTTTTTTGATTATCGGAAAGTTGCTCATGGCAAACCATTAAGCAGAAATTCTTTTACGACCTCTCGCTCTGCGGGCGGATAAAACTTTGCGACCGTTGGCGGTAGCCATACGTGCTCTGAAGCCGTGACGGCGTGCACGCACGATTTTACTAGGTTGATATGTTCTTTTCATTTTAATTCTCCGGTTAGTTATTAGTTATTTAAAATCTGCAACTTTTGGCAGATTCTCGGTTAATTTTTCGTTACCCTTATAAAGGCATAAATTTGATAAGTATCATTGAACAGGCGGAAAAAATACGGTAAAATCCGTCGCAAAGGCAGAGGGGATTAATTTATGAAACTGTATCACTACGCACCAAAAGTTAATACCGTAAAAGAAAAAGGTCTGCTGTCAATATCTAAAGGCCCGCGGGATTTGCGTGCTTATGCGCACCGTGCCGGTTCGGAAAATAAAGATGAGATAATGTCGTGGCTTGATAAAACGTTTTCCGGCCGCTCTCGGGCGATTTCGTGTTTAACCGAGCCGATAAAATGGCAAGGCAACGATGCGGTTTTGAAAGCGATTGTCGAGCGCTCGGCATTGTTTTCATTTGAACTTGACGATTTAATCAAAGCCGGACTTGTTGAATCAATATGGTGCAAAAACGGCTCGGATGCCGGCGGCTATAATGAAAAATTCTTTGAAGTTAAGCCGGAAGATATTGACTTGTCGCCGCTGACATGGGAAAAAGTTGATGCCGCCAAAGATTTGCTTTATGCGGTGGTGCGGCATTATCTGATTGTACTTAAAAACGGCTGCATTCCGCCGGAGTTTTTGCGCGAGGAAAGTTGATTTTTCTTGACTTTTGACAAAAAAATAGAGTAAAAAGGGAATATAGAGAGATTATAAAGGAGAATTCCAATGGTATTGTTAGCATTTGATCAAGCTTTGAAAAATATACAAAACAACGGTGATGATCGTAAGTTAAAAGATTGTTTTTATAACTACAAAGTAAACGGACTGTTTTTTGAACATTCAGGTAATCCTTATGTTCGATTTGAATATCACGATTGGGAAAAGAAACAGGAAGTAAAAGGAGAATTGTTTTTAGAGTATCAATGCCGTAAAGACGTTATATTTACCGACGCTGACGGTAAAGAAGAAAAAGGGGGGTGCACTTTTCCTTTCGGAGAGGATGTTAAAACCACCGGTGACCACAAATCTTTCGATGTCGATACAAGTAGCCCGATACCCGGAAAAAGTGTGTCATTAAATTCGACTCTGAACATAACATTTAATGGCCAAGAATCGAATTATTATCTGAGAATCAGCGAAGATATAACGGATAAAAATCGCCATATGAGTATCAAACAAATGGCGGCACATTTGGCGGCAGTTTATTGCGAACAATTAGATAAAAATACGCAAAATAAAGACGGTAGCGAATTTGGCGCGCAACTGACCAAGATGATTTTGAAATTGGGGCGCAGTGATGTGTTTGACGGGCCGGAATTGGATAGAGCATATCAATTGGAAGAACACAGAAAAGCCGTGTTGCAAAAAAGTATGCAAGGGCAATCGTACAAATCAGAAAAAACGGCTGTTACGCCAGAAACAAAATTGCAACCGCAAGTACATCAAAGTTGGTTCGGTAATGAATACTATGGCTCTAAGACATTAAATTATTTGAAAAGTTTTACCGATAAAACGCAAGGACAATAACAAAACACAAAAAAGACCGCTGATAGATGTCAGCGGTCCTTTGAATTGTGTCTGCTCTTATCTTCTGTTACCGAAAATGCGGAGCAAATACAAGAACAGGTTGATAAAATCCAAATACAAACTGAGTGCGCCGGAAATGGCATGGCGAGCAGTTATATCGCCGTTTCCGCTTCCGTAATAATACAGTTGTTTAATGCGTTGAACATCATACGCCGTCAAGCCCACAAAAATTGCTACACCGATATAGGATAAAGCCCAATATAGTGCGGTACTCTGCATAAAAATGTTAACAATGCTGGCAATAATCAGCCCGATTAAACCCATAAATAAAAAGCTGCCGAGTTTGGTTAAATCACGATTCGTTGTATATCCATACAGGCTGAGCGCACCGAATGTTCCGGCCGAAATCAGAAATACACGGGTAATACTGTGACCGGTGTAGGCAATACAAACCCAAGACAAAGAAGCCCCCATCAAAGCCGAGAACAACCAAAACATCAACTGTGTCATTGCTAAACTTTTGTTATAAGCCACATAATTAAAAGCAAAAATCATAATCAGCGGCGCAAAAGTAACCAACCAGCCGAGAACGGTCATACCGTGAGTGGTCGGATTATATAAAAGGCCGAATAAAGCCGGAGTGGAGGCAAACAAATATGCCACCAGTGCGGTAAGCAATAAACCTACACCCATATAGTTAAATACATTAATCATATATTGACGCAAACCTTGATCAACAACGGATTCTCCGCCGCTCAAAATTTCAACCGCAGGTTTGCGCTGATACTCGTTCATATCCATTTTACTCTCCTCAAAAATAATTTCTAAAAGAAATATAGTTTTTTTTGCAAAAAAAATCAATAAATAATCTGTGTAAAACGCAAAAATGTTGTAACAAAGGAATGTAAAGAAAGCTCTGTTGCTCCACGCCGCTAACAAGAAAAAACTCGCAGAATATACACGGAAATAACGGAGAACGAGATAAATACGCAGTATGCCGGTTGGCGCGGTGTACAACAAAGGTACATAAGCCAATGAAATTTTTTTAAAAAAATTACTCACAGAATACACACGGAAATAACGGATAGTGTGTAAATACGAAGAGGGACCTCGACGACGTGTACACAAAATGTACACGAGGAGAAGTCCCTCAAGTAGTTACTAGCTAGACGTTATTTCAGAATCTTGGAAACAACGCCGGCGCCAACTGTACGTCCGCCTTCACGAATAGCAAAGCGCAAACCTTCACTCATCGCAATCGGGTTCAACAGTTGTACCGTAATCGTTACGTTATCACCAGGC
>CADBEI010000001.1:19989-75963 GCA_902793695.1 uncultured Pseudomonadota bacterium | reverse complement strand
GTTAAAAATGTCGGCGAATATGAGCGTTTGGGGACAACGATTGATGACGCCGCCGGCGAAGCGTTTGATAAGGTGGCAAAAATGCTGGGATTGGGCTATCCGGGCGGTCCGATGATTGAAAAACTGGCGGCAATCGGCGATGATTCGCGCTTTACGTTGCCGCGTCCGCTTTTGAATTCCGGCGATTGCAATTTGTCTTTTTCCGGCCTGAAAACCGCAGTTCGCAAAATTATCGAATCCTATTCGGCAGACGGGGCAGTGGAACACGCTATTTTACCGAAGCAAGACGTGGCGGATATTTGCGCTTGCTTTCAGATGACGGCGACCGATTGTTTGGTGCGCAAATTGGAGCGAGCCATCAAATACTTCAAACAAAAATATCCGGAGGGCGAACATTTGGTGGTTTCCGGCGGGGTGGCCTCTAATACTTATTTGCGCAATGCGTTGAAACAATTGGCGACTGACAACGATTTGGAATTTGCGGCACCGCCGATTCGTTTTTGCACCGATAACGGAGTAATGGTGGCTTGGGCCGGATTGGAGCGTTTTCGTTTGGGCTATATCAATGAGCTTGATTTTAAGCCGCGACCGCGTTGGCCGCTGGATGAAACCGCGCCGAAAGCGCCGGGAGCGGGCGGAGTTAAGGCATGACGCGCGCAAAGGCGGAAATATCGGAAATTATGCAGATTTTTGCCAGAGAAAATCCCAATCCGCAATGCGAACTCAATTTTCATAATCCGTATACGCTGTTGGTGGCGGTTATGCTTTCGGCACAAAGCACCGATAAAGGGGTTAATCGCGCCACCGAAGCGCTTTTCAAAATTGCCGATACACCGCAAAAAATGTTGAGTTTGGGCGAAGATAATCTTAAAAAACATATCAAAACCATCGGATTGTTCAATAATAAAGCCAAAAACATTATGGAAATGAGCCGGCAGTTGCTGGATGATTTCGGGGGTGAAGTGCCGGCTGACCGCGATGTATTGACCACGCTGGCCGGAGTGGGGCGCAAAACCGCCAATGTGGTGATGAATGTGTGGTATCATCAGCCGACTTTGGCGGTGGATACGCACGTTATGCGAATCGCGCATCGGCTTGATTTTAGCAAGGGAAAAACGCCATTGGAAGTGGAAAAAGATTTGCTGAAAATTTTGCCTCCAGAGATGATAGTTAATACCAATCACTGGCTTGTTTTGTTCGGGCGCTACATTTGCAAGGCACAAAGACCGTTGTGTGAAAAATGCCAGATTTATGCTTATTGCCGGAGCAAAGATAAGCGAAACAAGGAGTAAAACAATGAAAAAAGGAATATTTGTCTTTTGGGTATTGTTATCGGCTTTCGGTTTGTCTGCGGGGTTGGCGGAAAATGCATTGTCCAAAAATTTCGCCCCGCTTTATTCCGAAAAATGCATGGACGGTGTGGTGTGGGTAAAAGAGCCGACCAATTGTATTGAATCACCGACCTGTCCGGCTGCGGCATGGACTCCGAAATATAATCATCGAACCGGACGTAAAGTTAGATGTGATGAAGCAGGAATAAAAAAAGAAAATATGATCAACGGGATTATGGATGCCATCGAAAACAGTGATTGCGAGGCACTTGATAAAATTTTGCAAGAAGCCGGTATAGATATTATATATGAGCGGATTGACGGTTTTAAGGGTACGCTTTACTTTTATATGCTGTCAAATAAGCATAATGCAAAATGTTTGAATGTGGTGTTATCTTATCATCCTGATTTGGAAATGATACCGCAGGAATATTACTCAAAGGGAGAAACACCGTTGTTGTTTGCCGCCAAAAATAACGCCGGAGAAGCCGTAAAGTTGTTGATAGATGCCGGTGCCGACGTTAATGCAAAAGATACAAAAGGCTACACCGCGTTACATTATGCAGTCAGATTTGATAATGTACAAATGGCAAAGGCACTGGTTGCCGCCGGTGCCGATATAGAAGCCGTAAGCGACGAAGGATGGAAACCGTTTGACCGTTGTCAGGAACGTTTCTTTTTTCAAAAAATATGCGCGGCTATGTTGGAAAAACGAGTTAAATAAAACTACAGTTGTTCAATCATCGCGGCGACTTCGGCGGCGGCATTCAGCGGTTGCGGTGCCGAAATATCGGTATTGTCGCCGAGCAAAATCGCACATTTTCTATCTAAAAGAGATTGCGCAAAGCGTTTATGTTTTGCCGTAAGCCATTTATCGCCGCCGACAAATAAATACAGCGGCTTACCGGCTCCGGTGGCTTCACAGCACATCGAAACCGAATCGGCCGTAATCACAATATTATCGGCACAAGCCAAAAATCCGGCATACGGATTATCGCCGCTCGTACCCCAATAATAGGGATATTGCGGAATATCGGCAAGCGAGGACTTAATTATTTTTTCGGCCTCAGCTCCGGTACGGCGGGAGGTGGTAATCAGAATCGAACCGCCGATTTCTTGTTTTAATTTCTTTATTTTGCGGCACAAATCTTCTACATCTTCACTTGGAAACGGCTTGCCTTTAATTGAGCCGCCGATGATAACCGCGGTGAGCGGCTTGGGTAGATGAGCAAATTTTTCGGCCCATTTGGTGCGGGCATCGGCGAGATATTGAGGGGTTATTTGGTGCGGACAGCCGACGATATAACGAATATTTGCACCGGATTTTTTATTTTTATCGTGTTCCGGCACAATTACCAAATCAAACTCATCTAATCCGGCATTACCCGGATGCATCAGCTGAATGATTTTGGTGCGCGGCGATTGCTTTTTGATATAGCGCGCAATCGGAGCGGTACGGCGGCTGACGGATAAAACATAATCCGGATACGGTGCGGTGATTTGCTTTTTGCTGTCGGCGGTAATTCCCAAAAGTGAGCAACCGCGAATCCAATTCGGCAAAGCGGAGAGTTTGGTATAATCTATCTTTTTTTCGACAATTTCAAAATGCGACGGATTTAAGGCTTTTAACACTCCCAAAGCCTGATTGACGCTACCGCGCCGATTATCCATTAAACTCCAAACAGTTTTTACCATTTTGCGCTCCGCACTTTGTTTATGAGCTTAATATATGGCAAATTGCAAATATGGCAAGAATTTTTTGTCATAGCTTGGGCAAAACGCCGTTAAGTAATCCTTAACCCCTTGTGGTTTATAGTGTTTTTAATGATAACCCGTAGGTTATAAAGAGAGGAATTATGAAAAAACTTGGTTTAATCACGTTAGCTGCCGCATTATGCGGTTCTTGCTTGGCCAGACCGGAAGCCGAAGTTGCACAACAGCCGGCTGCCGCAAATATTGATACATCGCAAGTTTATACATATACGCCGGAAACCGGTGTGGGGACGCCGGCGGGAACGGTTGCCGCTTCTGATGCTGATTTTTATCGCAGCAATATAGTAGTTAAAACTATGGGCGACGACTATATCATTTACGAATATGTCGATGTTCGCGTAGATAAAGTTGCTACTTTGGCGGCGCAGTATTGCTATGAAACAAATCCGGGAAAGAGTGCATATTTACGCGATATTTATTTGCAGAAAAATCATAAAAGACGCGCGACGTTTGACTGTGTTGACCTTGCAACCCGCTAAAAATATCCCTATATAATCTTTAATAGGGAGAAAACGGTTATGGCAAAGGACTTATATCAAATTTTGGGAGTCAGTAAGACTGCAACGGATGCCGAGATTAAATCGGCATATCGTAAGCTTGCACGCAAATATCATCCGGATTTGAATAAAGATGATAAGACTGCTGCCGAAAAATTCAAAGAAATTTCAAATGCTTATGATATTATAGGCAATAAGGAAAAACGCGCAAAATACGACAATAACGAAATTGATGCCGACGGAAAACCGACGGGATTCGGTGCCGGATTCGGCGGAGATGCCGGCGGATATGATTTCGGCGGAGGTAATCCGTTTGGCGGATTCAGACGCGGTGCCGGCGGTGGTTTCGGCGGAGCACAAGGATTCGATTTTTCTTCGATTTTCGGCGAAGATATTTTTTCGCAGTTTACCGGCGGAACGCAGGGCGGTCGTGCGACTGCACGCAAAGGGCAAAATGTGTCATATAATATGAATATTGACTTTTTGGATGCCGCTAAAGGAATTGAAAAGCAAGTTAATTTGGGCGGTAAAAGCGTCAATGTCAAAATTCCGGCCGGTACGCAGAGCGGTCAGACTTTACGGCTGAAAGGAATGGGAAATGCCGGTATCAACGGCGGAGCCGCCGGCGATGTTTTGATTACGGTAAACGTGGGCGAACATCAGTATTTTAAGGCGGACGGTCTGAATGTTTTGCTCGATTTGCCGATTTCTGTGGTGGAAGCGGTAAAAGGCGCCAAAATTACGGTGCCGACCGTTAACGGCAAGGTTATGGTTAAGGTGCCGCCGATGTCGTCAAGCGGCGATAAACTGCGCCTGAAAGGTCAGGGAATCAAGGCTAAAAACGGGCAGGGCGATGAGATAATCACGCTGCAAATTATGTTGCCGCACAAAAAGGACGATAAACTGGCGGAGGCCGTCGATAAAATTACCAATTATGCCGTGAGGAGTTTTTAATGCTGTTGGAAACACTGAAAGAATTTGATTGGATGAATGAACCGCAGCGTGTGCGTTTTGACGAGGACGGAATGCATGTTGCAGCCAAATACCGTACCGATTTTTGGTGTTGCGAACGTTACGGATTTAAAAAAGATGACGGGCATTTTTTCTTCAGCTATGTTTTGGGCGATTTTTGTTGCGATTTGGATTGGAGTTGTGAAAACACCGGAGTGTTTGATCAATGCGGCGTAATGGTGCGCACCGATGTCAATAACTGGTTTAAAGCTGCAGTAATGTATGAAGATGAAAATACGCCGTTGCTGGCAACATCGCTGACCAACGGCGGTCTTTCCGATTTGGCAACGGTGCCTCTGCCGCAAGGGGTAAAGCATGTGTGGTATCGCTTAAAAAAGAAGAAAGGGTGCTATATTGCCAGTTATTCGTTGGATGGGCAGAATTATGTGCAGTTGCGCAAGTTTTATTTGCTTAATGACAATGATGAAATGAAAATCGGCGCCTATATTTGCTCGCCGCAACACGATGATTTTGAGGCAATTCTGCACGGCTTGACCTTATCTTAAACAGCCGAAGAATCGTCAATCCATAGAATTTTCACGATTGGTTTTTGTGCGTAATATATTGCCGTTTGTTTGCGAATCGGCTTGGTTGCTGTTTGGGTTGTCTTGTTCGGTGCTTTGCAGGTTATGTAAAGTTTTGCGTTTTTCATCCGCTTTATTGATAATTTTTTCGGCCTTTTCCCGCTCGCCTTTTTCCGTGAGTTTTAAGGCCTGTTTTTCGAGTCGCCGTACATCTTTTGCCAGCTTATGCATGGATAATTCTTTTTCTTTTCTGACTTTTTCTTTGGTATCCTCGTCTTTTTTAATTTCGGCGATGATGTCGAGATAGTATGCGGCCTGATTTTTGATATTTTCTTCATCGCTACGCAAGGCGGCTTTATAGGCGTTGCCGACATCTTCAAATTTTTTGGGGTTTTTATATAACAGCGAACGCAACCACTCAACGTCTTCACGTCGCTTGGTATTTTCGGAAAGATTGTTTGCCGTCAGGTCGGTATCGGTCATATTTGCGCCCTAAAAAAGTTTGTCTCTGATATATTTATAACATAACATTTTGAAATTTTGTGTGAAAATTTTGTTACATTTAACAAGATATTGCAGTGAGCGGGAAAATATTGCGCTTTAAAAACAGAAAACTCTCTGCACCTTTCGGTAGCAGGGAGTTTTCCTTTTGTTTACAAACCGGTAGCAAAGCTACCTGTTGTATCGTTGTTGTGTGTGCTGTCGGCACCAGTGGTACGCTTCTCAGTGGCACGCTTCTCAGCGTAGCGCTGAGAGGCGCGCTTGGCGTCTGCATGCTTCCGAGCCTCGTAGTTTACGCTACGATTGGAAGCAGCATTGGCGCCAGCCAGAAGCTGGTTTAGCGCCGACAATTTCGCCATTTCACAGGCGAACTCGTTCGCAAATCCGATATAGTCATGCCCCCAATAGGCACGACGTATTTCGATTGCTCTTTTTATTGCCACCGGCAACATGCAGTTGCTCGGCAGAAAACCGCCGAATGGAACCGCATCAACCGGCACCTTAATACCACCATCAAAGGTGATATTGTATGATGACACAGAGATAATTCTCTGTGCGTTAGTAGTAGCCACATTCACACACATTACCATAACGAGCAGAATCATAAACTTCTTCATACTCAATTTTTATTTTTTAACACCAGCGCCTTCCATGTATTGCATCAATATCCTCGCACAACGATTTATATCGCCGCTTGAAAACATTGATTAAATGCGCATTCTCTGAACATAAGACCTGAAATCATTTGTAGGCTCTCTAATCACAAATCTGTTATACCCTTCCACTGAACAAGCTATCGCCAGTCAGACCCCCACGTTCTCCAACGTTTATGCTCGAGGTTCGGAAACTTATTTTACGAGTGGTATATAACAAAATCTGTGCTTAAAGTACAAATAATTCAAAATCTCAATTCGCGGAAATTGCAAAACAATACACTTCGGACGAAGGTATTTAGTTTGACTTCAATTAAAAAAACAATTACCTAAGGCTCACACAAAAAACGAAAGTATTTTATCGTTATGCTTGATGCAAGATGGATAATGTTTTTAAAAAAGAAGCTATATAAAATTCATATATACATTCTTAAAACATAATCCCTAGGTTAATCAACGTCAGTATAACCGATTTTTTGTGAAAAATCAAGTAAAAAACGGTATATTTTGTCTAAAAGATGTTTTTATGTGTGAAAAACGGTCACAACCTGAAAATTTGTATTGTATTCTCGGATAAACAACGTATAATCTGCCGAGGTTTAACTATATTTTTAAGGCAAAAAAGATGTTGGATATTAAATTTATTGCAGATAATACCGATTGGGTGAAAAAGAGCTTGGGACGCAAAGGTTTTCCGGCAGAGAAGGTGGATGAGCTTTTGGCGACGTTTTATGAAATGAATAAACTTAAAACTTCTTCGCAGGCGTTGGCAGAAGAAAAAAACAAGCTCAGTAACTCGATAAAATCCGCATCAAATGAAGAAAGACCGGCCATTATCGCCAAGAGTAAAGCCGTGGGCGAAGAATTCAAAAAAGAACAGGAACAATTGGCGGTTCTGGAAGAAAAATTTAATGATATGATGCTCCGGATGCCGAACTATCCGAGTGAGGAAAGTCCGGACGGACCTGATGATTCGGCGAATGTGGTGCGGCGCAAAGTCGGTGAAATTCCGCACTTTGATTTTCAGCCGAAAGACCACATCGAACTTATGGAAATCAATGACTGGAGCGAAATGGAGCGAATCGCCAAAGTATCGGGTTCGCGCACTTATGCGATTAAGAACGATTTGGCGCAGTTGGAACTGGCAATTCATATGTTGGTGATGGATAAATTGCGCGAACACGGCTTTACGTTAATTACGGTGCCGGCACTTTCTAAGGAAAAACCGTTGTTTAATCAGGGCTATTTGCCGTTTGCTCGCGACGAGATTTATTATATGCCGGCCGACGATATTTATCTTTCGGGGACGGCGGAGTTGATTTTGAACTCACTTCGCGCTGATGAAATGCTGACAGAAGCCGATTTGCCGGTGTTATATGCCGGATTTTCGCCGTGTTTCCGCCGTGAAGCCGGTGCCGCCGGTAAGGATACCCGCGGTTTGGTCAGAGTTCATCAGTTCTTCAAAACCGAGCAATTCGTAATTTGTAAAAACGACATGGCGGAAAGCGAAAAATGGCATAAAACTTTGTTGCAGATTTCGGAAGAAGTTTTGCAGGATTTGGAATTGCCGTATCAGGTGTTGGAAGTTTGCACCGGAGATATGGGCGCGCCGAAGTATCGACAATACGATTTGGAAGCGTGGGTGCCGTCGCAGAATTGCTATCGCGAAACACACTCTTGCTCGAATATTACGGAATGGCAAGCGCGCCGCACCAATTTGCGCTATCGCGGCAACGATGGTAAAGTGCGTTTTTGCCATACGCTGAACAATACCGGTATTGCCACACCGCGGGCGTTGGTGCCGTTTATCGAAAATCATCAACAAGCCGACGGTACGGTACGAATTCCGGTTAAATTGCAACCGTATTTGGGCGGTAAAAAGTTTATAGGTAAAAATGCAAAATAAAGTTGCGCAAATACTCGAATTTATGAAGATTCTGGACAAGGTGTGCTTGGTCAAGCGAGCCACCTTGCTTTCTGACGGCAGCAGCGAGACCGATTCTTCGCACAGCTTTAAGTTGGCGTGGCTGTTGATGTTGGTGTATCCGTATTTGAAGCACGAATATAATTTTACGCGGCTTTTGGAATTAGCGCTGGTGCACGATATTGCCGAGGCGGAAATCGGCGATTGCCCGAAGGCAGTGCAACGGGCGAATCCGCAAGCTAAAAAGCTCAAGGATGCAAACGAATTGGCAGCAATGCAAAAATATAAAGAAATTTTGCCGACGGAGTTGGGTGCGAGAATATATGATTTGTGGCGCGAATACGAAGATAAAAAAACACCGGAATCGCGCTTGGTTACCGCGCTCGACAAAGTTGATGCCAATTTGCAGGCAAATCAGCATAAAAACGGCGATGTGCGCTATTGGCTTGAGTGTGAGGACGGTGCACAATATCTGACCATCAACACCGAGAAAAAGCAGGTGGTGGCGGTTTTGGACGAGCCGATTATCGAAAAATTGGAAGATGCCGTGATTGAGCTGTCGTTGGATAATCTTAAAAAGTGCGGCATAGCGGTTTAGCATAATCTTTTCAGGTGGAAAATCATGTTGCAAACAACGCGTCGGAAACTTAAAAAATGGAGTATATGCCTTTTTTGGTTTATTGCGGCGGCACTGATGGTTTGGGCTAATTACAATCGCTTTTATCACAATAATTACGCCAATTACGAAAAGGCGGTGGATTACGGTCGGGTGCGTGAAGATAAGGAGGTAATTCGGCCGGTTATCGCAGCGGTGTTTTATCAAAACGAACAAACGAAAAATAAAACTTTATCCGGCTATTTGAGCCATTGGAATACCAATCAACCGAAAAATCCGAAGATGATGATTGTGCCGCAAACAATAACCGCTCTCAACCGTGGGGATGTACAAAAGTTATATCATGACATAAATCAGTCGGCAAACGTCAGTGCTGTTATGTTTATCGGAAATGATTCCGGAGGAGAACATAAGTCTTTGCTGAAAAAGAACTTCAAGGCCGAAATTGAGTTTCTGAACTTTTCGGAAAAAGAGGTGTTTCCCGAAAACAAAATAGATGAATTTATATCTCAAGGCGGGACTTTGTTGATATTCGGAGCCGATTTTTATGATGAGGACAATGATAAATTTTTGATTGACGAAGCAGTATATCTGGCGCAGAAGCACGCCTATAAAGTCCGTGTGTTTGATGAAGTGGATACGCAGTTGGCGCAGGCACTCGAGGATAATTATGCATCGTGGTTTGAAAACGGCAACGAAGTCAACGAATTGCAACGACAAAAGAAGAATTTACAGGAATATTTGAATCATTACGGCCACGATATTTTGCAATATTTTACGATGAATCTGGAATTGGTTGACGGAAATGATGCCATATGGCCTGATAAAACGCCGGAAACCTATCGATTGTTTGATCGCGGTACGGTGTACATCCGTTTTTTCAGCAGCGGTAATAAGGAAGTTTTTTCGCGGGCGAAAATAGGCAAAAACAAAGGTATTATCGTGGCAATCGTCGAGTTGGCGCGCAAGGCCGTGGCAAAAAAAATACAGCCGATTACGGCATATAAAATATATCTGTTGACCGAGTTGGAAAAAATAGAAAAAGATATAAATTCGCCTCTGATTAATTATTTGGAAACCGATGACGGTATATATGTACAATACAAGGGGCGCAGTGCGTTGATGGCTGCAGATGAACGTCCGAAGGAAGAAACGGCACTTATGGCGGCAATACGCGGCCGAGCCAAAATTCCGGAAGATGTTGCGGCGACGCAGATGGATTTTTATCGTTTCAAAACAGTGGAGATGGAAAATGAAGATTAACGGTTTTAAAATTAAGTATTCGGCCGCCGACATAAAGCAGAGAGTTAGTAAACAAATGCGGCAGGTGGTACTGATTGACGAAGAAAACGAATCGTATAAAAAACTTTCCGAGGGCGATAAAAAAGCGCTGAAATATTTGGTGAATGCCGCGCGGATTATCAACGATGTGGCTTTGGAAATGGATCATCCGATGAATCTGGTGCAAAAACAGGCGTTGGAGGTTGCTGCCGAAAAAAGCCCGTATGCCGCAAATACGTTGAAACTGTTTAATTCGCTGAACGGTGTTGCAGGTTCCAACGGAATCGACAAGGAGCCGGTGGAAATTTTTGAGGGTATTCATCAGTACGCCGGTTGCAATTTTTATCCGACCGATTTGGATGCCGCAGAATTGAGCCGGATTATAAATAAAATGCTGGATGACGGCAAAGCCGAAGAAGTGCGTAAGATTTTGAGCGCGCGTACCATGGTGCGACGCGACGGCAAATATCTGAAAGCGATAGATTATACCGAGTATTTTGCCGACGAGTTTTCGGAAATTGCCAACGAGCTGGAATGTGCGGCTCATTTTACCACCGACGAATTGTTTAAGGATTATCTCGGTTGGCAGACGCAGGCGTTGTTGCAAAATAACGAAGAAATGGATATTTTGGCCGATAAACATTGGGCAAAGATGCAGGATACTCCGCTGGAATTTACCTTAAGCCGCGAAAATTATGACGATAAGCTGACTTCGCAACTGTTTTCCGATAAGGCTTTATGTGCGCGTTTGGAAGCTTTACGCATCAATCCGGTACCGAAAGATATGTTGGGAATCAGAGTCGGAATAGTCAATAAACAGGGTACCGAGCTTTTGCTGAAGTTTAAAAATGAGATGACCAAGCTGGCGAGTTTAATGCCGTACAGCGATAAATATGAGCAAAATGTCGGCGGTAAAAACGGGCTGAAACAAACAATGGTTGATGTTGATATTGCGGCTCTGACCGGCGATTACGCCTTGTGTCGCGGCGGTATCACTCTGGCGCAGAATCTGCCGAACAACGATAAACCGAGTTTGGCGCACGGCGGCGGCAGGCGTAACGTATATCATCGTCAGGTGCGGCGCAGCGGAGAATCGGAAAAAACGCAAGAAATACTCAAAAAACTGGTAATTCCGGAATTGCATAAGTACTATGATAACGAATACGACCATTTGTTTACCATCGGCCACGAAAACGGGCACTCTTTGGGGCCGGACAGTACCTATCAGACCGCGCTCGGTATTTATCATCACATAATTGAAGAGCATAAGGCCGATATGGTGTCGGCGGCGATGATGCCGGAATATGTAAAGGCCGGAATCATCAGCGAAGAAGAACTGAAAGCGATTTATGTGACTTGGATTGTGAAACGCCACTTTATGAAAGCCTATCCGCAGGACCGTGAGGCGCATCGTATGGCTGATTTAATTGAATATAACTATTTGCACGATTACGGTGCATTTTGGTTTGACGATGATAAAAAATTGCACGTGGACTTTGTTAAAATGCAATCCGGTTCGCGTAGTTTGCTCGAAAAAATTATCGAGGTACAACTTTCCAAGTCGCCGGAAGTCGCGGAGAAATTCGTGAATAAATGGACCGAGTGGGGCGAAATGTTGAAATATATTTCCGAATTTAAACAAAGTTTAGGAATTAGACCTTATATTGACATAGTGTCATCATTTTAGTTTGTTGACGATATGCGGAGACTGTTATGAAAAAAGCACTGATGTTTACGGCGATTTTATTGATTTCGGCTTGTTCGGCATTTGTGGCCGACCGCTTGAGCGACGACAGAAAATCTTTGTATGGCTACGGACAGGAACAGGAATACTGCAAAACCAATCCGGATAAATGTGTCGGTAATGTTTCTAAATTTTAATGTTTGCGGATAAAATAAAACGGCGTCTTGTACGGACGCCGTTAGTCTTTGTATTGGCAGCAAATTATTCAATGGCGTAAATGTCACGAACATTCCATTTGCCGCCGCTTTGACCGAGCACGTAAATGATGGTTCCCTGACATAGACCGAACCAACCGCCGTTGCAGGAACTTTCGGTGTGGATTTCGGTGGTACCGTTAGGTAAAACAATTTTATTGATAAATTTGTAATTCATTTCCGTCGGGCGCTCTACGGTCGGGTCTTTCATAAAGATAAACGGCGGAAGATTTAACTTGGCACACATTTCAAGTTCAGGTTTCAGTGTGCATTTTACCGCTTTTTCAACCGTACAAAGCATATTGTTGACATCTTCCGAACATTCTTCGCTCAAATCCTGTGCGTTGAAAGAATACACCGTTTCCGGCAGATTTTCTTCAACCTGTGCTACCGGTGCATCTTCGGTCTGAACAACCGTCGGTTCGTTTTTGGCCTTTTTAAGCAATGTCAGACTCCAGCCGAACAAAAACAACATTATAACTATTATAAAAAGCTTTTTCCCCATTGTTCTATTCCTTTTTTAAAAATGATATTCAACACCGAAAGAGTATTCCACACTGTGGTTATATCCGTCCAACTTATCAAAGTTTATGTAACGGCTGACAAAACGAGTTTGCCAATGTTCATCAAAAACATATTTCAAACCGCCGCCGAATCGATAACCGTATCCGTGCTCGCGGTGATTATCGGCCGGAGTGAATTTGGTCTTGTAATTATATTCGCCGATACCGGCCGTTGCCAACAACGCAACACCGGCAAGCGCCGGAGAATAAGCCAAAATATCCAAACCGTAAGCAAAATAAGATGTTTTTAAGCTTCCGGCTCCGATATTGTTTTTATCTTGAGCGCTTTGAGCGGCAAACAATTCGGTGGAAAAATATTTGCCGTATTCCGAGCCTAAACGCACCGCTCCGCCGTGATGCTCCGGATGTGTGCCGAATGCGTTGGTACGACTGAATACATAATCAATTCCGACATACGGAACGTAGTTATAACTGTCAGCACGAGCCGAAAAACCGGTTGCGGCCGTAAAAAGCGCAGTTGTTAAAAGAATTGTAATCTTTTTCATTTATTATTCCTCATAATGTTTAATAGCTCTATTATAATCACCTTATAAAAAAAATAAAGTATTTTATAAAAGTTATTGTTAACGAAGTTTTTTTGTGATATTCTGAGGCATACAGGGGTAAAAGAAATGGATATGAAAAAAGCACAGGCCGGCAGGTCAATGATTGAAATGATGGGCTACCTTATGGTTGCCATGGGTGTGATTATTGCCATAGGCAGGATTGTCAGCAGTGCGTTTGATAATCATAAATACAGTACGGCATCTCTGCAGCTGACCGAATTGGTGGGAGCAATGGTGCGCTCTTCGGCAATTGATGTAGATTATTCGGAAGTGGTGGAAAAAGTCAGAAATGGTGACCGCAAACTTATTCCTAATTCTTTTCGTGTGGCCGGTACTAATATTTATCACGCATTTGGCGGAAAAGTCGAGGTCAATATTTATGATGATGATCCGACCAAATTTTATGTAAGATTTGCAAATCTTTCCAAAAAACAATGTGTGGAGTTGGCAATGAAAGATTGGCGCAAAAATCAATATGCCGATTTATTTGCTATTTTTGTGAACAAAACAAGTGCGTGGTATTGGCAGGCTTACGGTAATGTGAACGGACAGGCCGTCAATGCCCAAAGCGGCGGTTGTACCGATTCTACAAACAAAATTTGTGCTCTGCCGGTAAGTCGTGTCGTGTTGACCGGTAAAAACAAAACAGACAAGAATGCGCAGTGTAAGGATAATCGTGAAAATGAAATACAGTGGATATTTAACTGACAACTTTATGTTATTAAGTAAGAATAAGTCTTGAAGTTATGTACGATTGCTGTTAATTATTGTAAAACTATATTAAATAAAAGGAGATGTAAAATGACGTCTATTGTATTACCACCGGATTATAAACCGTCAGTCGACGAAGAATATATGAATGAAATGCAACTTGAATACTTTCGTCAGAAACTGGAAAATTGGAAGAAAACTCTTGTTTCACAATCTGCAGATACATTAGACGACTTGCGTCAGGGCGGATTGAACCAGCCGGATGAAATTGATCGAGCGTCCATGGAGACGGATAAATCATTGGATTTGCGTACCAAGGACAGAATTCGTAAATTGATTACAAAGATTGATGAAGCGTTGGATAGAATCGAAGAAGGCACATACGGCTATTGCGAAGAAACCGGCGAACCTATCGGGATAAGCCGCTTGGAGGCTCGTCCGGTGGCAACTCTGTCGATTGAGGCACAAGAGCGTCATGAGCGTATGGAAAAAACTTTTGATGATGATAACGGCGCTTAATTTATGCAAAAATCAACTGAGGTAAAAGATTTTGTATTGGCATCAGGTTCGCCGCAGCGGATTGCCTTGTTGCGGCAGGTGGCTTATGAGCCGAAGAAAATTCAGCCGGCCGATATAGATGAGAGTTGTTTGCCTCATGAAAAACCATTACCTTATGTGCGGCGGATGGCGTTGGAAAAAGCCAAGCATGTTGCGGCTTTGTGCCCAAATGAAAATATTTTGGCTTGTGATACCATTGTGGCGACGGGGCAAAGAATTTTGCATAAAGCCAAAGATGCCGCCGAACAGATCGCTTATTTGAAACTTTTGTCGGGGCGCACTCATCGCGTCATCAGTTCGGTGTGTTTAATCAGTAAAAATGGTCAGATTTCGCAACGCACCGTTACCACCAAAATAATGATGAAAGTATTGTCGGACGAAGATTTGAACGCATATATTGAATGCGGAGAATGGAAAGGTGTTTGCGGCTACAAAATCGAAGGGCGGCTTGCCGGATATGTAACGAAAATGGTCGGTTCTTATTCAGGTGTGGTCGGGTTACCGCTGTATGAAACATTGAATTTGTTAAAAGGAGTAGGGATAAAATGAATGCTCAAAAGATAGTTTATGACAGAAATGAAGAGGCTTTCGGTATAGCCGTTTTTGATAATACCGGCTTAATGGAAATTGATATTTATAATGACAGCCGCGCCATCGAGGGTAATGTGTATCTCGGCAAGATTATCAAAAAAATAAATCTGGCTAATGACAGATATGGCTTTATTGTTGATATTGGCGACGGCAGAGAGGCGTTTTTGAATGCTTATGAACCTGCTCTGAAAGAGGCTAATATGAGTGAAGGTCAGAGTGTAGTGGTACAGGTTTTGCAAGAAAAACACGCCGAAAAGGGCGCAAAAGTAGTGCGTAACATTCAGCTTGTGGGTTCTTATCTGGTTTATTGTCCGTTCAAATACGATGTTGAATATTCACGCAAAATTGAGGATACACAAAAAGCCGAGCAATATGCAAAGGCAGTGCGCGAAAAATGTAGCGGTCAGGAAGGTTGGATTTTGCGCACTATGTCGGTTGAAGGCAGTGAACAGCAGGTTGTGGCTGAAATGGATGAGTTGCGTGCCGTTTATGAGGATATTCGTAAAAAAGCAAGAACATTGACGGCACCGGCACTGTTATATGCCAAGGAAAATCCTTTGTTTGAGTATATCCGCCGTTATCACGACAGTTTAAAGGAGGTTGTTGTGGATACGCCGAATTTGGAGCAAGCGGTGTCGGCAGTGTTTGACGGAACCGTTACTCTGAAGAAAAACGGTTTTGAAGAATATGGGGTTGATGATGCAATTATCGACGCGTTGGAGCGCACCGTTAAGTTAAAAAGCGGTGGAAGTCTGCAAATTGAAGAAACCCGAGCCTGTGTGGCTATTGATGTGGACAGCGGCGGTATTCGCAATGTCGGCGATATTGATACCTTAAATATTGAAGCCGCCAAAGAAATTGCCCGTCAGATTCGTCTGCGCAACCTTTCCGGTAAAATAATTATCGATTTTGCCGGTTCGTCTGAATATCGTTTTATGAAGAGCATTATTGATTGCTTGGAAGAAGAGTTGGCCGATGACGCTTGCCGCAGTCGCGTTTTGGGATTGAGCCGTGCCGGTAACATAGAAATTTTGCGCCAACGTCGTCGCCCGAGTTTGCGTGATTTATATACGGTTGAATGTCCGACTTGTCAGGGTACGGGTAGAGTTGAACCATGAGCGAGGTTATCAAAACGCATAAATGCCCGATTTGCGGCAAGTTGTTTGCCGGAGAGGAATATATGCCGTTTTGCTCAAAACGCTGCGCGGATGTTGATTTGAATCGTTGGTTTAACGGTAGTTATGCAGTGGCATCCGAGGATTTGGACGAGTTGGAAACCGAAGAACTTGCCGAGGCTTTGGAAAATGCAGAAAAAGACGGAAAGTAATATAAAGTTAGAACGTGTGGAGGATAATGCTTTACGCTTATCCGTATCCGGTGACGTATTGAATTATGATTGTCCGGAATTTTTTGCAGAATTGGAACGACAGTTTGCAAAAAAAACAAAACAGTTGGTGCTATGTGCTGATGGTTTGGGCGAATGGGATTCATCGCTGTTGGTTGTTTTGTATGAGAGCATTCGCAAAGCCAAAACAGCAGGAGCAGAATGCGATTTATCCGCGTTGCCGCAAAATTTGCGGGATTTGATGCGTCTGGCGTTTGCCGATGATCGTAATCCGACGCACGGCAGTTCGGTAAAAATGCCTTTTCTGGAAAATCTGGGAAAAAATACACTCGATTGTTTACAAAAAACCTCAAATGTTATGCATTTTTTGGGGCAGATATGCACTTCTGTCGGCAGATGGATAGGCTTTCGCTCGATTATGCGGCGTGTCGATTTTATGGCGGCGCTGGAAGATTGCGGTCCGAGCGCTGTGGGAATCGTATCATTAATCAGCTTTCTGGTCGGGTTGATATTGGCCTTTGTCGGCGCTATTCAGTTGGAAACGTTTGGTGCACAGATTTATGTGGCAAGTTTGGTTACCATCGGTATGTGTCGCATTATGGGTGCGATTATGGTGGGGATTATTATGGCCGGTCGCACAGGTTCGTCTTATGCCGCCACTATCGGCACCATGCAGGTAAATGAGGAATTGGATGCTCTGCAAACCATGGGCTTTTCCAAAATAGATTTTTTGGTGTTGCCGCGATTATTGGCGTTGCTGATAGCTATGCCTATATTGACGATGTTGGCAGATATTATGGGAATGATCGGCGGTGCATTTGTCGGGGTGTTTATGATGGATTTGCCGTATCAGGAATATTGGAAATATGCTATTAATGCTTTCAATTTGAAAAATTTTTTGGTAGGTGTTTTCCATGGTTTCTGTTTCGGTATCATTATAGCGGTTTGCGGCTGTTACAGCGGGCTTAATTGCGGACGTAATGCCGACAGTGTAGGTGTCGCCACCACACAATCCGTAGTCAGAGCCATTGTTTGGATGATTGTCGCTACCGGTATTATCACGGTTATTTGCATGGAGTTGGGGCTATGAGTAAGCAAGTCGCCATAGATGTCAAGGGATTGAACGTCGGTTACGGCGATTATGTGTTGTTGCATGATGCCGATTATCAAGTAAATAAAGGCGATATTTTTATCATTATGGGTGGCAGCGGTTGCGGCAAAAGCAGTATGTTACGTGTGCTTACAGGGCTTATTCCGCCGCTGAAAGGCTCGGTGGTGATTAACGGGGTTGATATTGCCGCGGCTTCGACTGCCGAAGTGCAGAAAATCCGTGAAAAATCCGGAATTTTATATCAGGGGGGAGCGCTGTTCAGCTCTATGACATTGGCGGAAAATATTATGTTGCCGATGCAGCAATATACCGATTATTCATCAGCGACTATGCGTGAACTGGCGCACTTGAAATTGGCTTTGGTGGGATTAACCGGATTTGATGATTTTTATCCTTCCGAAATCAGTGGAGGTATGAAAAAACGCGCGGGTTTGGCACGGGCTTTGGCTCTTGATCCGGATATAGTGTATTTTGATGAGCCGTCGGCCGGATTGGACCCGATAAGTTCACGCAATTTGGATGATTTGATTATTGAAATCAATCGCAGTTTGGGTACAACCATCGTGGTGGTTACTCACGAACTGGCCTCGATTTTTGCCATTGGCAATAACTCTATTTTTTTGGATGCCTCCACCAAAACCATTATGGCAAAGGGCGATCCCAAAGAATTGCTGAAAAACCCGCCAAACGAGGCAGTATATAAATTCTTAACGCGAGGAGAGAAGAAAAAATGAATAAAACATATAAACTTACCGGATTGTTTGTCTTAATTGGTATAATTTGTCTTTTCGGCATTATAGGTTATTTTATGAAACAAAAATATTCAGCCAGAAGCGAAGATATGCTAATTATGTATTTTGACGAATCGGTGCGCGGTTTGAGCGTCGGCTCGCCGGTGGTGTTGCAAGGTGTGGAAGTCGGAAAGGTAGCTAAGATTCGCTTAATGACAAATCTGGAAAAAGGAACATTCAAAACTCCGGTTTATATGATTTTTAACGACGACGGTTCCACTCCGGAACGGAGCAGAGAAGAATATGAAGTCCTTTTAAAAAATTTAATTGAAAAAGGATTGAGAGCGCGGTTGATTACATCCAATTTTCTGACCGGACAGCTGATGATTGAGTTGGTAATGCTTCCGAATGACAAACCGATTTATCGAGGCACCGGTAAATATCCGGAAATTCCGACAGTGTATTCTTCTTTTGCACAGATTTCTAAAGATTTGGAGGATATTCCGTTACAGGATACCATTGTTCGTGTCGGCAACTTGATTGATAATATTGATGAAAGTATTCCGGTTATTCTGAAAGATATTTCGCAAACAACGGCTACCATCAGAGAAACGGCACCTGATGTTATGAAAAACTTAAATGATTTGGCCGAGAGCCTGAATAAAAATATTCCGTCGTTGTTGGCGAATCTTAATGATGTGTCTAAAAAAGTGAACTCGCTTATGGATGAAAAAACGGGGGGTGCCGGAAAAACATTGGAAAATATGAATAGAACTTTGGAAGATATTTCCAAAGCCAGTCGTTCGCTCAAAAATTTGACCGATTATTTGGAACGTCATCCGGAAGCCGTTATTCAGGGAAAGGAGAAATAAAATGAAAAAAATATGGTTGATTTGTATGTTCGTTTTGCTGAATGCCTGCAGTTTTCGCTCGCCGCAATCACAATTTTATGTTATGAACAGTAACGGTGTTGATTCTCTTTCCGATAAAAGTATGAGCGTGGCGGTAACAAAGATTAAAGTACCGGATATGTTGGATAAGTCACAGATGTTGGTTTATGATAAAGATTCGGCAGAAGTGAAAATTTTGGAATTTCATCGCTGGGCGGAAGTGTTGCCGGATACAATTCAGACAACCGTGGTCAACGATTTAATTGCATATTTGCCGAATGCATATATTAAACGCACATATTTTAATGATGCTTCTTTGCAATACAGTGTTAATATTGAAATCAACAACTTGAAGGCCTATACTGACGATAAGGTTGTGTTGACGGCGTGGTGGAATATTTGCGATAAGAGCGGTAAAGTTCTAAAGCGCGAACAGCGAACATATATCGCAAAAGTGCAAAAATCCGGAGTGCCTGCATTGGTTGAGGCGCAAACGGAAGCCGTACATCAGATGACGCGCGATATTTCCGAGCATTTGTTGCAATTATAATAAATCAGCGCAGATGTGTGTAATAACGCAACGCAAACGAACAGGAGCGTTGCGAACCGCAGTTGCAACCTTCATCGGCTAAGGCCTCGGTAAACGGTAACGGGGTAGTATCATCATCCGGTTTGGCAATGTTGAACATAATTTTTCGCGGCAGTTTTACCCACTTTTTACGCCCGCCCGGAATGGTCACTTCTACCTGCTCATCTTCAACATCTTCTTCAATATCACGCAAAGCCGTATCTACTCCTTCGCTGTCGATTGAGCCAAGTGCCACTGAAATCAGCCCGCTTTCTTTTCCGCCCCAATCAAGATATGATAAAGCCATACAAACGTCCTTTTTCAACCCTTGATAGGCAATTTTAAATGTCGGCAATGACTTATCGCCGCGAATGATAGGATTTGCAGAGGATACGGCAATACCGCCACCGTAAATATTAATTAATTTGCCGTCTTGCACCAAAAAATCCGGCATAGTATTGGACTGTGCCATCAGACGCATAATATCGGTTTTGGTGGCGGTATGCACGGCATAAGTGGTACGCACATTGTCAATCAGTTGCGAAATTTGGTTAACCGTGCGATTCAAATCGCGGTTGAAAGTATAGCGATTTACAGCCCAAATAGTTAAACGCGAAGCCAACAACAAGAATATGCAGGAGAATGTGATAATGAAAATTCGTTTGAGCTTTTTGTAATTGCGCTCACAGAAATCAAAAATCTTTTCTATGTTGCTTTCCGGTTCTTGTATGCGTATCATATCGGTAACTCCGTTCAGATTAAGCGACCGTGGCAATGTTTGAATTTTTTACCGCTGCCGCACGGGCAAGGATCATTGCGCCCGACATCGGCAAAAAGGTTTTTGTTTGTTTCTTCATCGGTGGTTACGGCGCCGTCATGAATCGCCGACATTTTGCGGTTTTGTTCTTTATCCATAGCCCGCTGCATTTGTTGCTCGGTTTCGGTTTGAATCACCGTATGACAAATAACAACGGTAACACGTTCTTTTAACACGTTCAGCAAATCGGAGAACATATTGAAGGCTTCTTTTTTGTATTCGTTTAACGGGTCTTTTTGGCCGTAAGCACGCAACACAATGGTGTGTCGCATCAAGTCAAGTGCGGCAATATGGTCCTTCCACAATTGATCCAGAACTTGCAACAAAATGCTTTTTTGCACCATTTTTACGATATTTTCCGGCAAAGCGGATTCACGTTCGGTCAAACGGTTATCAACTTCGGCCAAAATAAGTTCTTGCATTTTGTCGCTGTCAATATCCGGATTATTGCACCAGTTGGCCATCGGCATGCTGAAACCGGTTGCCGATTGTATATCCTGTTTCAATCCGTCGATATTCCATTCTTCCGCCGAAGTACCGTAAGGAACGTGAGCGCGGATAATCTCGCTTAAATATTCGTCGCGCATTTCTTTAATGATATCAGAAACGTCATCTTGTTCCATAATTTCGCGGCGCTCGCCATAAATAATCTTGCGTTGCTCGTTCATAACGTTGTCATATTTAAGCAAATCTTTACGGATATCAAAGTTACGTTCCTCCACCTTTTTCTGGGCTTTTTCCAGCGCTTTACTGATCCATGGGTGAACGAGTGCTTCGCCTTCAGGCAAGCCGAGACGCTGCAAAACGGTGGAAATTTTCTCCGAACCGAAAATACGCATTAAGTCGTCTTCCATGGAAAGGAAAAATTTGGAAGTTCCCGGATCTCCCTGACGGCCGGAACGACCGCGTAACTGGTTATCAATACGGCGGCTTTCGTGGCGCTCGGTACCGACAATATATAAACCGCCGGCCTTAATTACTTTTTCTTTATCGGCAGCAACTTCGGCTTCAATTTCTTTTTTAATGGCGGCAATTTGCTCCGGCGTTTCTTCACCGGTAAGTCTTTCTTTGAGTTTCATATCAGGGTTGCCGCCGAGCTGAATATCCGTACCGCGACCGGCCATATTGGTAGCAATCGTAATGGCACCCGAAACACCGGCTTGAGCCACGATTGCCGCTTCACGCTCGTGGTGACGGGCATTTAAGACTTCAAATTTTATCTCCGGCGCGGCTTTATGCAATAAATCGGCCACAATTTCTGACTTTTCAACCGAAGTGGTACCTACCAATACCGGTTGGCCGCGACGATGGCTGTCGATAATGGTGTTGATAATGGCGCGATATTTTTCGTCGGCCGTACGATAAATTTCGTCCTGTAAATCTTCACGAATTACCGGCTTATTGGTCGGAATCTCAACGCAAGTCAAATTGTAAATATCATAAAACTCGTTTTCTTCGGTCATGGCCGTACCGGTCATACCGGCGAGTTTGGCGTATAAACGGAAGTAATTTTGGAAAGTAATGGAAGCCAGTGTTTGGTTTTCTGATTGAATTTCCACACCTTCTTTGGCCTCGAGAGCCTGATGTAAACCATCACTGAAACGGCGGCCTTCCATAATACGGCCGGTAAACTCGTCAACAATAACCACCTTACCGTCTTTGACAATGTAATCAACGTCGCGTTGGAATAATTTGTGTGCGCGCAGAGCGTTGTTTACATGTTGTACCAGATTAACGTTGCCGATGTCATATAAAGCACCGTCGGTAATCAAGCCGGCACCGCGCAACAGTTGTTCAATATGTTCCATGCCTGATTCGGTAAGAGTTACGGTGCGGCGTTTTTCATCTTTTTCATAGTCGCTTTCGCTCAAGAACGGTACCAATTTGGTAACCTTAATGTATGTATCGGACGAATCTTCGGCTTGACCGGAAATAATCAACGGAGTACGCGCTTCATCAATCAAAATCGAATCGACTTCATCAACAATAGCATAGTTAAAATCACGTTGAACACGTTCTGCCAGACTGAATTTCATATTATCGCGTAAATAGTCAAATCCGAGCTCATTGTTGGTACCGTAAACAATATCGGCATTATAAGCCATACGGCGTTCGTTATCGTTTTTGCCGTGCACAATGTAATCAACAGTCAATCCCAAAAAGCGGTAAATTTGTCCCATCCATTCGGCATCGCGTTTTGCCAGATAATCGTTTACGGTAACCACATGCACGCCTTTACCTTCAAGCGCATTCAAATATGCGGCCAGTGTCGCCACCAAAGTCTTGCCTTCACCAGTTTTCATTTCGGCAATCATACCTTTATGCAGAACAATACCGCCGATGAGCTGAACATCGTAATGGCGCTGTCCCATTACGCGTTTGGCGGCTTCACGTACGGTGGCAAACGCCTCCGGCAAAATATCGTCGAGCGTTTCGCCTTTTTTCAGGCGTTCTCTGAATTCTTGTGTTTTAGCCGTAAGCTGTTCATCGGATAACTTGATAAAGTCCGGCTCCAAAGCGTTTATTTGATTTACGATTTTATATTGTTTTTTCACAAAACGATCATTGGCACTGCCAAAGATTTTACGAGCAATTTGTCCTAACATTTGTATTCCTTATATTATTATGTTTTATAATAATTAGTTTGATTCAATCGTAAAGTCAATACTCTGCGCAAAAGTTATAAACTTATATTGAAATTTAAAATAATCAGGTTATAGTAACTTTGATTTATTTATTAAGGAGGAAATCAAATGCAGAAAAAATATATCATTGCGACGTTCGCAGCTGTAGTTGTATTGATTGCAGGCGCTATGACTTATAAAGTTCACGCCGAAAAAAACAAGGGTGTTGCGGCCGTTGTTAACGGTGAAACCGTTACCGTTGCCGAAATTAAGGAAGTTTATGATAAAAATCCGCAAATCAAAGCTCAAGCTTCTTTTGAAGATTTTTATAATCAAGCCATTGATGTTGCCGTAAACGGTAAGTTGGCTTTGCAGGCTGCTACCGCGGCAAAAATTCAGGAATCCGAAGCATATAAGGCGCAGATTGCCGAAATGCAAGATGAAGTTGCACGTCAGGTGTATATGGAACAAAGAGTAAGCGAACGCGTAACAGATGAGGCCGTTCAAAAGGTCTATGACGACTATGTTTCCAAGTTTGAAAGCGAAAAAGAAATTAAAGCTAAACATATTTTGGTTGAAACCGAGAATGAAGCTAAAGATATCATCGCAAAATTGGAAGCTAAAGAAGCTTCGTTTGACGAGTTGGCTCGTAAGTTTTCAAAAGATCAATCCGATTTGGGTTACTTTACGGCAAAAGTTATGGTGCCGGAATTTTCCAAGGCAGCTTTTGCTCTGGATAAAGGTGCTTATTCCAAGACTCCGGTAAAAACGGAATTCGGCTATCACATCATTTTGGTGGAAGATATTCGCGATACCAAGCCGTTGCCGCTTGAAAACGTAAAAGAACAAATCAAAATCAATTTGGGCCAACAAGCCGTTGCTGAGATCATTAAAGAATTGAATGATAATGCACAAGTTGAAAAATTTGACTTGAACGGTAAGAAAATCGAAGCCAAATAATCTTTGCAGATTGTTTGATATAAAAAATATCCCCGATTTGTTCGGGGATATTTTTTTGTGTGGAAAAGAAAAACTATTTTCCTTCCAAAATAGCTTTAAACAATTCGTGCACGCTCGGAATATGATTGTGGGCATACAGCGGATCGGTGGCAAAACGATAAACATTGTGTCCGGCAAAGGCCAGATTGTTTTGAATATCACCGCCGTGGCCGATGTTCATCAGCGTTTGGTGAATGCAATAAGTGCGCGGATCCGGAATTTTGCCGGTGCAACCGTTTTCGCGTGACCAACTTGAAAATTGGCATTGTGACAGGCAGCCGACACATTCGGAGCGCTGCTTTTGCATTTCAATCCATTCGTCCGGTGTTAAGAATACCAAAGTCGAATCCGGCGTCTCTTTAATCATTGAATAACCCTGATTACGTTGTTCTTCCACCTGTTTTTTATCGGCCGGATTGATGTATACGGCTTTGTGTGGTGCAATCGGCAACAAGAAGGTCAGTTCGTCGGTTGCGGTGTCGCTGTATGGAATTTCGGCTTTTTTACGGCGCATCAGATTGCTGAGGAAATTGTTTTTAATGGCCGAAGAAAAGAAGCCGGTAGGGCTGAATTTTTGCAAAATTACATCGCCTTTTTGAGCGTGCATCATCAAAAGTTTCCACGCATCGCTGATTGGGCTTTCTTTGGTTATCATCGGACGAGTGCCGAACTGGAAAGCCACGTTGCCGAGTTCCGGATTGTCGATATAATCCTGCCAATCGCTCAAACTCCATACACCGCCGGCAATAATAATCGGTAAATCTTTCAGCCCGAGCTCGGTCAAAACTTTACGCAGGGCAATCAGACGCTCATACGGGCGCTCCGGAGAAAGCGGATCTTCGGCATTGGAAAGGCCGTTATGGCCGCCGGCCAACCACGGGTCTTCATAAACCACACCGCCCAGATATTCGGCATAGTTTTTGAAAGAGCGTTTCCATAAAACCGTCATGGCTCGCGCCGAAGAAATAATCGGGTAATAATAAACATTGTGCTCGGAAGCGATTTTTCCCAAGTTATAAGGCAATCCGGCACCGCAGGTAACACCGTGAATCAAGCCTTTGGCACCTTCCAATACGCGGGTTATAACCTCTTGCGAATCGGCCATTTCCCACAGCATATTTATGTGAATGCGGCCGCTATCTCCGGCTATATCGTGCGCTATCTGCGCTTGCGAGATGCCGCCTTTGATAGCATATTCCACCATTTCGCGATGGCGTTTGGCACGGATTTTTTCGTGGAAAATTTCCGGTATAATCGAGCCTTCCAAAGAAATTTCGGTTGGGCTGACCATCGAAATGGTACCGACACCGCCTTCTTTGGCCCAAGAACCGGAACTTTTGCCGTCAGTACCGTTAATACCTTTTCCGCCCTCAATCAACGGATACACCATAGCCCCTGAAATATTAAGTTTATTTAATGCTTTCATTGTTTTAGCCTCTCTTGTTTTTTTGCCATACAACACCGTTTCCCGAATCGATTCGGAATATTTTTAAAAAAATATAATCACTTTTTATTTATTTGAAAAGTAGGCACTTTTATGACTCATAGTTACCCAAGAGAAACTATTGAAGGTTACGGAGCTAATCTGAACCAATCCAGAGGCAGTCCGTTTATGACGATAAAAGCAATCAACAGGCAGATATAGCCGTAAATTTGCAGCATACTCAAAATATTTTGATTTTTACGATCAGGCAATTTTTGTGCAATAACTGCCAACAGACGATTTATGCCGACAATCCCCAAAACAATCAGAATCAACTGAATGAATATACCGCTTTCAACTAAAATATCTCGGAAAATACCGGCGATTTTATATAAAAAAGTAAAAAACAGCAAATAAACGGCGAGCAAAGTATATAAAATGTAGTGGCCGATGTTTTGAATCTGTTCTTGTTCCAGTTTGGCTTTGCTTAAATTTTCGGTTGCCAGTTTTTTTAAGCTCAACCCGCGTACCGTTTCCGGTTTCTCCTGTTGTTTTTTGTAGTTTTCCACCTGTTCTTTGAATTTTTCCGCCACAATGCATAAGCCACAACCTTTCGGAGTAAAATATATGTGGTTTTTATCCTTTTTGCATTGTTTATAATGGTTTTTATCCAACAAATAAGCCAGATGAGTTTGCCATTCCAATGCGGTAGGTCTTTCACCGCCTTTAGTAAAGGCACGTTCAAACAAATTCATGGTTTCTTTATCAAGATAATCGTGGATGCTGTACGGGTTGGGTTTTTGGTAGGAGTCCGGCCAAAATCCGTAGGCATAGTGGTAGCCGGCAATACGCTCTTGAATGGAGAGCATATCTCCGGTTTTGTTCGGTGTCCCCGAAAACGGATGAATGCCCTCGTTCAAAAGTTTAAAGATAATCACTGCCAAGGCAAATTTATCTTGTTCTTCCCCCATTTCTTTGCAGGTTAGATTCATTCCTTCCGGATAAATATATTCTTCACTCACAAATTCTGCCGGATAGCGCGCACCGTTTTCGCCCTGAATCGAGAATCCGTCGCAATCAAATGCCACCACTAACTGATTTCTTTTATAAACATACACGTTTGACGGTTTTAAATCCACGATATAATGGCCACGGACGTGAAGTTGCGCCACGATGGTGGCAATATTGAAGGCGGCAAAAACGCGAGCTCTGTAACGCTCGGTCAGCCCTAAACGTTGGCGTACCGCTTTCTGAATGAGGTGGTCGAGTGAAACGGCTTCGTTGGTATCTATTTCCGGCATAAGGTAGCCGACGCAAAAACCCTGCTCATCTTCCAGCAAGGCAGTCGGCCAAGTTATTTGAATATATTGTTTACCGTCTTCGGTAAGCGCCGGAATATTCGGCCGGTTCAACAACATTGCTTCAAGCTTTTGGCGATTGGTATCGCTACGTTCTTTTTCGTGGAAAATCTTGGCAACACTGTGCGGATGCGAGGCGTCACGATAAATTTTGCCGGCAGCGCCGCCCTTGTTCAGCAATTCGCCGAGATGAATCTTTTCGTTATGGCCGTCGGGATATAAGGCCAAATATGTCATATTTGTTTCTGTCATTGCATTTTGGCCCATAAAATGGTTTTATCGTCGGCATTAAGGCGACGAGCGCGCACATCGTCAAGCGTGTTGCGTAAAGCCTTAACGGCGTAAGTGCGGCGATTTTCTTTTTCCAAGTACTCGACAATCGGAATCAAAAATTTGCGATGGATTTTATAGAAATCATCGGAGAACACAAATCCGGTAACGCCGTCAGTCATGAGTAACAAGCGGTCAACGTTTTCAAACGGCACAAAGCGCAAGCAATCTTGCCAATCGTCCATGGTGTAAAAATACGTTTCGCAAGAAAAAGCCCCGTTTTCCGGCTCGGAAATAATCATATTATCATAAGAACCGGCACCGAATGCTATACCGGCACCATCACCGATGTGGAACAATACACCGCGGCCGTTATGGTAGAAAAAGCCGACCAAAGTCGCTGAAAAATTGATTAAATCGTCGGAACTTTTACTTTTGTTGAGGCGGTGCAAAATCAGCTTTTGCCGAGCCACATCTATTGCTTTTGTTACGGTTTCATGAATATTGCTTAAGTTGGCGCGAATCAGTAAATCGCACAGAGTTTCGCAGATGATTTTGGCTCCGGTACGGGCATATTTGGCCGAGCCGGCTCCGTCGGAGACAATCCCCACGGCTTTGTTTTTATGTCGGCGATAACAGCTGTAATCTTGACAAGGCAAACCGTTGGCTTTATGTAAAGAGCCGCGGACCGAAACGGATAAAAGCCTTATGTTGCTGCTATTTGTCGGCATATTTTTTACTTTTCATTCCATTCCGTTATATCGTCAAGATAGTTGTTGGCATTCGGCGCAGCTTTGGAAATACAAGAAACACTGCGGCTGAGCCAGAGGAAAAATTCCGTAAACTTCAGGCCGGTCAAGCGTTTTGGCGGCAATATCGAAAACTTGGCCAGTTTATCCAAATTGGCACCTTGAGTGCCGATGGCGTGAATAACCACCTTTTTGTTTTTTTGCGCATAGCGGCAGATTTCCGCCGAATCTTCCCAACCGTAATCTGTCGGTTCACCGTCGCTGATGAGAAAAATCCATGGGCGCTTTGAAGTTACGCCGCAACTGTCATACAAGCATTTTTGCTCTTCAATTTTTTGCAAGGCGGTTTCCATAGCTTTGCCAAGCGGAGTAAGTCCGCCGGCTTCCATCACCGGTGCCGAAAAATTCATGGCATCGGTCCAGTCGGATTCGATTTTAACTTCGTCTTTGCCGAAAGCTTTGATAATCAATAACTGCACACGAGAACTGGCATCAATGTCGTCTTTAAGCTCATTTTCAAGCGCTACCAAACCGGCGTTGAGCTGCTTTATCGGTTCGCCCCGCATGGAACCGGAGCAATCAAGCACCAACACACACGGAGTGCGTTCGTTGGCATTGTCGGCAAATTCAACATACGGAATGCGCTCAATGGTATTATTATCAGCCATTTATCTACTCCTCATTGTGCGGATAACTGTGCGGAAAGCCGCTTCCCGCCACAGGTTGCGGTTTGGAATAACGGCCGCAGGCGGTCAGGTTTGTCATTATAAACGCTGCCATCAACAACAGCATAAAAAATTTATACGGATTTTGCATTTATTAACCTTTTATTTTTGAATCTTTAACTATATTTAGCATATTATAGGTTAAAAGTTAAAGATAATTTATGTTTTTCACAGAAAGTTGTTAATTAATGAATAAGATTTTGAAAATATTGGCGGTTTTATGGATGTTGGCGGGGTATATCAGCACGGCGGAGGCGAAGATAAATATGTTTCCCAAGCCGCGTTATATTCCGGCTCTGAGCATTTATGACGATAACGGTAATGCTTACAAATTAACGGAATTTAATTCCGATTTGCTGATGGCGGTGGTGTGGTCAAAAAGTTGTGGTCCGTGTTTGAAAGATTTGATGCATCTGGGCCGATTTGTACGCAAAACAATGGGTAAAGGTATAGAAGTTATTCTGATATCGCCTGACAACGAGTGGAAATCAACGGCGGAAAAACGGGCATTTTTGAAACGACTCGGCGCCGACAATATGGTCAGCTATAACGACCGTAAATCGAATTTTCGCGGCGGTATGGCGATTGCGGTGACACCGACGGCGATTTTGGTCAATAAAAACGGCGAAGAAGTCGGGCAGATTACCGGTTCGATTGATTGGGATGATTCCGATGTGGTGGACTATATGCTGAAGCTTAAAAAAGAAATTTCAGAAAAGCTTGAGCAAAGCAAAGCCGCCGATCAGCAAAACTAAAAACAATATCGACAGCCAGCCGAGATTTTTTTCAATAAACGTGCGCATTTTTTCGCCGTAGGCATACAACAGCCAAGCAATAAGGAAAAATCTTAAGCCGCGTGCAATAACCGAGGCAATCGTAAACACTACCAAGTTCAAGTGGACAACGCCGCTGGCAATAGTAATGATTTTGTACGGGAACGGAGTAATACCGGCACCGAATACAATCCACGCACCGTATTCGTTATAGAGATTTTTAAATTCGTTGAATTTATCCAAATAACCGTAAAAATTCAGTAACGGTTCGGCGATAAGCTGAAAGAAATAAAAGCCTATGATATAACCGAGATAAGCTCCGATAACACTGGCAACAGTGCATACACCGGCAATTTTCCACGCTTGTTTCGGAGTGGCCAGAATCATCGGAATCAGCATAATATCCGGCGGAATCGGGAAAAATGAACTTTCCACGAATGAAATTACCGCCAGCCAAAACAGAGCGTGTTGTTTGGCGGATAAATGGATAACTTCGTCATAAATACGGCGAACAAGGTTGTTGAAAGACATGTTTTCCTCTCGGATATTGCAAATATGAAGCAATACTAGGATAAAAACTTTTGAATTTCAGCTATATCCTGATGTCTATCCACATAAAAAATGCGTTGATGAGGTAAAGTATGGCGAGCGGAGATAAATTCCGGTGCGTATTCAATCCATACCGCGTAAGGTTGGTTTTTGTGCAAATATCGCGCCGCTGCATCAATGTTGTGTACCTCAAAATAAGAAATATTGCGAGCCGCCAACCACTCATGTAATTTATCAGATTGCGAAGAAAAGCGATCCAAAAGTAATATTTGGTGTTTTTTTGCCCCGAAACTGTAACTTTCGATAATATCGGAAAGCCGATGATAATCGAGAGGCATACTTAAATAGTGCGCCACGCGCGGGTTGGGCTCAAAACTGTCGTTTTGAGAATACATAACGATAATCGGAAAGTCACCGAACATTTCTTGCTTAAAACTTTGCACGGTGATGGCGGTTTGTCGGTCTGCACCGCTTAAGTTAAAAATCATAACTTCGGGTGATACTTCGCGGGCATAGCGTAAAAATTGATAAATGTTGTCGGTGGTAAACGTTTTCAGGGTTTTATTTTCAAAAATATCGTTGAAGGCCGATTGCACGCCGCGTCTGGCGTCAAAATAAAAAATGTCGGCCGAATTTGCCTGTTGCATATATTTACCTCCATCAATGAACGAGGTTTTAAATATAATGGCAAAATCGGCGAATTAAAGAGGTTTGTTTTGCAAAAAATAAGCGTCAACAGTGTTTTTTAAGAGCATAGCAATCGTCATCGGCCCCACTCCGCCCGGAACCGGCGTAATGGCAGAGGCTGTGGAAACAACATCATCAAAATCAATGTCACCGCAGATTTTATCGTTTTGGCGATTGATTCCTACATCAATCAGAATGGCTCCTGATTTCAGCCAATCGCGTTTAACCAGTTCGGCAACACCGCAAGCTGCCACCAAAATATCGGCCTTGCGGGTAAGTTCCTTAATGTTTTGTGTATGGATATGTGTAATCGTGACCGTGCATTCCTGATTGAGCATCAGTGTGGCGAGCGGGCGGCCGACAATCAGTGAAGCACCGATAATAACCACATTTTTACCGCTTAAAACCGGACACACGGATTTAATCAGAGTCATAATTCCGAGAGGTGTTGCCGCAATAAAATACGGTTTTTCGTTGTTTTGCAACATACCGGTATTATAAGGATGAAAGCCGTCAACATCTTTTTGCGGCAGAATACGATTTATAATGCGGTGGGTATGCAAATGCTCCGGTAATGGCAGTTGCACGATGATTCCGTTTGTTTGCGAATCGGCGTTGCACCGGTCTATTAATTGTAATAAATCGTCTTCGGAAGTTGTTTCTTCAAGATGAAAAAGCTGTGTTTCCATACCGATTTGCGCGGCAGCTTTTTGTTTGTTGCGCACATAAATCAGGCTGGAATAATCGTTGCCGACCAAAATTATTGCCAGTTTCGGAGTTTGCGGCAAAGTTGAAATCTGCTGTTTGAGATTGTCACGAATCTGTGCGGCAATCTGTCGTCCGTCAATTATCTGGGCAGTCATTTGCTTCTCCTTTGACTAAATCGCTTAATTTATTTTGCAACTGCGGTGTAAGCGGCAGGGCAATATAAAACTTTTTATAATGGGTGGTGGCGCCTGATATCAGTTCAATGCTTTGTTTTGAAATATCCAGTTCTTTTGCCAACATTTTAACCAGTTCTTTATTGGCCTTGCCTTTTTCGGGAGCGGTGGTAACTCCGGCTTTTAAATAAACCGTGCCGTCAGCGTAAACAAAAAGCTCACCGAAACCGCAAAACGAAGCATTCGGGGTTAATTTGATGCGGACGAAAAATCCGCCTTTACCTGATTCGAAAAAAGGCTGTATCACATCAATCCTTGTTTAACCCATTCGGTCAGATTAGATATAAACTGATAAACGAAGATGATGACCAACAACAAAATATAAGGTGCAACATCATATCCGGAAACAGGAGGAACTTTCTGGCGAATTATTTTATATACCGGCTCTGTCAGGTTCTTTAGTATCTCCATAAATTTTTCCGCATATTTATTGTGTACGGACATCAGCTTATAATGAAACATCCAATAAAGGATAATGTCCACAGCCACAACCTTAAAATAAATATCAATCGCAATGCTGAGAATATTTAACAGCGGTAATAAAAATAATGCGATAATTCCCATTTTTAAACTCCTTAATCGTTATTGTCACCGGCAGGTGACGATGCTTTAGCTTTTTCTAACACAAGAAATCTGTTCTTGTCAAATCTTCTTTTATTGAATGTTCCGCGCAATAGGGCAATACGTTCGCTTATGTCGTCTCTCGGTGTTTCAACCGTATTTTGCGGGGCTTCGTTTTGCGGTGCGACGGCAGTCTCTCTGACTTCAGCCGGAGTACCGATTTCAAGTCGCAATTCCAATAACATAATTCTTTTGAGCCAGTTTTCGGAATTAAACGAATCGGTTAAATCGGTGTCATCTTCGTGGTCAATATCCAAACTGGCACGCTCTTTCGGGCTGAAATTATAGTCATAACCCAAACTCTGAAGTGATTTAAGCATTTTATAAATCGGTTTGGCACGTTCGTAGTCTTCACGGCCGACTTCGATATCCGTTTCATCACGAGTATAATTTGTAATTAAATCGTGTATCTCACGCAAACGGGTAATGTTGAGCCTTAATTCCTCAAGACGGGAAGTGTCATCCGTGTCCAAAGTTCGCAACAGACAAAAGGCGGTAAACAGCGTAAATTCGTAGCGCTCGACCATTCCCAAAAATTCGGACCTTTCTTCGTAGTCTTCGTGCGTAATGTAGCCGTCGTTCATATGTTTTATGATGTTGGCGGCATTTTCCAGAATATCATAATAGGTTTGTTCCGGTGATTCGTAAACGCAACTTAAGGTCAGCTCTTTGGCCAGTTTACTCATAATCTCCGGCTTGTCGTAAGTTTTACTGCCGAACTCAACCGTGTAGTCATCCGGAGCCAAAATCACTTCGCGCAAAATAGTACAGGCATTTTGACGGCTGACTGCCGGGAAACAGTTTTCCGTTGCGTCATACAGAGCATCAAAGTGTGTGCATTTTTCGTAACGCCCCATAAATTATCTTTCCTCAAAAATAACTTTGGCTTGTTCCAGCCAAAAAATATGGTCAATAACCCAGTTACTGATTTGTTCGATTTTTTCCATTTCAATACCGAGAGCGATCCCCACCTTGCCGATAAACAATGTTTCTTCGTCGGAAAGGATGTTGTCAACGTGGGAGAGCATACACATTTCGCGAATCAATTCCATGGCCAGATGGCGGTCTTTGATGATTTTCACATTTTTCAAGACTTTTTCTTCATCCTCAAAACCTTTTAAGGTATCCAAATCTTCAATTCCTTGAGCCTTAGCCGCTTCTTTAATGAAAGTTATCTCATTTTTATCAGTGAAACCGTCGGAATCAGCCAGATGCAACAAAACTTGAAAAAATACCGTTTTTTCCTCTGCTGTGGCCGTATTCAGATAAGACGGCAGAATATTGGTAATATTAGACATACGGTTACTTTCTCCTTACAGACATTAATATAAGGTGCATTGTACGATAAAACAATTTAAAAAATTATAAATTTTATTGTTGTGTATTATTTTGCGTAATTATCGGTGCAACCCGCAAAAAAGATTTGAAATTTTGCGAATAATGGCTTAATGATGAATATAACGAAAATATAAGGAAATAAGAAGTGTCGGAGAAATATTTTATCAAAACTTTCGGTTGCCAGATGAATGTGTATGATTCATCGCGAATCGCCGATATGTTGAAAAATGAGGGGTATGAAGAAACAAACAAACAGGCTGAGGCCGATATTGTACTGTTTAATACTTGCCATATAAGAGAAAAAGCAGCGGAAAAATTGTTTTCCGATTTGGGACGGGCAAAACTGATTGCCGATGAACGGCTTGAAGTCGGCAAACATACGATTATCGGCGTTCTCGGTTGTGTGGTGCAAGCAGAGGACGAGCAGATTATCAAGCGTGCACCATATGTAAATTTTGCTCTGGGGCCGCTGATGTATCATAAAATACCGGAAGTGTTGCGCAAAATTAAGACGGATAAAGAGCATGAAAGCGTGGTTAATACCGATTTTCCTGCCGAAAGTAAGTTTGATTTTCTGCCGGAAAACAAAGCGCAAGGTGCTTGTTCTTTCTTGGCGATACAGGAGGGATGCAATAATTTCTGCACTTATTGCGTGGTGCCGTATACGCGCGGAGTGGAATATTCACGGCCGGTGGAAGAAGTGATTAAGGAGGCCAAGCGGCTTTTGGCGACCGGTACGCTGGAAATTAATCTTTTGGGGCAGAACGTGAACTCTTATCACGGCGAAGATGCAGGCGGCAAAGAGCGTGATTTGGCTTATTTGTTGCATAGGGTGGCGGAGCTTGACGGCATAAAACGCATTCGTTACACCACGTCGTATCCGGCGGATATGAGCGACGATTTGATTGCCTGTCACAGCGATATTGACGTTTTGATGCCGTATTTACATTTACCGATTCAATCAGGCTCGGACAGAATCTTGAAAGCTATGAACCGGCGGCATACTTCGGGCGATTATCTGCGCATCGTGGAAAAACTCAAAAAAGCCAATCCGCATATCGGCATGTCATCGGATTTTATTGTGGGTTTTCCGGGGGAAACCGATGAGGATTTTCAGAAAACACTCGATGTGGTAAACGAAGTGAAGTATATTCAGGCGTTTTCGTTTAAATACAGCCGCAGAGCGGGAACTCCGGCGGCAGTTATGGAAAATCAGGTGGAAGAAAAAATCAAAAAAGAACGTTTGGATATTTTGCAAAATCTTTTGTTTGACTATCAAACCAAGTTTAATCAGAGCTGTGTTGGTAAGGTTATGCCGGTGCTGTTGGAACAAAAAGGGCGGCATAAGGGACAACTTATCGGGCGCACTCCGTATATGCAAAACTTGCATATTGAAACAGATGGTGCTAACATAAACAAAATCGTTGAGGCAAAAATAGTGGAGGCGACTACCAATTCGCTGACCGGAAAGGAGATATAAAATGGCAGAAATTTGTTTTGAATTGTTTAACAATCAATTGGTGCAGCAGCTTGTCGGCGAAGCAGACAGCAACTTGCGTCTGATTGAGAAAATGCTTAATGTGGAGATTTTGAGTTTCGGTAATCAGATTACGGTCAAGGGCAGTGCGAGCGATGTGGAAAACGCCAAGACGGCGATTGAAATCTTGTATAACAAAGTCAGTCGCGGGGTTGATGTGGGTGAGCAAGAAGTAAAAGCGGCCGTCAGAATGAGCGGTGATGTACGCACCGAAGACGATAAACAGAATCTGACCGACATCGTGCTCAAAACCAAAAAACGCTACATTTATCCTCGTTCGGCAAATCAAGCCAAATATATTCAGGAAATGATGAAAAACGAACTGGTGTTCGGCTTGGGACCGGCGGGTACCGGTAAAACTTATCTGGCGGTGGCATTGGCGGTTTCAATGATGTTGGAAGGCACGATTGATAAAATCATCTTATCGCGTCCGGCAGTGGAAGCCGGAGAAAATTTGGGCTTTTTACCGGGGGATTTAAAAGAAAAGGTCGACCCGTATTTGCGTCCGTTGTATGATGCGCTTTATGAAATGTTGCCAGCGGAACAGGTGGATAAAAAGCTGGCACTGGGTGAAATAGAAATTGCCCCGCTTGCTTTTATGCGCGGTCGTACGCTGGCCAACTCTTTCATTATTTTGGATGAAGCACAGAACACTACACCGATGCAGATGAAAATGTTTTTAACCCGTTTGGGCGAAAATTCGCGCATGGTGGTAAACGGCGACTTGAGTCAGGTGGATTTGCCGAGCGGCGTGATTTCCGGCCTGCGTGACGCGTTGAGCACGTTGAAACATGTTGATAACATTTCTTCGGTGACGTTTTCGTCCGAGGATGTGGTTCGTCACGGCTTGGTGGCTAAAATAGTTAAAGCCTACGAAGAAAAAAGTAAACGCACCAAAGAAGCGGCACAGTATGAAAATATCATCTGAAATTGTTTTGGAAACGGTCGTTGACGACGAGCGATGGTCGGCGACGATTGCAAATATCGAGCAAGTGGCGGAAAAAGTAAAATCCGCCGCTTTCGGATATTTACAAAACCACGAAAATCCGGATTTTCTGAACAGTTCCAAGCCGCTGAAAATAAATGTATGTTTGAGTGATGATAAAACGGTACATCAGCTGAATAAAGAATTTCGCGGTATGGATAAACCGACTAACGTGCTTTCTTTTGCCAATTTGGATTTTGCCGACTTTGATGTCGATAATGAACCGTTTGATGAAATTGAACTCGGCGACATTATTTTGGCGTATGAAACCATGGTGCGCGAGGCTGATGAGCAGGAAGTTACGTTGTATGCACATTTTTGCCATTTGTTGACGCACGGTTTTCTGCATCTTTCCGGATATGACCATCAAACGCCGGACGAGGCAGCGTATATGGAAAATTTGGAAAAAGAAATTTTGCAAACTTTGGATATTGCCAATCCGTATGAGGGGGAATAATGGCGGAAAAAAAAGTTAAAACAACAAAACGGAAAACTTCGGCAGAACAAAAAACGACTAAAGCCAAGACAAAAACACGGAAAAAAACAGTAGCAAAAGTTGAGGCGGAAAAAATTTCAGTGCAAGCGGAAGGCGTGGTATTATCCGCAGAAAAAGATGATTTATCACGGGGCGAAAAAGCCGTTAAAATTGTGATAAAATATCCGAAAACAGCGGCCTTTGTGTTGGGTTTGATTTTGAGTTTGGCTTTGCCACCGTATTATCAGATTTGGGCACTGTTTCTGGCTTTTTCCGGTCTGATGTTTTTGGCATTCGGTACCAATCGCACTCGCAAACTTGTCGGGTTGGGTTATTGGTTCGGTTTCGGTTATTTTGCCGCCGGATTTTATTGGATAGGCAACGCATTGTTGATTGATGTGGCGCAAACCGGTTGGTTGTATCCGTTGGTATTACTCTTAAACGGTGCGTTTTTCGGTTTATTTACTATTCTGCCCGCAGTGGTGACCAAATACGGACGCAATATCTTTTCCAAAATATTACTGTTTGCCGCCGTGTGGTGCTTGTCCGCCGAATGGTTACGCAGTTTCTTGTTTACCGGTTTTCCATGGAATCCGATAAGTTCGGTATTAACTTTTAATATGGCAATGATGCAGATTTTGGCTGTATTCGGAACTTACGGAACTTCTCTGTTGACGGTGTTGGTGGCGGCATGGCCGGCCATATGGTTGGTACAGCCGAACAAATATCGAGCTGCGGCGGCGTGTTTATCTCTGCTGGCAATGCTGGGCGCTTGGCAGTTCGGAGAATATGTGTCGGATACTCGTGTCAGAGTGCCGGACGGACACTCTATATTGGTGCGTCTGGTGCAACCGAGTATTCCGCAGACATTGAAATGGGACCGTGCAGCTTTGGAAGAAAATCTGCAAACTTATATTGATTTGAGCCGAGAGAAAGATATAGGTTATGTAGACTTTACAATTTGGGGCGAAACTGCATATCCGTATGATTTGCTCTATGATGAAATACATAATCGCAAGCTTACGGCAGCGGTGCCGACATATGGGCATCTGATAACAGGATTTTTGCGCCGGGTTGATGACGGGTATTATTACACTCCGTACAATTCTTTCGGAGTAATCAATAAAAAAGGCGCATTAGTCGGATGGTACGATAAAAGTCATCTGGTGCCGTTTGGAGAATACATTCCGTTTAGAAAATATTTGCCGGAATGGGTGCGACCGATAGCCAACACGGTGGCTGAATTCGGACGCGGCGAGAAGTTCAAAACGCTTAAAGTAGGTGATTATCCGGAATTTGCCCCGTTGATTTGTTATGAAATAATCTTTTCTGATGAGGTGGTAAAAAAAGGTGCAGACCGCCCGAAATGGGCAATCGTTTTGACTAACGACGGTTGGTACGGCATAAGTTCGGGGCCGTATCAGCATTTGGCAGCGGCACAAATGCGTGCGGTTGAGGAGGGGATTTCGGTGGTACGCAGTGCTAACAGCGGTATAAGTGCGGTGATTAATCCGTATGGCGAAATTGTGGCACAAATTCCGCTGGCAGAGCGCGGTATGGTTGATGCTTTGGTAAAGCCGGACGAGGCACATTTGACACTGTTCGGAAAATACGGTAACCGTATTCCGTTGCTGATGAGTGTTCTGGTTATTTTGTTGGCATTTATATGTTCGCTACTGCCTGATACCAATAAAGTGCAAGACTAACATCGGATGTTGTCGATACATACAACGGACTTTTCATAGCGTTTATAAACACAATATATTGTTATTCCGATTATAACGATAAAAAAGTGTGCGCCTATGCGTAGTTTTATACCTTTAGCGATAGCTTTGTTTAAATTGCAAAAATATTGTTTCATAAATATACAACCTTTTGCAATTATTTAGTGTATAAATCTAAATAAGTCAATTAAAAAGAGAGTTAAACCTGTAAAATCTCTCAAGTCGGAAAGGTTCACCCGCAAAATATGACGTGTGTTGCGCTAAATCAGTATGAGTTTTGCTTTTTTTGATTAATCGCGGCCGCAACAACATTTTCCGGTGAGCGCATCATACTCTCGGCAATGCGCTGTTTATTATCAATTTGCATTTGTGCTGAAGAAACTTCATAATCGGCACCTTGTCTGAAATTTCTGTTGTCTATCGCCTCGGTCAAGGATTGCCATTTGACGGAGGCGGCATCCGGCACATAATTATAATAATCGGCAAGAGTTTCAATTTTTCCGTTTTTGGTAAGTTCTTGCAAAATTTTCTGCGCCTGTTGCTGATTCTTCTGCAACTGGTTACGAACCACTTCATCCGGAAGACGTTTTACTTTTCCGGTTTCTTTGTCTTTGGTTTCGCCTTTTAAGGTGCCGTCGGCATAGTGATAAATATCGATGCCGGTTTCTTCGTCGAGAGCAGTGCTGTAATGCACGTCACCGCTCGGATCCATATCGGCAGAAAAAGTCATATTTTGCCCTTCGGTAAGAGTTATGTGCACACCGGGATCTGCTATGCCTTTATGCAGATAAGCTTCATACGAAATTTTGGCCGAAGTATCATTATGCATTATATTTTTTATATCACGCTTCTGAATGATGCTGCCTGATGCCATTATATCCGTCGAGTGTTCTTCATAAACTGTTTCTCTTCCGCTGCTGTCACGGGTACTGATGGTTTCTTTGGATGTTTTTTCTTTCAAACTTGTATATCCGTGACTTTGTTTCCATGCATCGGTATTATAAGTTTCCGTTTGTCGTAACTCTCTTAATTCTTTGTCATTTTCATAACGGAAAGATTCGGATGATTTAAATTCGTAACCGTCGTCGGTTAATTTTTGATTTATTGTCTTTTTGTTGCTGGTTGTGGCATCTTTGCCGATGTTTTTATCTTCGACATACTCATTAATAATCGTAACTTTAGGGTTCAATTTATCTATGGTTTGGTTTGCGGTTACAGTATAGGTTTCATCACCGTTGCGGAGTGTGTCGGTTGCCTCATAATATTTGCGATACGGTTGAGCGTCATCAACGTGCGGAATTTCGCCGACACGCATGGTTTCGGCTTTGGTCACTTCGGCAACTGTCGGTACTTCTATGTTACCGACACTCTGATTTTCCGCGGATTTTACTTTTTCTTCAGCCATTTTATGCATTCCTTATGAGTAAAGTTTACCACTTTTTTCGTCAAATTGCAACAGAAAACGACATTTGCGGTCGCTTCTGTCTCTTTTTCGCGTTTGTGTTATTTATAAATCAAAGAAAATTCCGGCCGCCGCCCCGATAACAATATAGATAAGCGGTGATTTTTTTATTACAAAACTTAAAACCAAAAGAATAAGCGATAAAAGTTGCGTTTTCCACTCGGTCAGTGACAGTTTGGCGATTACCCAACCTGCATACAAAATCAGAGCGATTGCCGCCGGACGTATGCCGAACAAAATGCTCTGAAAAATACGGTTCGACTTGTATTTAACGATAATATTACTGAAAAAAAGCAAAATAATAAATGCCGGTAGAGCCAAACCCAGAGTCGCAATTATGCCGCCGCAAATGCCGGCAGTTTGAAATCCGGCAAAGGTCGCCATATTGATGCCGATTGTCCCCGGCGTTATTTCGGAAACCGCAATCATATCGGTAAGCTCATCCAAACTGTACCAGCCGTACTTATTGCTCAATTCAGCCAAGAACGGTATGGTTACCAGGCCGCCGCCTACAGCCACCAAGCCGATAGTCAAAAATTCATAAAACAACAGCCAATATATCATGCTTTATCCTTTTTGAGCGGAAATATTTTGACCGTAAGTCCGGCACAACATCCGAAAATAACCATAACTACCGGAGATAATGCAAACAACAGTAACAGTAAAAAACTTAAGGCAAATATGGCTCTACCGGTCATATCTTTCACATTGTTGAGCAACATATTGACCGCAACGTTGGTGATAATGGCGACCACGGCCGCTTTGATGCCGTTAAAGGCGTGGACAACGATTTCGTTTTCCGTAATATTCGGTAATGCCGAGGCTATCAGTGATATAACGATAATCGACGGCAATATCACCGCGGCGGTGGCAACTGTCGCTCCGGCTTTTTTGTGCACGGCGAAACCTACCATGGTGGCAACATTAATGGCAATAATCCCCGGTGTGCATTGTGCGATTGCATAAAAATCAAGAAAATCGGTGTCACTGAGCCATTTCTTTTTACGTACCAATTCTTCTTGAATCCACGCAATCATCACACCGCCGCCGCCAAAGGTCAGCAGACCTATCTTAAAGAAAATTGCAAATATTTCGGCTAGGCTCGGCATATATTATTTTCTCGCATCAAAAGTCACAAATTTAGAGCGCAGATAAGCGAGCAATTTTTCATCCTTAAAGAACTTATCACAATCGCTTTCTTGTGTGGTGGTGTCGCTCGGAATCGGGCGGTATTTCTGAATATAATACTCTTTCACTCCGAGCGCGGACAGTTCATCGGCAATAGTGTATATATCAGCAATATCCAACAGCCGCGGGTCACAGGTGGTGCGGCACTCAAAATGCTTACCGCTTTTAATCAGCATATCAAGACTTTGTTTGATTTTTTCCACGTCAGCGATGCCGCCGGTGGCACGTTTGTAATGCTCGGCATTAAGCGGAGCCTTGATATCGAATCCCACCCAAATCACTTTATTGACAACTTTGGCAAACGCTTCCGGATTATAGCCGCCGGTATGCAGGCCGATTTCAAATCCCATAGCCTTTACTTCATCCATGGCTTGCGGCAAATTACTTTGCAACAGCGGTTCGCCACCGGAAAAGACAACGGCATCAACCATTCCCTTGCGATGCTCCAGCAGGTGTGTCAGATGTTCCCACTCGGCCTCGGTTTCACCGTTCGGATTCTGTAACGACTGATTATAGCAAAACGGGCAGCGCCACGGACAACCCTGCATAAATACAACAACGGCTATTTTGGACGGCATATCAACCAAACTGAATTTTTCAATATCACCGATTCTGATTAAATCTTGCCCCATTTATTTATCCTTTCAAAAAAGGGAGAATTATGGCAATCCTCCCTTTATCTCAAGCCGAAACGAAAATTATTCGGCGGCCATTTGGCAACCGCAAGAGCCTTCCAGACTCAAATGCATAACAGCTTTTTCTTCCACAAAACACTTACGAGAATAGTATTCCGATTTTTTACCTTTGTTGAATTCGGAAACCGGACGGTGATAACCCATCACACGAGTCCAAATTTCACAAGGTTGTCTCTCGGCGTCGGTTAAAGCAATGTCTTCAAAATTAATGGTGTTTGTCATTTATATTCTCCTAAGTGTTTGGTTAAAGTGTTTATTATTCTGTTTTTCTCGCTTTTTTAAGCAACGTTACTTGCCTTAAAAGCTTTCATCTTGGCGGCTTTCTTTTCTTCGTCGCATTTCGGGCAGAATTTGTGCTCGCCGGCCAAATAGCCGTGTTTCGGACAAATCGAGAAAGTCGGAGTTATGGTAATATACGGCAAGCGGTAATTGGTCAGAACCTTTTTAATCAGTTCGCCGCAAACCTTTGCCGAAGAAATTCTTTGGCTCATATAGAGGTGCAATACGGTGCCGCCGGTGTATTTGGATTGCAGAGTTGCTTGCAAATCAAGTGCTTCGAACGGATCATCGGTATAGCCCACCGGCAACTGCGAAGAGTTGGTATAATACGGATTTTCTTCGGTGCCGGCTTGAATAATGCCAGGGAAACGTTTTTTATCTTCACGCGCAAAACGATAGGTGGCGCTTTCGGCCGGAGTGGCTTCGAGGTTATACATATGTCCGGTTTCTTCTTGAATCTTAATCAGTTTGGCACGAATATAATCCAAGAATTTTTCGGCAAAAGCCTTACCCCATTCGTCGGCAATATGGTGCTCGTCGTTGGTGAAGTTACGAATCATTTCGTTGATGCCGTTAACACCGATGGTCGAGAAGTGATTACGCAGTGTGCCCAAATAGCGCTTGGTGTACGGATACAAACCGTTATCAATCAGACGCTGAATGGTTTTGCGCTTAATCTCAAGTGAGGTGCGGGCAATATTCAAAAGCTCGTCTACGCGACCGAATAAGCCGGCTTCGTTGCCTTTGTATACATAGCCCAAACGTGCGCAGTTAAAGGTAACAACGCCGATGGAACCGGTTTGTTCGGCCGAACCGAATAAGCCGTTACCGCGTGCCAAAAGTTCACGTAAGTCGAGTTGCAAGCGGCAGCACATCGAGCGAATCTGCCCCGGTTTCAATACGGAATTGATGAAGTTTTGGAAATAAGGCATACCGTATTTGGCAGTCATTTCAAACAACAGTTGTGATTTTTCGTCATCCCACGGAAAATCCGGAGTCATGTTATAAGTCGGAATCGGGAAAGTAAACGGACGATCCATCACGTCGCCTTCCATCATTACTTCAATATAGGCGCGGTTGATCATGTCCATTTCTTTTTGCAAATCACCGTAAGTGAACGGCATTTCTTCCTGACCTTCGATAATCGGCATAAAGTTTTCGTCGTGGCCGGCAATGTGACCGCCGATATACGGGTGTTGGTCACGCAAATCTTCCGGACATACCCAGTCAAACGTAAAGTTGGTAAACGGTGTTTGCGAGCCCCAACGAGACGGTACGTTCAGGTTATATACCAATTCTTGCATACATTGTTTAACTTCGGCATACGACAGATTGTCTTTTCTGATGTACGGAGCCAAATAAGTATCAACCGAAGAAAATGCTTGTGCACCGGCCCATTCGTTTTGCAATGTGCCCATAAAGTTAACCATCTGACCGGTCGCGGCCGATAAGTGCTTCGGCGGGTTGGCTTCAGCTTTGCCGCGAACACCGTTGAAGCCTTCTTTTAATAAATTTTTCAAAGACCAACCGGCGCAATAAGCAGCCAACATATCCAAATCGTGAATATGAATATCGCCGCTGCGATGGGCTTCGCCGACTTCTGCCGGATAAACATGGCTCAGCCAGTAGTTGGCCGTAACTTTACCGGAAACATTCAAAATCAGGCCGCCGTTGGAATAGCCTTGGTTGGCATTGGCATTTACGCGCCAATCGAGTCTTTCCAAATATTCGTTAATCGAACTTTCAACATCAACCATAACTTTGTGATCGGTACGGGCACGAGTGCGTTGGTCACGATACAAAATATAAGCTTTAGCGGTGGCGGTGTAGTTTGAAGAAATCAGCGCCTGCTCGACGATATCTTGAATCTGTTCGATGGTCGGTACCGTTTCGGCAAATTTATAGTTGGCAACTTTCATTACCTGTGCAGTCAAAAGCCAAGCATCAGCTTCGCCGAACTCGCCGGTGGTGGTGCCTGCTTTCAAAATAGCGTTATAAATTTTGCTGCCGTCAAAGTCTGCCAGCGTTCCGTCACGTTTGGTAACGTGTTTAATGTTGGTGTGTATATTATTCGTGTTCATTTCGTACACTTCGGCCATTTTTTTTATTCTCCCTAAGTCAGTTATTTAACTTTTCGCAGACTACTATATATAGTTTAATTAAAAGTTAAATAACAATATATTGTGTTATAATCGGATTTTTTGAGAGCAATATTGCTACAATCATCATGAAAACGATTTTGCAAAAAATAAAATTATGTAACAAGAATTTTTTTTTATAAAATTTCGCTCAAAGAGGGAAAATTAATGGTAACTGCCTATATTTTCGTAATAAAAAAAAATATATTATTTTATGCACAAGTGGATAAAGTTATTAACGAGCGCAGAAGCGAAAAAATCGATTTCTTATATATAATAACAATGTGTTGCGGGTATCTATTTGAATTTAATGATGAAAAATTTTAATAAAGATTAATAATTAACGGTATCTTCTAAGAAACATAAACGGTAAATGCGATTTTTCTTAAAAAAACGATTCTGTGTAATAAAAAAATATATAATCAAAAAATAACAAAAAAGAGCCGGCAAAAACCGACTCTTTTAAATATTATGTAGAGCTGTGATTAGTGCTTCGGAACATTCGGCATAATCACCTGTACGTCATCGAGTGTTTCATCGGTGCATTGTGCTCCGCTGCACTTTTTCATAACCGTAGCGTTGCGCTGGCGGTTAAGGCCGCGGACATTAATCGACGGAACATAATTGTCAATAATGGTCAATGTAAAGGTTAAGTAAGCGATATTGCTTTCTTTATCCATGGCATAAATCTTAATCGGATATACCCCGTCGTCTCCCGGCATTGCCAAGCCTTCAAACACGCGTGAGGCGTCGTTATACTTTAACCACTTCGGCAGAGATGTATCGTCTATCGAACCGGCTTTGGTCTGGATATCTTTGCTGTCCCAGCCCATCTTGGCAAAGGCCGAATCCGGAACTTCTATCTTGATTCTCTCACCTGTGCCGTAAGTTACATCCGGCAAAGCCGCTTCATTGGTAAGGTTAACCGGCGGACGGTGAGCAGGGATATCCAATAAATACGGACGGCTTTCCGGTACAAATTCGCCGTCTTTCCATTTTTCGAGCGTGTCACGCAAAGCCACGGCGATTCGCGACGGCGATTCGTTTAACATATAATACGGAACCGCATCTAAACCGATGGTGGCATACAGCGAACCGAGCGCATCTTGGAAATCAACATAAGCCAGAGAAGCTTTGGTTTCGTCGGCAATCGCACGAGCTGCTTCGATTAAACTCTTTTCGGCATGCGTACCTTTGGCAGAAACGATGTCTTCGGCAATATTTTCCGAAGTGCCGGCGATTTCCATAGCAATTTGATAGTCTTCCATAGCCGAAGAATAACGCGCCCAAGCGATATACACCTGATTTAATACCAGCGAAGTCATGCGCTGACGGCGTAAATCTTCAATGGTGTGTGTTTTGCCGGTGCGACCGTCTTCATAAACCGACATGGAAATTTCTTTGGCGGCAGAGCACCACTGCTGATTATATTGAGTTTGATTGCTCATATAGTCACTGCCGTTATCGGCACGGAACGAACTGATAATCAAATCCAAATCGTCAGCCGAAGTCAGTAAATCGTGAACCTTAAGCTCCGGACGATTGGTCAGAGCCAACCATTCGAGTTGCGAGAGGTTAGATTTAATTTCCGGCAGCGAGAAGTTACCGTATTCTTTGCCGGCCAAAGAGAATTGAGTTTGCGGATGCAAGCCCATAAGCGAGGCCAAACGTTCGTGCGCGGTTTCCATATCACGTTTGAGAGTGGAAAGTTTTTGCACGGCTTCCATATACTTACGTTTTTTGATTAAATCAGCTGTTTCCGGATTTTTGCCCTCGGCAGCTAATTCTTTGGCGTGAGCATTCATCTCGTCAACGTCGAGCGTAATATGTTCGATGGTTTCATCCAAAACCGGTAACAAGCGTTGTGCGGTCAGGGCTTTCCAATATAAAACGCGCGCCTCCTGCAAAATATTTTGAATAACTTTGCGGCTTTCTTCGGCGGCAACGCTCTGTTGTAACATCGGATCGGAATTCATAAAGTACAAGGTGGATATATCCAAAATATTCCAAGCAACTTTCAAATCAGGACTTGTGTCGGTGTAGTTGGTGTTGATATATCCGGCGTTTGAAACGATTTCCGGCAAAGCGGAATAAGCGGCATGACCGGCTTTTGCCAAGCTTTCCTGATAGCGCATCATCCGTCCGGTATAGTTATATTTAAGGGCAAGTGCCATTGTCATATACATATCAAGCGGCTTGTCAATAATGGTCGGAGACTGGGCATACATGTTTTGCATATCGGCATCAAAGCGGATAGCTGTGTCCCAATTTTCGGCATACGCGGCGGTCGGACCGTTCGGTTCAATATATTGTTGAATATATTGCGCCTGTTGTTCCTGATAATATTTTTGTTGGTTTTTCGCGCAAGAAACAACGCTCAGCGCGCAAATCATCAAGCATAGCAACTTTTTCATGTTTCTGTCCTTTACTTATGAATCGTCTTGAGTTATAATAACCGTTAAAAATTAACATTTTATTACACTTTTTCTTTTAATATATGATATAAATGTAAAATTGAGGTTAAAATTTGATATGGTTTCGATATTAGGCACATTATTTAAATACAGAGAAAAAGAATCGCCGGACGTCTTGGGATATTTTCCGGAGCGGGTGCACGTCGACGCTTTTCCGGAAAGACGCTATTTGTGGACATCGCGTTTTTTGGTAATTGTTACCTGTTTGAGTATTTGTTTTAATATGGTGCTGTCGTGTATTATATATTTGATTTTGCCGAGCTACCACGTTGAGCCGCAACTTTATCGCATCAACAACAACACCAGCCAACTGGAATTGATGGAAAAAGACGAAAGGCCTTATTTTGCCAGCGATTTGATTGCTGAACAGTATATCCGCGATTATATAATGCTGCGTTATACCATTACCGAGGATTATGCCGAATTAAAAGAAAGATGGGGGAAAAACTCGATTCTTGATTGGTATTCGACGAATGCAATTTTTAATGAATTTACCGAAAAAGATGTGAAAACGGCCGATGAACAATTCAAAAAACTGGGTTTGCAACGCTATGTCGAGATTATTTGGACCAAGCACGTTACGCTTTCTATGTGGATGGTACAATTCAAAACCTATGATATTACCCGCGATAATCCAACACCGAAAGTCGATTTGTGGCGCGCTACGTTGCGTGTGGGTTATGACGGAGGTTTGCGCTTTAAACGACCGGAAGACCGGATTTTGAATCCGTATGGATTTTTGGTGTACAGCTATACGTTGTCGTATTTGGGCGATGCGCACGGCGGCGAAAGCGAAGTTCCGCACAACCTGAAATACAATATGATGATGTTTTAAAGGCGGTCACTCGTTTTCTAAATTCGTTGCAGTCGCTCACGCTTCCTTTACTCATTAAGAAAACTTTGCCGCTTGCGGTAAAAACAGCATTTAGAGGCTGTTATTATCCTCGCGCGCAACCTAAAGGTTGCTCGTTCTCTACCACCGAATATGCCAATAAAAAATTCCCCCACTTTGAACTGCCCTCGGGACTTTTTTATTGTCCAACTTTCGGGGCACAGTTCACTGCGGGTGCTCTTTTTTTATTACTGGTGCGCGATACTTTGCGATTATCGGACTGAAAATTATGATGAATATAAGCAGTTTGAATATATACAAGTGTTACTTTTAAACAGCACAATTATCACTCGTTTTGAATTATTTTTTGCTTTATTGCCGCTATATTCAAAGTCGTTTGCTTTATCGGTTTAGATGCTTCCTTGCTCCGAATACCTCTGAGTTCATTAATTATTTTTACATCGGAAACGGGTGAAGAATATGGCAATCGCTTTTTGAGGGCTTCAATCCTGTTTTGTAAGCCTCCTTGACTATTTTCTTTAGTTTGTAAATTAGAATTTTCTCGCACCATACTACCTAATTTTTTATCACTTGCAATATATTCTTCAATACTCTTAAAACCACCCTGTCTCATACAGCTTTGAACAATTGCATCATTGGCTAAATCTTGCAGAGATATATTATCCTTCTGCATAAGTTTCATATAGGCAGATAATTGTTCCTTCGAAAATTCCGGTTCGGACGTCAATTGACAAGTTAATCTTAAGATTCCGGCATCATTTTCCGGTATTAATTGCGGATTTAAGGCATATTGCTCCAATTTTTGATATGTGTTTGGCATGAGATATGTCATGGCGCCGCCTTCAATTGCCGCTTGTCTAGATATTTCATTTTTTCCTTTTAAGGCTCCGATGGTATATCCCATTTTTGAACGCTGAATATTATATATATCAAAAATTGTTTTTGCATATTTAGGATGTTCTTTCATTGTCTTTAGCAGCGCAAAGGCATCGCATTTGCGTTCATCCGACGTTCCCATAGCCATATGAATACTTTCGTGGTACAAGCCTCTTTTATATAATATTTCCAGCCTTTCTTCAGTCGGAATACTCATAAATTTATCAATATTCTCTTGTGAAAGTCCAACCGTATTACGAGGCGTATCTGTAATAGATTTCGGTTCAAGGCACATTATTTGGATATCCCCGACATTTCTATCAAAAAAATTTGTGTTTTTCAGAGCATTGGCATATACAGCGTTGGCATAAAACTGTTCCCGGTTTATTGGGTTGCCTTTATTATCATTAAACAAAAAATCATCTTTGTTTTGCTCATAAGAAAGTTGAACACCATGCTGTTTTAAGAAATCAAATACAACGCGTGCTTTGATTTCTGTTTCCGACATTTCGGGATTTTTTTGTTTATAATCATCAAAGGAATTTTCAAAAACATGAGCATTAATAACGGCAATATTGGGTGACAAACCAAGATCACCCCTTTTTTTCATGGTTCCGAAATTATAATTTTCATCTTCTGTATTAACTGGCAAAAAAGGACGCTGACTTGCTACTAAAGAAAAGAGCTCTTTAGGATAATTTCCATAGTTATTCATAAAATCATCATATATTCTGTCAGCATCAGCCATATTTATTCCTTCAACACGAAGCGTGAAATAAAACTCATTAAAATATACCTCAGTATGCCATAAATTTATATTATTGTCAATATTTCTTAAAATTTATCGATTCTACGTCAAAGGGTGGGACAAAGAGTAGTTGCTCTCGGATTATAAAGAGTTATAATCAAAGTTCGACCAAAAATAAATGGGAGAACTACTCAATGCTTAAAGACGATATTATCACAAAGAATCATAATCTCAAGATAAAAGATACAGAAGAACAATCCAGAAGGATATTCTGGATAAGGACTTGAAAAACGGTTTGGTTTGGGAAGATTATTACGCAAGAAACAAACGGACTTAAGTTCGTTTCAACAACTGAAACTAAATGAATATTTCAAGAAACAACCCGTAATAGAAATATTGTATAAAATAACGCAAGAACTTATGTCTTTGATGAACGAGAAAATGTGTAAATATAAAGATTGTAAGCAACGGCTGGTGCCGAAATTACGGAGGTTTATTGAATTGTTAAAAGAATGCGGATTTGAATTATTCAGAAAATTAGGAAAAACAATTGAATATTGGCAAGAGGAGATAGGACGAATGTTTCGATTTACCAGAACAAACGGAATTACCGAGGGATTTCATAGAAAAATAAAACTGATACAAAGGCGAGCGTATGGTTTTAGAAATTTTGAAAACTATCGCTTGCGTGTTAGAATTTTATGTGCTTAAATTAACTTGTAATGGTCAAACTGATGATTGATACTTTGTATAATTTTTACTTCTTGCCCCTCCTTTGACGATGAACCCCATATTGGGGGATTTTATGGCGTCTTGCTTCGCCTGCGGCTCGCTGCGGTCACTCGTTCTCGGCCTCGCTACTGGGAAAACAACATTTTGAGGTTGTTTTTAGATATTAAGCCCGACGAGGTTCTTCTCACCTCGCGTTATTCCAATAAAAAATTCCCCCATATCGGGGGATTTTTTATTGGCGTACCCGGCGAGGTTCGAACTCGCAACCTTTGGCGTCGGAGGCCAATACTCTATCCAATTGAGCTACGGGTACATAATTCTTATATGGCGTCGGAGGCCAATTTCTTGCTTCGCCTTAGGCTCGCTTCGGTCACTCGTCCACTAAATTCGTTGTCGCTGTCGCGCCCTCTCATTAAGTGGTCTTCGCCCGTCGTCGAAAAACAACATTTTGAGGTTGTTTTTCTTCCTCCGGCTATCCAATTGAGCTTTCGCTACATAATTCTTATATGACATTATTACTTGTTTTTGCCCCTTTGACGAGGGGTTTTAATTATTTTTTCACTTTTCTATATAATTTTGCTTGACTTGTCAATAAAATCAATGTAATAACGAACAACAATATTGTTAAATTTAACTTAAGGAATTGAAAAATGTCTAAAAAATGTGATATCTTAGGCACAGGTGTTCAGAGCGGCAATAATGTCAGCCATGCTAACAACAAAACCCGCCGTCGCTTTATGCCGAACTTGCAAGTTGTATCTTTGTTCAGCGAAGCCTTGAACAAAGTGTTTAAGCTCAAAGTTTGTTCCAAAACCTTGCGTTCAATTGAACACAACGGTGGTTTGGATTCTTTCTTGACTTCTACTTCCAACACCAAGTTGACCGAAGAAGCCAAACAAATCAAAAAGTCGATTGTTGCAAAACAAGCTAAGGCTTAATCAAAATATATAATGTGCACAAAAACAAAAGCGTCGCTCGGTTAAGAACGACGCTTTTCAGTTTAATACCTTAATGCCAACGGGAACAAGAAATAAAGAATTGTTCCGGCCACACCTAATCCGCATAATGTAATAAAAATCCACATCAGGAGATTCTTGGTGTATTCTCTGACACCGTAGCGATTGTGGCGGAAGTCATCACAATAAAACCAAATGCGCATAATTGCAACGAATGCCAGAATAACCGCCGCGACGGTCAATGCGCCATAGAGCAGATACATCTCCCAGAACTCGGGATTCCATCCAAATAACGAAGCGACTCCGTAACCTATTGCCCATATCAACGAGCCGCAGATGCCTAAAGCAACAAGAATTGCGGTAACAGTGCCTACTTGTCCGGCCTTTGACATCCTTTCGACACATTTCTTTCCGTCCTTCTCAACGGAAACATAGTCCGGATTCGCCAGATATGACCCGATTGTCAGGCACACTATGGCGCAAATGACAAACCAGATGAAACGATGCAGCGAGTGGAAACTCCACGCGGCAAAGCAAATCGCAACTGCGGCAACAATAGCTATCGCTATCCCGATTGCCAAATTCTTCAATAACTTTTTCATAAAATATAAATATAGGTTTTGAAAAATCTACAATATTGCATTCCGTTCTGTTCCGTCGTGCTTGAGGTCAAAATACATACCGTAAGCCCAAATGACGGCACCACATAGGAACGACTCGATAAAAAAGCATTGAGCAATGTCTATGATTGCCGGGTATCGATATATATATCGATATGCGACAACAACAGAGCAGAAAATGCGACAATGAACAGTAAATCAATACTGCACCAGGAAGCGGCTACAGCAAAACACACGGTGGTAGTATCTTTCTTTTTGCGCAAAAAAAGATATGCGAGCCACGAAATACAACATACCGCTACGGCAGTTGCAACAATAATAACTAGTATTTTCATATCTAAATGATTTTGATTCTGCATTTATTTTAATTGCTATAGCTATTTTTGTCAAGACGTTTTTGACGGCTGTTTTGCGGATTTTTTCTTGACAGGCAAGGGCTTGAGGTTTATATCTGCAAACAGAAACGTATAATTATTAAATTTTAAATTTATTTTTATGAAAAAAGAAATAACGATTAGTGATGTCCGTGTGGTTCTTGATGAATTACTGGATTTGGAAGGCCGAAATGAAGTTGCGCAAATGACGGACGAAGAGTTGCTGAATTGCAATTTTAGGGAAGATTTACTCATGGATAGTCTCGAAATCATTGAGTCAGTGATGATTATGGAGAAAGATTTTGACATCAGAGTGCCTGACAGCGCTTATGACCATTTCAAGGATAATGGCGGTACGGTGCGTGCTTTGTTGGATGAAATCAATCTTGCAATTAATGCTTAATAAGATTCGGACGGAAGTTAAATACTCCGCCCGAATTTTTTATATAAAAAACTCCCTGCCGATTTGACAGGGAGCATTTTTTTGAAAGGAAAAATGTTTGATTAATACATTCCACCCATGCCGCCGGCTGCTGCCGCGCCGTCACCGCAATGACATTCCTTTTCCGGAATCTCGGTAACCATGGCTTCGGTTGTTATCAACAAACCGCCGACGGAAGCAGCGTCTTGCAACGCCGTGCGTACAACCTCGGTCGGGTCGACAATACCGGTTTTGAGCATATCGACATATTCATTGGTTTGAGCATTGTAGCCGAAATTGGTATCTTTGCTTTCCAGCAATTTACCGGCCACAACCGCACCGTCAACACCGGCATTTTCGGCAATTTGACGCAGAGGAGCCTGCAGAGCCTTACGGATAATGTCAATGCCGACATTCTGATCCTGATTGGCGGTTTTAACATTTTCCAGAGCCTTGGTGGCATATAACAGCGCCGCACCGCCGCCGGCGACAATACCTTCGCGCACCGCGGCACGAGTGGCGTGCAAAGCATCATCAATGCGGTCTTTGCGTTCTTTTACTTCAACTTCGGAAGCACCGCCGACTTTGATTACGGCAACACCGCCGGAGAGTTTACCTAGGCGTTCTTGCAATTTTTCGCGGTCATAATCGGAAGTCGTTTGTTCGATTTCTTTGCGAATCTGGGCCACACGACCGGCAATATCGTCTTTATTGCCGGCACCGTCGATAATGGTGGTATCGTCTTTGGTAATTTCCACACGTTTAGCCGTACCGAGCATATCAAGTGTTACGTTTTCTAGTTTCATACCGAGGTCTTCGGAGATAACCTGACCGCCGGTAAGGGTGGCGATATCTTGTAACATGGCTTTGCGTCTGTCGCCAAAGCCCGGAGCCTTAACCGCACATACCTTGAGGCCGCCGCGAATACGGTTAACCACCAAAGTAGCCAGAGCCTCACCTTCGATATCTTCGGCAATGATTACCAAAGAACGTCCGTTTTGCGCAATCGGTTCCAAAATCGGCAATAACGCCTGCAAATTGGAGATTTTTTTATCAAAAAGCAAAATAAACGGATTATCAAATTCGCAATTCATTTTTTCCGGATTGGTTACAAAATACGGAGAAAGATAGCCGCGGTCAAATTGCATACCTTCAACCACATCGAGTTCGGTTTCCAGACCTTTGGCATCTTCAACCGTAATCACGCCGTCGTTACCGACTTTTTCCATAGCCTTGGAAAGATATTCGCCGATAGTGGTGTCACCGTTAGCGGAAATAGTGCCGACTTGAGCAATTTCAGCCGAAGATTGAACGGCTTTAGAGCGCGATTTAACATCTTTAACCACTGCTTCAACCGCCATATCAATACCGCGTTTGACATCTTGCGGATTCATACCGGCGGCAACCGCTTTGCAACCTTCGCGGATAATGGCTTCGGCCAAAACGGTAGCGGTAGTGGTGCCGTCACCGGCTTTGTCGGCGGTTTTCTGCGCCACTTCTTTAATCAGTTGAGCGCCCATATTTTCAAACTTGTCGGCCAAAACGATTTCTTTTGCCACCGAAACACCGTCTTTGGTCAGTTTCGGCGCACCGTACGACTTATCGAGCATAACGTTGCGACCTTTCGGTCCGAGCGTTACTTTAACGGTTTTAGCCAATGTTTCTATGCCCTTAAGCATTTTGCTGCGGGCATCAGTTCCAAATTTAATATCTTTTGCTGCCATTTTTATTTCCTCTCAACAATTATTCCACTACTGCCAAAATGTCGGATTCTTTGATGATCAGACGGGTTTCTCCGCCCAATTTAACCTCGGTGCCGCCCCATTTGGCAAACAATACTCTGTCACCGACTTTTACGCTCATCGGTATGATTTTGCCGTCATCGGCTCTGAAGCCGTTGCCTACGGCCTCAACAATACCTTCGGACGGTTTTTCTTTTGCCGTGTCCGGAATAATGATTCCGCCGGCAGTTTTGGTTTCTTCATCTACACGCTTAACCAACACTTTGTCGTGTAAAGGTTTAATATTCATGATTTAATCTCCTAACTAAAAATTGTCTAATACTTTAGTTAGTGTTGCAAATTTGCAAAGTCAATAAGAGAACGGAAAAAATTTTTGCGGCGGTTAAAACAGCAAAATACACAATGTCAGTGTTGCATAAACAATCGACGGGCCGAAAGGTGCTGCGCGGGTTTTGTTAATCAGACATCCGATTCCGAAGAAAATACACGACAATAAAATTACATAGGCGATAATTTCCATACCTACCCAAGCACCGACGGCGCAGAGCAATTTGATGTCGCCGCCGCCGAATGCATCGGGATATTTCCATACAATAAACATACTGGCGATTACCGGCATGGCATAACCCATAATGGCACCGAGAGCGCTGTTTTGCGCGTAGCTCAAAAAGTTGATATCAACCGTTGCCAACCACGGACCTTTCTGTGCCGCATAAGCAAATCCCAACACCAAAAGCGGCAGAGTCAGAATATCCGGCAACAGCTGAAAACGTTTATCTATTTCTACCAGAAGCAGCAAAATCCACAAAAAGGCAACATACCACCAAGCATAAGTAATATTGAAATCGGTGGCGAATAAATACGTTGCGGCTGCGGTAAAAATTCCCCAGCCGATACTGCGCATAACATAGCGATGGAACAAACGCATATATTTTGGGTTATTCTCAAGACTTTTGTACGATACCGAATGTGCCGGCACAAATAATTTGAGCAAAATATAGCCCATGGTGGCCGGCATCAATTTGCCGATTCGTCGCGCCAGATACGGAATCATTATGCCGAAAATAAAACCGCAAAATATATATAACATATTTTTTCTCCCTTTTTGTTGTTATCAGAATAAAGCATAAGTGATAAAATTTTATTAATTACTTGCATTTAAATATCTTTATTATAAAATATTGCTGTCGGTAAGAGGTTACCGACGGAGTATCGAAACTCCTCTCTTGAAAATTAGCTCCTCTTTAGCGGGGAGCCGGTTGAATATACTGAATAGACCGGACTGACAAGAGCAGTTTCGAACTCCCCGACCGTTTTAGCGGTCGGTTTTTGTTTTAATTTAAGCAAAAGAGGAGTTCCGAAAATGTTGCATTTGAAAGCATGTTATATGGATAAGCAAACAATACGCGAGGTCGGGCAAGAATTGTGGAAATTGCGCCAAGAACGCAGAATGTATTTGCGCACCGTGGCTCATCAAACAAATTTACCCGAACGAATTATTGAGGGCATGGAAAACGGCAAATTTATACAATACACCGCATTTCGCCGTTTAACCGAATTTTACGGCAAAAAAATGCGGGTGGTGTTTGAATAAAAAAAGTACCTCGGGCGTTCTTCTCCCCTCCCGATACCAACAAAAAAACTCCTCGCAAGGAGGAGTTTTTTTATTGGTGCCGGTTAGGAGATTGTGCGGCGCTACGCTTGCTACCTGCGTCGGCTGTCAGCCAATGCTGACCGGCATACTTTCGTCTGCCGGCACCTCCTTGTCGTTCTTGCTCCGTAAGCTCTGCCTTCATTTTATTCGGCAATCGCTATACTAAAGCTTCGGTCACTTGTTTTCTAAATTCGCCGCGGTCGCTGTCGCTTTCCTTGCTTATTAAGAAAACTGCGCCTCTTGCAATAAAAACAACATTTTGAGGTTGTTTTTATTTGCGAGCGCCCTTTCTCGGGCGTTCTTCTCCCCTCCCGATACCAATAAAAAAACTCCTCGCAAGGAGGAGTTTCTTTATTGGTGCCGGTTAGGAGATTCGAACGCCCGACCCACGCATTACGAATGCGTTGCTCTACCAACTGAGCTAAACCGGCATAACAGGAATATACATAAAACACTTTATTTTATTTTGCAAGTATTATTTTTT
>CADBEI010000001.1:0-19963 GCA_902793695.1 uncultured Pseudomonadota bacterium | reverse complement strand
ATACCTTCTTCAATGAAACGCTTGTTAATTGCATAACGCAATTCACTCGGTACCACCCAACCGCTGCGAATATCTTTGACATAGCAGCGCAGTTCAAAATCCAAACTGCTGGAACCAAAATCCTTAAACAATACATAAGGTGCCGGATTCTTCATAACCAATTTGTGTTCGGCTGCACATTCAAGCAAAATTTTCTTGACTTTTTCCACATCGGAACCATAGGCAACGCCGACGGCAACACTTTGTCGCGACATAAAATCGCCGTGGGTTTTGTTGGTAACGGTGGAAGAAATTAATGTCGCGTTCGGAATAATTACGCTCATTTTATCAAAACTCAACAGTTCGGTGGAACGGATGTTTATTTGTTTTATCGTACCTTCAACTCCGCTCAGTACAACCCAGTCACCGACTTTTACCGGACGCTCAAACAAAATGATGATACCGGCTACCAGATTTTTAATAACGTCTTGTAAACCAAAACCGATACCTACCGATAATGCACCGGCGATGAAGGCAAGGCTTGTAAGGTCTATGCCGATAGCGATAATCGCCAATAACGCCGAAATGATAAATCCGATAAAACTGACACCGGAAATCAAGGAGTGTTTGACGCCGTCATCCATATCAATTCTCGGCAAAACATTTTCCGCCAAATGTTTTCGGATGATACGCATAACCGTCAGCGAACCGAAGAACACACCGATACCGAGTGCAATCGCAATCAGCGAAATCTGAATACCGCCGATTTTAAATCCGAATAAGAGCTTTTTCATAACCGAAAGCATAAAATCTCCCGGTAATCCCCATAAATTCAGCAGCATAAACAAGCCGACCAAAATAATGACCGGATTGAGAATCACTTTTAACCAGAAATCCATCTTTTCGACCAAGCGCTGGCTGCCCCTATATTTTTTGAGCCACGGGCCGCCGATAACAATGCGCTTGATAATATCGATAATCGAGCGACGGACAACTTCCAATAATCCGCACAAAATCAGCGATATAATCAAATTATTAAAGATAAACAACGATAATTCCGGATAGCCGAACAAGGCTAAAGCAAATGTGCCCACACAGAAAATATGGCTGAATAAAATCATTCTAAAGCCGCTGTTGATTGCAATATCATCGTCTTCGGTGACGACTTCTCCCGAGTCATCTTTTATTTCGTCGCGATATGTATCAAACGAAACTTTGGACAGCCATATCAGGAAAAATGCCTTAACAAAGCTTGAAAGCATCATTACAAAATGTACGGTTTCGGTGGAATATTGTTCCTTTTGCGCCACAACAACCTGAAAAGCCGCAATCGCGTTAATTACAATGAATGTAAAAATCATACGCGTAAAGCGTGAAGCTTTTTTGGTAGCAATATTAACCAAACGCCAATTAGGATAATTAGGAGCAAAAGTAACGCGTGAAACCGTGGTCTCGGCAATCGCCAGCAAACAGATAAATGCCGCCGCCATCAAAACTGTGTTAAGCAGTGTGTCGCCAAAAATTTTGGTACTGATCATCCATAAAATACAGCCGCCGACCAAAAAAGCAAAAATCAGACCTCGTGCTACGGCAACAGCCATCGCCGCCACAACTTTGCGGTTAAACGACGGTGTTTGATTTTCTGCTTTGTAACCCCAGTTGCGCAAAATAAAACGTTTCAACAAAATAGCCAAAGTCAGTGCAATCATCAAAATAACAAACATTACACCGATACTGAACAATGTAAAAGAACGCTGTTCTTGCGGTATTGAATGATACCATTCAACCGGAGATTTTACGATATCCCAGAAGAAAATTATATAGGCTTTCAAATCTTTAAAGAACACCAAAGGGTTGATGATGGCGGATTGTTTAGTCATCAAATCGCCGTAAATAGTCTGATTGCGCACGTTAAGAATCTGTCCGGTCAGGTCTTCCATTTTGATGACAAGCAAATCGGTTTCTTTTAAAAAGTCTGTCTTGTGCGGCAAGTTGTTGCGACAGTTCTTCGCGCTGTCTGGTAATGACTTCGTCTTCGGTTTCGCCGTCTTTCGGACCGCTGCCTAAAGCATCAAGTTGCTTTTGAATAAACTTCACCTGTTTTTCCAAAATTTTGCGATTTTCATTAAGGGCAGCGTCGGTTCTGCTTAAATAAGAAGTGTATCCGTCAAGTGTTGCCGTGGAATTATTATTCAATAAAGCCTGTTGAATGGTTTCGATTTTGGCGGTAATTGTGGCAAAATCGCTTACATCATCAGGGGTATTGATGGCGGCGACGGGGTCTTCTTGCGTGATTTCAGAGGCGGTAACATCGGTTTTTTCGGCTGTGGAAGCGGCGAAACCGTCATTTACCATCATCGAACCGAGAAATAATATTCCCCAAAGTACAAACAAAATTTCAGAAAGGTGTTTTTTCATATATTTTTCCTCATTTTTTCAAAATAAGTTTCAGCACATTGTAGGCATTTTGAGCGATACCGGCACGCAAATCGTCGGCAACCGACCAAAAACTGAAACCGTTTTCAATCGAAACATCCTGACGCAGGCGGCTGACATACGAAACATCCTGACGCAGGCGGCTGACATAAACATCACTTTCGCTTTGGACATCATTCATCGAAACATAACCGCAATCAACGTGTTTATCAAACACCACCACACCTTTGGTATCACGCATAAGGTTGCGGATATCGTCAACATCTACCTCGGTGTCGCATTCCACATTTACAAACGCGCCGATACCGATAAACACCGGCACAATCGCACAGTTAGCATGGACTTTTATATCCGTACCGAGAATTTTTTTAATTTCGACATTCATCAGCCATTCGTGTTTGGTTTCATCGCCGATAAATTCTCCCACCTGCGGCAAAACGTTAAATGCTACCTGTTTATGGAAGACCGTTTCGTCATCAACTATCGGTTCATTCATAAATATCTTGCGCGTCTGATTAAACAGCTCATCCATCGCATCTTTGCCGTATATCGAGGTCGCCATATAAGTGTTGATTACCATGCGTTTAATCGGATAGCGTTTGATAACCGCTTGCAACGGCAACATTAATTGCGTAACCTGCGGAGAAGGCAGGGCGATAATGCCTCTTGTCGCCTCTTTGATTTTATCATCGTTGATGCCTGATATAATAAGCGGTACGTCGCTTTCGGCACCGTAAGTTCCGGAACAATCAATTACCAGCGCATCTTTGGCCAATGCACGCGGAACATAGTGTTTGGTTAAGTCTTCCGCCACGCAGAACACGGCAATTTGCGCCGAGCCGAAATCAAAGTCGCGCAGATTATAAACATCCATATCCACGTCTTCGCCGTAAGATATTTGCGTACCGAGAGGGCTGTCGGTATCCACCGCAAAAATATCATCGGCGGAAACGCCGTTTTCTTCCAATACATTTAAAAGTTCGCGACCGTAGCCGGCAGTCGCTCCGATAATGGCAATTTTTTTCATCTTTACCTCTGTAAAAAAATATTCGTTGCCGTCAGTTTAACCCAAAAATATTTAAAATCCATAAAATTTTGCGAATGTTCATATTTATTGTTTAAATGGCAGAAAAACATAAAACGCACTCAATCAATGAGTGCGTTTTATGTTCATTTGTTACGTTTTCCGCGGCGAACAATGCTCTTTTTACTCTTGTCAGCCTTGTGAAGCGGAGTCGTTTTGTTTACTTCAGCAACAAATCCCTTGGATGACTTGAACTTCAACATACTGTTTTGTTCTTCGACATCTTCCAATTCCGTTTCTCTTGCCGGCAATCCCACGATATTCTCGGGTAAAGGCGGCAATTTTGGCGGAGGCGTAGCATCTGAAATCGGTTCCCCGATTAAGCAGACAAACAGAAATCCCATCATAGGCATCAATCTGTATAATGTCGCAACCACTTCCAATTGAGGGCCATATCCTTCAGGCGTCGTCTAAGCTGAGCCTTGGCACGCGGTTTATGCTCGGAACCGCAAACACGGTAACGGGGCTGATCGTTGACGGTATCCTTGATTTCATACATCGTTCCGTCAACCATAAATCTGCCGTTCACGGGGGCGGTAGAGGAGATGGCAGAGGTCGGTACCACAGCAGCCTTACCGCTGACTAAGTCTACCAAAGCTGTCCACTCTTGACCGGCGCGCTTGGCAAACGCATAGAACGGCTTGCCGGCAGGGGCGTCGAAGGGCGACTGATCCAGGGTTACCTTACGGAGCTGAACTGCGGCGGCAATGACTTCATCCACGGGGAAGTTGGGATACTTCTTGAGCAGAGACTTGATTGCCTTGTCGGCTTTGTTGTTGGCAACGATTGAGTTAAGATTCACCTCGGAAATAATTCTTTTTTTCATAAGCAATAGTATTTGTAAATAATAAAAGATAACGTTTCCGTTCATAACATATATTTTTGTCAAAATCAAGTACAAAAATCAAAAAAATGATTTTTTTATGAACCTGATTTAATAAATTGTATATTATTAGCGTTATAGCTGATGCTGCGGTGGGATTGTTTCGCTTCGCTCCTCCTTCGCGCTCATTGCCTGCGGCAACCGGCATACTATCATCTGCCTTTCGCTTGGCGTCGAACCCGATTTCGCGGGTTCTCATCCGCGACCTCAAACCAACAAAAAAAGACCGCGCAAGGCGGCCTCCTTTTGTTGGTGAGCTCGGTGGGATTGTTTCGCTTCGCTCCTCCTTCGCGCTCATTGCCTGCGGCAACCGGCATACTATCGTCTGCCTTTCGCTTGGCGTCGAACCCGATTTCGCGGGTTCTCATCCGCGACCTCAAACCAACAAAAAAAAAAGACCGCGCAAGGCGGCCTCCTTTTGTTGGTGAGCTCGGTGGGATTCGAACCCGCGACCCTTTGATTAAAAGTCAATAAGACACTCCTGAAAATGCTTGATTTTGAAATTTTAACGAATCGGGTAAATCCCTTGTATATTGCCGCTTTTGAGCGATTTATTGAAATTGCTTGACTTTCAGAATAATGTGTTTTAAGGTCAAAATTGAGGGTAAAAAGTAGCACCAGGGTAGCACCAGAAAAACACTTTTTACGAGAGAAAAATGCGGGAGAAAGTCAATGAATACAAGGCGTTTCAGATTTACGGACAAGAATGTAAGGGAAATAAAACCGAATGAAAAAAGGCAATATTTTCACGATTCCGTGGAAACGGATTTGTTGTTGCAGGTTACTCCGACAGGGGTTAAGACCTTCTATCTCTACAAGAAAATTGACGGACAACCGGTTCGTTATAAACTTGGTAGCGATGAAATGAGTGTCAAAAAAGCACGGCAAGAGGCAGTTAAAATTCGGGCACAGATTATGAGCGGCAAGAATCCGCAAAAGGCAAGAAGGGAATTGCGTGAAGAAAGCACTTTGAATCAGATGTTTCAAAAATTTATGGAAGAAAAGAAATCTCATCTTTCGCACAATACATATGACGGATATCAGCGTATGTGGGATAAAGACTTAAAATCCATATTAGGTAATAAGAAAGTGTCAGCAGTTACAACAGACAACATTAAGCGCCTTCATAAAAAGTTTGCAACAAAACCATATTATGCGAATCGTTGCGTTATGTTTATTCGTGGTATGTTCAATTTCTTCATTAAAGACGGAACATACAAAGGAACTAATCCGACCAAGGGAGTTAAACTCAACAAAGAAGAACCCCGTGTGCGTTATATGGAACATAGTGAAGTTGAAAGATTTTTCAATGCTCTTAATGATACACCACCTTCAGTCAGTAAAGATGCTATCATAATGATGCTCTTTACGGGAGCAAGAAAAGGTAATGTGTATCGTATGAAATGGGATGAAATAGACCTTGATGCTAAAATATGGAGAATACCAAAGACAAAGACAGGAAAGAATCAAACTGTTGCATTGGCAGATAGTGCAGTTAGTTTGTTGAAAGATATTCAAGCAGATAATCCTGATGAAATATATGTGTTTCCGTCAGAAACATCTGAAAGCGGACATATTGTTGATGTTAAGCGTGCTTGGAGAACATTGAAGAAGAAAGCGAATCTTAAAAATTTTCGTCTGCACGATTTGAGACATACCCTTGCTACATATATGATAGCACAGGGAGCAGATGCTTTTATGGTTCAGAGAGCATTGACGCATCAATCAATTAAATCAACGCAGATTTATGTAAATCTCGGAGTGGAGCATTTGAGAGAGAAACTCAACGAAACGGTAAATGCTCTGCAAAACATCGGTAAAGGCAGTAAAAAGACGGATAAAGTATTGTGAATAAAAGGTGTTTCAATCTTTCGGTTATGGTGATATTGGTGTAAATTATCGGTAATGGTTGTGAAAGGATATATCAGATGGCAAATGAGTTTAATTTTTTGGTTTATAATGCACCGGATAAAGATGTTAAGGTTAATGCGGTCATTAAAGATGATACGATATGGTTGTCTCAAAAATCTATGGCAGAATTGTTCGGGGTGCAAACGCCTGCTATTAGTAAGCATTTGAGTAATATATTTGAAGAAGGAGAGTTGCAAGAAAAATCAGTTATTTCCATTTTGGAAACAACTGCTGCTGACGGTAAAAACTACGCAACAAACTTCTATAACCTTGATGCTATTATCTCGGTAGGTTATCGTGTTAATTCCATTCAGGCAACGCATTTCAGAATCTGGGCGACCAAGATTCTTAAAGAATACATACAGAAAGGTTTTGTATTAGATGATGAAAGGTTAAAGCAAGGCAAGACGGCATTTGGAAAAGATTATTTTCGCGAATTATTGGAGCGGGTTCGTTCCATCAGAGCATCGGAACGCCGGATTTATCAGCAGATTACCGATATATTTGCGGAATGTTCCATTGATTACGACAAGGATTCACCGGTAACGCAAGAATTTTATGCGACCGTGCAGAATAAGTTTCATTATGCAATTACCGGACAGACGGCGGCAGAAATCATTTATTTCAAAGCTGACCATACCAAAGACCATATGGGATTGACAACTTGGAAACATTCACCGGACGGAAGAATTTTGAAATCCGATGTATCCGTTGCAAAAAATTATTTGCAGGAAAAGGAAATCAAGCGTTTGGAGCGCACCGTAACCGGATACTTTGACTACATTGAAGATTTGATTGAGCGTGAGAATACCTTTACAATGAAAGAGTTTGCGCAAAGTGTTAATGAGTTCCTGTCGTTCCGTAAATACGATATTTTGCCGGATGGAAACAAAGGCAAAATTTCTCAAAAGCAAGCAAAAGATAAAGCGGAGTCGGAATATGATGTGTTTAACAAAACGCAACAGATAGAATCCGATTTTGATAAAGAAGTGAAAAAGTTGTTACAGCAGGCGGATGATAAGGATGAGTAGATGGTGTTAAAACTTTTATCCACTTGTGGATAAGTTTTAATATTTAATACAATATATTGTTATTTAACGATTTTTTAACCCTAAATATAGCACATTTTTAACAAACAAACAAAAAAATCTTGTTCAAAATAATAATTACCATATCCTCATAATAAGGAATCGGAAATTATTATAAACAAAAGCAGAAATATCTATTGGCGTAGATATTTCTGCCCGATTGATTAGAAGGTTGAGACATCCCACCCCTCCAATCACCTTTTGATATTAAAGTATCATTTTTAATATATTCTCAAAAGGTTAAAAAATCAATAATCACAAATAGGATGGAATTCTTTTGAGGAGATTAAATGATGAACAATCATTTAGCGCCTGATGAAAAGTATATTTTCGTTAAGTGGATAACTCGCAATGGTAAGCGGGTTTATGCTGCTCAGTACGGGTATAATGCTTTTCGTATTAAAGTGAAGGTATAGTTACCTTTAATAAAGGGTAGTGAGGGGATTTAACTTGCTACCCTTATACTTTATCCAAAGAAAGCGTCTAGTAAAACGATTAAAAAGAAATAGTTTAACGATTGTTATTTAAGAGATAAGTGTTGAGCACTAAGTGTAAAATAAAAAATAGTTGTTGCATAATTTTATAATTGCTGACTATCATAACATTAAACTTCAATATTTATTAGGAGAAAGATAATGAGATTGCTTATAGGGTTACTTGCTATTTTAGTTATAGTTGTCATATATTTCTTACCGACAATTGTTGCATATAAAAGAAAATATAAAAACAGAATGAGTGTTTTTATTATAGATTTATTTCTTGGATGGACTCTTGTTGGTTGGGTTGTTGCTTTAGCATTATCTTTTATAAATGATATTGATGAAAATAAAAAACAGAGTGATAAGGCAGTAAAATTAATTGGTATTCTTGGGGTATTAGTATTTGCAATATTTGCTATAATTGCATTTATTGGTTATAAAAAGTATTATGAAGAAAAGAATTCCATTAATATTCCAGAAGATATATATGATTTCACTACAGATAATAGCAATTCTCCTGAAAAAGAAAATTCGGTTGATTTATTATTTCAACCATACAGATTAAGTGAAATGAATGATGAAGAAAGAAAAAAAATTCTCAAAGATATATATTTCCTTGATGTGGGATTAGCGTGCGCTAAAGGTGCTAATGTAAATGCTACATCAAAATATGGTAAATCAGTTTTAATGTATGCCAGTCAATATTGTAAAGATCCTGATGTAATTGATTTACTAATAAAAAATGGTGCTAATATTGATGCTACAGATAATGGAGGACAAAATGCCTTAATGTATGCAAGCGCATACAATGAAAACCCAGAAATTGTTGAAATATTAATCGTTAATGGGGCAGATGTGGATGATAAAAATGAATTTGGTAAAACAGCATTAGGGTATGCTTGTGAATATAACAAAAATCCAGAAGTTACTGAAATGTTAATTGCAAAAGGTGCCGATGTAAATAAACGACAGGATCAATATAAATATGGAAGTAATACTGCATTAAATTATGCTATAAAATATAATGATGACCCACGTGTTACAGAAATACTATTAAAAAATGGTGCAAAAATTAGTAAAACACATATAGATGACATTCGTTATGCTAAAAATCCTGAAACGATTAAAGTGCTAATGAATTATGGTGTAGATATAAAAAAGGAAAAAGTATGTTGTTATGACTCTAACTTATTAATGGGTGTATCAGAAATTAATGAAAATCCAGAAATAATTCAATTCCTTATTGATAACGGAATTAGTGTAAATTCAGTGAATAAAAAAGGTGAAAATGCTTTGATGTATGCTTGCGATGATAATAAAAATACAGAAGTTATAAAAACATTAATTAAAAATGGTGCTGATATCAATGCTAAGGATAAAGAAGGAAAAAATGCTTTTATGCATCTACTCAATGTAGATAAGTATAATAAATACTATGCAACTATTGAAAGTACTCAGTTTTTTATTGATAACAATGTTGATATTAATGCATCCGATAATGAGGGAAAGACAACTCTTATGTATGCCTGTGAAAATGTTAAGGATATTGCTATTATTGAAAAACTGTTAGAAAATAATGCTGATGTTAATGCTAAAGATAAAAAAGGTAATACCATTTATGATTATGCTAGACGGAATAAAAATATCATGTTCAGCAAAATCAAAGCAGTGTTAGATAAGTATCAAAAATAATGATGCAAAAGAATAAACTTTGGAGAGTCATTGATATGAATAAAATACAGAATGATATGACTATTGAAAATGAATTAATGATTAGTCTTGGCCTAATTAGGAGTAGTTTATTCTATTTGTACTATGATAATGGTGAGGAAGATGTATTATTTACTTTTTTACAACTTGCAAGTAGTGGTTTTGAAAGGTTGTTGAAACTTATAATTACTTGTGATAATAAAAATAAAACAGGGAATTTCTGCACATCAAAAGAGTTAAAAGGTAAAAAATTGAGGCATAATATAGTAAGTGCTTTAGATTTTATTGAAAAAAATATTGATACTTCTCTCATAAGAGAAAAATCTCTAGATGATTTGCTGACCATTTTTTCAAAATTTGGTGATTATAATAGATATGAAAATTTGGACATACTAGGTGGAGAAAATGTTATTTCATACAAAGATCAATTTAGTGATTATGCTCAATCTATTTACAAAAATTCATCTCAACCTCAATATGATGAAAATGAGATACAACAACAAAATATTGAGATTATTAAAACGCTGTTTTCCTTAACGAATGATTTGTTAATTTTATTAGATAAAGTATGTCCTGATGGAAAGAATAGAGCATTTATATATAGAAAGCAATTTAATAATATTACTGAGTTATTGCAAAAGTTTGAGCAAAAGAAAATAAGTATATTTGAATAGATAGTACCACTAACCTTTCTTCTTTAATGCAACATACGCTTCATATAATCTGCCGGCACAACGGAGAATCCGTTTGCCTTGTTGCTTATTTTCCTTAAATGAATAAGGCATTGACATTAGTTTATCGTGTATTCTTAAAATTGTTTCTGCAATCTTTTGTAATTGTTCTTCAATAGTGTTGTTATTCATAATGATATCCGTTAAAACTCTGCTCCAAAGCGTTTCAAAAGGTTGATGTATCGTGGATGATACTTTCGTGCCATATACAATGCTGTTTTGCTATCATTACTGATAATATTTACATCAGCACCATTCTTCAACAATAAAGCAACTATTAAATAACGATTCGGGATAACCTTTGGGGACAACGCTTTCATCAAGAGTGAATATCCGTTTTGCTTGTAAATAACATTAACAATTGCATTGTGCCTTATGAGACTGATTAAAGCATTGGCATTGCCATATTCTACGGCATACATCACAGGGAATACTCCGTGTGAATCAGGAGCATTAACATCAATATTGTTAGACAATAGTTCGTGAATAGTGTTTATATCGTTAATCGCAATAGCAGTATTTAATTCGTCTATCTTGCGTGTATTCTTAAAAGTTGTTTTTTTCTTAATCATCTCAATTCTCCTTATAAATAACTTGACTGACATAATTATTTATCTGTTAATGAGAACAAATTGCTGATAAATAGAATTGAGATTCTCAATTTTCCTTGATTGTGCTGTCAGTATTGGTGGCACAATTTTTTATCCAGAGGTTCGGGATCAATGAATTGACAATTACTGATAATGATGCTCCCGTGACGATGACAACTACAAACTATGAAGCGTTATGAGAAGTAGTCCGCTTATTCGGGCAAGAAGTGCTATCAGCAGTAATGTTGGTAGCACTTTTTTCACATAAATCCTTTTTGGTAGAGATGTTTCCGCCTTCTTTGTTACAATAATTCCAAACATTTTGTTCATCAACTTTTGTTGCTATTAAATTAAAATCAGTTGTCAATGATAGATACATACTTTCCAAAGTGTTTTTCAATGTATTGAAGAACTCGGTTGCTTTATTTAATGGAACATCAGCAATAATATGAAGGTGTGGTTCTTTCTTGTATTCAGCATCTTTCTCAATGTATTTCATCAAATGTGTTGCTTCACCTAATTTTTCAAAGAACTTCTTTCCTATTTCTTCAAAGATTGCTATATCATACTGATTATCAACATATTTGAAGTATCTTCTTCCTAATTCTTTTCTGTAATACTTCTGTAAAGCATATCTAAAATCATTCAATAACTTATTCATAGAGTAATTTTCAATATGTGGGTTAAATGTCATAAATAATTTCATTTCTAAATCCTTTTGGTAATAATTAAGAATAGCAGAACTATTCTGCTTGTATTGTTTAAGTATTTTATTTTAATGTTTAATCAGCAGGGGAATCACCTCAACTACCTCATAAACATAACAGTACTGTTTGGGATTAACAGTTGATGATGGTTAATCCCAGTCATCATCAACTACTTCAACATAATAATATCAAGGATTTTAAGTTAAAAAGTTTTGATAATAGAGTTTTTAATCATAAAGTTTTTCACATAGAGTTTTTTTCATTACAAAAATATTTATTCAAAATGATTCAAAAAAATCATTCCGGCAAAAAAATATTTGTTAGAATCGGGATTTTTCTTCTGTTATACAGTGTTGGAAAGAAAATATTGAAAAATAAGCAGGAAAATGAATTTTTTAATTGACTGATTCTACGATATATTTTAAGATGATAAGCGAAATCCCCGATAATGTAAATACCCTCAAACTCCAGTATTGGCGGCGATAAATCGTTGTTAAAAAGTAGCACCTGGGTAGCACCGGAAAAATTAAAGGGTTCTGAAAATCTCCAGAACCCTTGATTTTACTGGTGAGCTCGGTGGGATTCGAACCCGCGACCCTTTGATTAAAAGTCAAATGCTCTACCGACTGAGCTACGAACTCATTTGAATCGAATATGCTTATAAAAGATAAAATTCGCCGAGTCAATAGAAAAAATAAAAAAAAGTTAAAAAAGTGAAATTTGTGTTTATTTATTAATAATTATGTGTTACAGTACACACAAATTGTAATTTTATTATTTAATTTATGAGGTTAAATATGGCTCTGAGTAATGAAGTTGGCCAAAAAGGCCGTTACAGTATTTTGCAAAATGCAAAAGGTGAAATTATGTTAATGATGGACAGTCGTATCGGCGGTCCGGAAAATCCGCGTTTTATTTATGACGGCGGCGATACCGCTTTGCTCTATCGTTCTCAAGAGAGTTCGGTGGCTTTTCGTCATATCAGCGACGGTGCGCGTAATCCGTTGAAGTCTGTTTCCGAAATTTTGGTGGTGGAAATAGAAAATGACGATGTGGAAAGAGAATATATTGTACCTGTGCGTTTGGTTAAAGATGTTAATAATCTGATTCTATCTTAAACGGAGACAGATTATTTATGATTGCTTATACTGTACTCCTTTTATTTTGTATCGGGATTTTCAGTAGTATAAAAGTAGGTGTGAAAGTTGATAAAGTTCTTGCTTTTGTAACTTTCGCATCTCTTTTTTTGGTGTTTGCCAATTTTTGCGACGGTATGTTGGACGCGGCGGAGCACTCTTTTTCTTTTATGTGGAACAATTCGCAAGGACGAGAGCTGAAATTTGATATTGTTTCGAATCCGTATAACTACGCATTGATTATGCCCTGTTTTTTAATTACGTTACTCGGTTGCTTGCATAATATATTGTTGCGGGCAGAAGAACGTAAAAGTGCATATTCGGCGTTGCTGATTTTTAATCTGACGGCGCTGATTATATTGATTACCAGCAATAACTTTGTGCAGCTGATTTCCGCTCTGTTTATCGTTGATATTCTGGCGCTGTTTATGATTAAGGATATTAAAGCCGCACAGCCGTATATGTTGCTCAATATGATTGCCGATATGATATTGTTTTCGGTTTTGGCACTAATTAATTCGCGGGTGGATTCGCTTGATATTAAAGAAATACTGCGCTATCGGCAAATCGGTTTTCATGCCGATTTTGCGGCTTTGGCTGGTTTGACGGCAATTTTTACCAAACTCGGTTTTGCGGTGTTTCAAATCGGGAATATGGCACTTAAAGATATTCGCTTTCATCGGATGCAAAATGTGTTGCTGTTGTCATCACCGATGGCGGCTTTGATTTTGCTTTTGAAATTTAATATGCTGTGGCGTATTTCCGATTATTTTACGCTCTATGCCGACGTAGCTTGTTATATTACGCTGATTTGGGCGTTTATCGGCAGTATAACGATTAATAATTTTCAGGCCAAAGTTATTTATTGGCAGACGGCATTTTGGGCGTTGATGGTTGAATTGCTGCGGTTTTACGGTTTTGCATGGATTCCGAACTTTACGTATTTATTGATAGAAATGTACGTGTTTATCAGTGCGCTGTATTTATTATATCTTTATAATAATCGTTGCCGCAACGTTTCGCAAATGATGCGCTTGCGTCTGACGCATAAAAAGCGTTTGGCCTCGGTGGCATTTATTTTGTTACTGACGGTAACGGCCGCGGCAAACACTTTGTCAGTGATGTATAATCAGGAAAATTATCGCTGTATTTGGCTGTTTGCCGGATTGTTTTCGGTTTCGGCCGCCATGGCTGTCGGACAGATATTTTTTTATAAGGGAAAACGTTATTCCGGCGTGCAACACAATATTACGTTTAAATGGGGAGTATTTCTCGAATTGGCGGTGCTGTGTTGCGGATTGTTGTATCGGGCAAAATGGAATAATGCCGTCATATGGGCGGCTCCGCTGACTTTTTCCTTGTTGTGTATATGTCCGCTTTTGTGGAAAACAGCTTATTTTTACAAAGTGAAGTTTTTACAAAAGGGCAATGTATTGAACCGCATTTATCAGGTTGTTATCGAATCTGTTCGTTTGTGCGGGAGAGTTTTTTGGTTGTTGGTTGACCGATTGTTCTTGGATAAAGCGGTTTTGGGGGCGGCAATCGGCGTATCCGGCGTTTGTTTGCGAATTTTCCGCAAAATCCATACAAAGCCGTTATTGGGTGCTTTGATGATTGTGGTGTTTATGATAAGTTTATTGTGGTTCTCTTATCTGGCAGGGGGAGGCTACAATGGCTGAATTGTTGTTGCTGTTACTGGTTTTGCCGTTATTGGGCGGTTTGTTTGTATTGACGGCACAGAAGAATGAGAACAATGCGTTTAATGCGGCATTGTTTGCGTTGGCCTCGAGTATTGCCGTGGTGTTACGTTTACTTTCCGAAGTTGTGCATTTGCCGACGGAGGCGGGAGCGGAGTATACTTATGCGTGGTTGCATTCTTCGCATATTGAGTTGGTTTTCGGAGCCGATGTGCTGTCACTGATTTTATTGTTCGGTGTTTATTTAAGTGTTTTAATCGGAATGATGGGATTGTTGCCGCATCAGCGTAGAAGTAAATCGATACTGTTGCTGGTTTTAGCCTTTATTTGGAATATTACCGGATTATTTTTGGCGCGAGATGTTTTGTCGTTTTATTTGTTTTTTGCCGGTATGGTGGTGCCGGTGTTTATGCTGGCGGGGCTGTTCGGCAACGTTAAAAAAGGCTCTACGCTTTATCTGTATTTTGCTTTGAACTTTGCGGGAGCGTTGTTGTTTTTGATTGCCACAATCATTATTTATCGGCATCATCTCGGAAATATCGGTATGGCCGAACTTGCCGCGGCGAAAATGCCGTACCGAATCGCGTTGGTTTTGTGGATGGCGATGAGTTTGGCGTTTTTATCGCGGATACCGATTTGGCCGTGTCATTATTGGTTGTCGTTGGTTTGTACCGGTTCAAAAAATCCGGTGGTGTATATCATCACAAACCTAATGCCGCTCACAGGGTTGCTTGGGTTTATGCGGTTTTGGGAACAAATGGTGCCGGAAAGTATGGATGCCTTTGTTCCTGCCATTGATTTAATCGGGGTAATGACGATGTTGTTTGTTGCCTTTATCGGGGTTTCGTTCCGCGAATTTTTGCCGAAATTGTTTTCGTATTCAGCGGTATATTATTTGCTGTTTTTATTGGTGGTTGTGTTATTGCCGGCGGAATATGAAAAGAATATCGCTTATTCACTGTTTATTTTTGTGATTGTGAATGCGGCGCTGACGGTTTTGGAACTGGATGCGGAAAATGCGGCCGAAGAAGAGGATTATTCTTCGCGCGGGATATTGGCATATATGCCTAAAAGAGCACGTTTGTTTACGTTTTTTGTATTGGTTGCGGTTGGTTTGCCGATTTCTTCAATGTTTTGGAATAACTTTGTTTTAATATCGGCTCTGTTTAGGGAAAATTTTGCCATCGGAATCGGTGTGATGATGGCAATAACTCTGATTGCAACATCATTAGCCTATGAACTGTTTGTGATGCGTAATTTGTCGCAGACGTATGTGGCAGAAAACGAAATAGAAGATATTTCCGAGAAAAAAACCGGCTTCTTTCTGGTGTTGATTGTTCTGTTGTTTTTATCATTTTTCAATCCGTTATGGTTTGTTTTTTAAGGAGGCGAAATGTTAGAGAGTTTGATTTATTTTTCGCCTGTGACGGTTTTGTTGATAGCGCTCTTGGTACTGATGTTCGGTGAGCGTGATGAAGAGGATACATACGGTTGTTTCCGCTTTAGCCGGATTATGTTGTTGTTGAGTTTTGTGTTGGCGGTTATTTTCTATAATAAGACGACGGTGGTGGGGTTGACGGTCGGCAATAAATTTACACTGCTGTTTGATTGTATGCTTTACGGCGCGGCAATGGCGCTGTTTTATCCGACACGCAAGTGGTTTGCATCAATGAACCTGCCGGCTCACGTTTTTTGCGGATGTTTGTTTTTAACGGTTTTAAGCGGAAGTTTGCTGATAAGTTCGGTCAATTTTGTATTGACAGCGGTATGTTGTACAACTTTGTTGATAAGTAATTATGTTTTGCTGAAACAGGGCAACGGCAAAAAGGAAGTCGATTTTGGCAGTAAACTGTATCTGTTTACGGCAATTACAGCTATGATTTTGTTAGCTGTTGCCGCGGTTATTTTTTATGAAAAAGGCGGTTCGCTGATGTACGCAAACTTACGCACGGTGCTGGAAATCGGTAAAAGTGATTGGTTGTTGTTTGCAGCGGTCGGGATGACGATTGCGGTATTTATATTGATGCTTGGTTTGGCTCCTTTGCATTTTTGCTCTACGGAGATTCTCGGCGGAGTGACTTTGCCGGTATTTGCTTATTTCCTGTTTGTGCCGTTAAGTGCGGTTTGGGGTGGTTTTATACAATTGAATGTCGGTATGCTGACACCGGTTTTGGGGCAGTTGCGGCTGTTTTATATGGCGGTGGCGTTGCTTTCGGTCGGGTTTGGCGCAATCGGAGCCTGCAGCGGGCAGAATATTCGCAAAATTTTTGCCTATGGTGCGGTGTGCCATTTGGGAATAGTGTTGCTCACGTTACGTAAATTTACTTTAAACGCGGTTAATTCCGGATTTGTATATTTCCTTGTATATTTGCTGACAATGTATGGAATTTGCGTTTGTCTGTTCGGTCTCAAGAAAAAGGGCGAATATTTGTTTATGTTGAGCGAATTTGAAGGAGCGGCGCAAAAGCGGCCGTATATTTCGGCAATGTTGCTGATATTTATGTTTTCGTTGTTGGGGTTGCCGCCGTTTTTGGGATTTTTGGGGGTATTTTCCTCTTTGAACTATTTGGCACTGCACCACCATTTTTATCAGTTGATATATTTGTTGTCGATGATGACGATTCTCGGTTATGCCTATTTGCAAATTGTGCGCACTATGTATTTTGAAGACAAGCGCACTTCGTTTGACAGGGCAGATGTCGGAATTTATACGGCGATTTTTCTGAATATGGCACTGATGATAGTGATTGCGTTGCAACCGCGCTATCTGATTTTCGGTTTTCGGACAATGCTGGAGGCGCTGTTCTTATGATGATTGCCGGTTTTGAAATTGTGCAATTTGCAGAAGTCGGGAGCACCAATGATGTGGCCGCCGAATATGCTGCCGATGTTGCGGGGAAGCGTTTGGTAATCACGGCAAAGCGACAGACGGCTGGGCGCGGTCGGCGTGGCAGAAAGTGGCAAAGTCAGGAAGGGAATTTGTTTTTCTCAATATTAATCGAATTTCCGCTCAAGGAATTGGGAATGTTGATTATGGCGGCGACACTCGGTTTGGTAGAAACAATCCGTTTTTTTGCACCCGAATCGAATGTGCGGATTAAGTGGCCGAATGATGTGTTGCTCAACAATGCCAAAGTCAGCGGAATGTTGCTGGAAAAAGCAACCGGTGAGTACATGATTATAGGTATCGGCGTTAATGTGGAGCAAAGCCCGAATTCAGCGGAGATGTTGTATCCGACAACCTCGTTGCGCGAAGCGGGAATAGAAGTGAATGCCGAGGATTTTTTGCGGCAATATCTGCCGGCGTTTGCAAAAAATATTAAGCGTGATGCTACCGAGTTGCGCCTTGATTGGTTGCAAAATGCCAAAGGTATCGGTGAAAAAATCACGGTACGGCAAAATGATAAGGAACAAAAAGGAATTTTTGAAGGAATTGATGAAAATGCCGATTTGATTTTGCAAATCGGAGATAAGAAACAAAAAATTTTAGCAGGTGATGTGTTTTATACAGAGGTAAAAAATGGCTGATTTTAAGGAAAAAGGTGTTTATTTTCTGCCGCTCGGCGGTGCCGATGATATCGGAATGAATATGTATGTGTATATTTGCAACGGCAAAATGATTGTGGTTGATGCCGGTTACGGCTTTTTGATGGACGAGTATCCGGGGATGGATTTGGCTTATGCTTCGCCGGAATTTTTGGACGCATACAAAGATGATATTGAAGGATTGTTTATTACACACGGGCATGAAGATCATCTGGGAGCAATTGCGCAAATTTGGCCGCATTTACAATGTCCGGTGTATGCGATGGATTTTACACTCGGATTGATTAAAGAGCGCTTGAATGAATTTAAAATGGCGGATACGGTGCCGCTGATTTCGGTAAATCAAAACAAAGTGGTAGAGGTGGAAAATTTCAGCGTGGAATTTATACCGGTGGCGCATACCGTGCCGCAAACCTGCGCTTTGGCAATTCGCACCGAATACGGCAACATAATGCACGCGACCGATTGGCGTTTTGATGACGAAGCACTTTCTATGGTGCAGACGGATTTTGCGGCATTGCGACGTTTTGCCGCCGAGGGGGTGGATATGCTGGTTTGCGATTCCACTAACGTTATGTTGGATGCAAAATTGCCGTCCGAATCCGATGTGCGCGAGAACTTAATCAGAATGGTACCGCAGATTGAGGGCGGTTTGTTGGTAACCTGTTTTGCCTCCAATATGGTGCGACTCGAGAGTCTGATATTGGCGGCGGTGGCGGCGAATCGGACACCGGTGCTGTTGGGACGCACGTTGTTGACCAATATTCAGATTGCTCGCGATTGCGGCTATTTTGCCGATTTGCCGAAGGTATATTCGATTGAAGAAGGCAAGGATATTCCGAGTGACAAAGTGATGTATATTTGTACCGGCTCACAGGCAAATTATCGCAGTGCGATGAGCTTGATTGCCAATGGCGAAAGCAAGTATGTAAAGCTTGATAAAAACGATACGGTGATTTTTTCTTCCAAAATTATTCCGGGGAACGAAGGCAAAATCGAGCGTATGCAGGAAAAAATGGCAGAGCAGGGTGCTACGATTATTACCGAAGAAACGGATTTGGTACATACTTCGGGGCATCCGACCAAAACCGATTTGAAACGTATGTACGAGCTGTTGAAACCGGCGATTGTGCTGCCGGTGCACGGCGATAAGAAGTTTATTCGCGAGCACAAGAGATTTGCGCTCAGTTGCGGAATTAATGAAGTTTTCTCCACGCGCAACGGCGATTTGTGTCTGCTTAAAGATAAGCATATTGAATGTGTGGAGATTGTACCGACCGATATTTTGGGTTTGGATCGAGGACGTTCGGTGCCGCTCGGTTCGCAATTGATTAAGAACAGGCGACGTATTGCGTATAATTGCTCTTTATTTATCAGTGCGGTGATAAAAGGTAAAGAATTGCTGGATTTACAAATGAGTTCTATCGATATTTTGGAAGAAAACGAGTGGAATAAATTGGCTGAAGAAATTTTGGAAAAAGTACGGCCGTTGGCGGCAAAAAAATGTTCCGAAACCGAAAACAGAGCCCAACTTGAGGATTTTATTCGCGGACAGATTCGCCGCCGTGTTTTTGCGGCAACCGATATAAAACCGGTAACAATGTTGCATATCAGCTATTTGGAATAAGCAGTGATAAAGCACCTTGAACGGTGTTTTTAAAAGGTGAACGGTGTTTTTAAATATAAAAAAGGTCCGTTGCAATCAGCAACGGATCTTTTGGTTACATTTTGCAAGACAGATAATAGCATTGCGATAACTCTTTTTCCAGCATTTGATGCTGTTGGCGTATTGCCGGTTGCCAACTCATCAGCGGATTGGCCACACAGATTTTTTCAATTTTCATAATCGCAGCCTTAACGGCATTGAAATAATTTAAGAATTCTTGTGCGGATTCTACCACCGAAAAATCGTCAACAAATTCAACCGTATAGAGTAAACCTTTGTGCAAGCGGATAAAATCGGGCAAACTGTTATTCAAGTCATCG